>CAYPUQ010000279.1:0-8608 GCA_964413655.1 uncultured Solibacteraceae bacterium | reverse complement strand
GTGCGTGAACGAAGGCCGAACCGTTTTCTCCCAGTTGATCAACTTCCTCCCAGATCGCGAGTTCCGTCGCTGTGTGACTCGCTACCGGCGGCGATGCTCGACCGCGCGGCCCGCCCCGCCGAACACGACCGCGCCGCGGTCGATAGCGACACTCGCGGGCAGTTCGTCCGCCTCCGACACGAAGGCCCAGTACTCCACAGCCGCCGATCCGCGCGCCGGTAGCCAGCGGTAGCACGGCGCGCCGAACAACCTACCCCGCTCCACCATCGCCCGGCGCGACTCCGGAAACGGCGACACCCCAAACTCCATGCCGCACGTCAACTCCTCGCCATTCCACGGCGCAAACTCGCGGCAGCGGTTCTCCTCCCAGCGTCCGAGCCAGGGGAAGTCCTCCCGCCGCCACACATAGCCGAACACGGCACGGCGCGCGGGCGACCACGCCAGGAAGAATGCCTGCTCGCGAGCCGGGTCCATCAGGTGTGCCGTGTAACCCGCCGACACCGCCAGATCCGGAAACACGCTTAGATCCTGCACGCCGCCGTCGCGGCGCGGGCAAAGCGGCCAGTCGAAATCGGCGCCCGTCGCCTGGTAGCCTTTGCCGCCGGTGAAGTCCGATTCGATCACCCGCGACTTCGTTGCCGAAACCCGGAACTGCGTCCGGCCGCGCTCGATGAACGGCGCGCCCATCGACACATGCTGGGTCCAGGCCAGCGGACGGTCGATCGCGCCGAGGTTCTCCACCGTCTCCCGAATCCGCACCACGGAACTCCCCGCCTCCAGGCCGATGCGCCGTGTGAATCGCAGCGCCGCCAGCGGAAATTCGGCGCGGCAGGTCATTTCGCTGCCAACCACCTTCAGGTCGTACCGCACATTCGACCCCTCGCCGTGTACCTCCATCCCAGCCGCCGCCTCGGCCGCCGTCGGACCGCCGAAGATGTCCATGCACAGGTTGTGCCCCATGAGGCCGCAAAGAAGCCGGCTCTCGGCGTGACCGCCATACTCCGGATGACTCGCCGGATCGTAGGTCGAGGGCTCGACCGACCGCCAGCGCGGGATCCAAAGCGGGTTTACCTCTGAGGCCTTATGCAGAATCTCCGCGATGTGCCCGCCCTCGACGGTGACGGTCACACGTACCAGGTCGTTCTCAAGCTGATGCGCCCTTCGACCGTGAAAATGTAGTTCTGCCATCTCAACCCCGTAGAATGATTGTCAAGGCCATGATGATACCGGCTTTCCTGGCGTTGCTGCTATTCGCGGGTCCGTATTGGGAGGCGAAGGCACCCGCCGATTGGACACCCGAAGAGTTGCAGCGGCTGCTGACGGATTCCCCGTGGGCGGCGACCAACGGCACAGCGATGTTCCTGGCGACTGCGCGCCCGATGCGACTGGCCGAGGAACAGGCGCGGCTTCGCTCGAAACCGGCCAACGCCGAGATGTCCTTTACCGAGGAAGAGTATCGCGAGTTCCTGCGGACGCACGACGGAAAGGTGATCGTTCTCGCGGTGGATCTGCCGGACCGCCAACAACTGGCCGACGCCGAGGAAACACGCCGGATGGAGCGGGACAGTTTTCTCAAGGCCGGCCGGAAGAAGCTGAGGATGATCGGGCACTTCCCGCCTTCGGACTCCGACCCATTTCTACGCCTGGTATTTCCTCGTGAAGTTGACGCGAAAGCACGCGGCCTGATATTCGAGCTCTATTTGCCGTCGGTGACCATGCCTTACCGCATGATCGAGTTCCGGCTCAAGGATATGGTCTACCAGGGACGGCTTGAGATGTGAGGACCGCGACCTACTTCTCCGCCTTGTATTTCTCGTAGAGCTGGGCGATCCCGGCCGACCGGGCATCGCCCGGGTGAATCACGACGCGGTAGCGGAACCGCCACGTCTGGCCGGGCTCCAGAATCATGCCGCCATCGCGCGACTTGTCGCGGTAAAAATCGCGCTCGCCGAAAATATTGGCCGCGAACAGGCCGTAGTCGCGGCTGTGCCAGTGCGTCGGGTGCTTTGGATTCGAAGGGTGATCGAAGATGGCGATGCCGAGCAGTTCCCCGTCGACTTTCCCGTAGTAGTCCACCCAGGGGAAAGGCTTGCCCCACACTTCGTTCTCGCCGATCTTGCCGTCTGAGCTTTCCATGCGCCCGGTGTGCTTGCCATCCATCTCAGTGGCGAGCCGGATGGCGAACACGCCCTCTTTCGTATCGACGAAGTGCGCCTTCTCGATGCCCGTCAGCCGGAGGTCGATGTCCACCACGCGAAGGTCGCCGGTTCCATGAAACGAGTAAGTGCGGTCGTCGCGCAAGAGGGCTTTGCCGGTCGCATCGACCCACTCAAAGGACGCCTCCACGCTTCCCTTCTTACCGGACGCCGTCTTGCCGAGCTTCTTCAGAAGGATCTTGCCTTTCTTCGGTCCCTGTTGCGACGGGTCGTTGCCCCAGAAATCGACGCCGTTCACGTCTCCGTGGCTAAACCACAGGCCGCGATGGTGGACGTGATCCTTGACCTCGCCTTCCTTTTCCTCCATCGGATACATCCGCGTCACGATCGTTCCCGATGCCGCGCGAAGCGGATGCAGGTACGGCTTAGTCGTCTCAGGGCCAAAAAACAGCGACGTAAACGGTTTGCCGTCGATGGTCACATCGGCGCGGCCGTCGCCCTTGGTGACTTTCACCTGTGCCGAGGCCATCGAAGCCGCGAGCGCCAACACTGGCAGCGTGCGAAAGGCGTTCATGCCGTCAGTAGATCACACCAGGTGGACTGGCCACAACCCGCGATTTGAGCGGTTTGAGCCGCAAAGGCGCATCTTGTCGCCTACACAATTGAAGGGCATCACAATCGGATGGCTGGCCCGGCACACCCCCTCGTGCTGAGCCGGCCAAGGGGCAGCCTGTCGGGAGGAGAGGCTGCCCCAAAAGAAACCTGAAAAGGTTTTGCTTGAGAGGCTCAGGAGGAGGAGCCTCTCAGGCGCCGCGGTTGGGCTGCCGCTCTCGGAGGACGGCAGCTTGGCGACTTGAACACCGGCCCCGATTCGCTAGCGGGCCGCAAGCAGCTTCTCACCCATGTGCAACACCAGCATCCGGCCATCGGTGCGGATGGTGTCGCCGGTCGCGTTTTCGGCTTCCTGCGGCGCTTCCGGGCGCTCGACCAGCGAGTAACCGCGGGCCACCTTCGTGAACAGTAGATCGTCGGCGATCTTCTGGCGCTCAAGGTCGATCTCGGGATCGATCAGGTGGTACCAGTGCGTGCCCCTGCGGCCCACGCCGATACCAATGTCGTGCGTCGCCGACGCGATCCACACATCCTGACCCTGGTGCTTCTCCGGGCGCTTATAGATCCGCAAATGGTGACGCTTGGCGACCGTGTTGAGGCTCTTCTGATATTCGTAGTCCGGCTCCTTCTCATCGAGCAGGAGCTTCGAAAACGGCGCCTCGTCGAACCCGCTCTTGCGCAGCGCGGCGGCGAAGCTGCGCAGGCCGGTCACCACGCCACTGTCCCTGGCCTCCACCCAACCCGCTTGCTGGAACGCCGTCTCGATATCCTGCGCCGGGCCGAGAAACAGCAGGTTCGTGATGTCGGACGGCTCGCCGCTCGGCGTCCTCACCCGCAAGGGCTGTGCGCGCACAAGTTCCTCAAGTGGCCCGGACGGCCGGATCTCCTCCCACCCCGTTTGCGGCGCCTTCGTGCCAAGCTGTTCGGGAACAGTGACCTTGAGAAATAACTCCACGCCGTCGGCGTATTCAATCTCGCGATGGAGCGTGTAATTGTACACTTCGGTCGCCCAGCGGAACCCCTCGGAGACGCCCGGAAGAACGAAACCGACACCGCGAACACCCCACATCCATTTGCGGACCGCCTGGTGCGGAAACGGTGGCCCAATGATGTGCCCGTGGCTCACGGTCTCCCGCGCGTTCCGCACTTCCATCACGCGCGTCGCCAGCGCAGTCCTGTTTCCGTCGGCGTGGAGGAACGTCGTCAAGTCGATCGCCAGATCGGCGCGCACATTCCGGTTCGACGCCGGACGCGCCAGCAGCACCGTCCCCTCCACCTCGGTATAGGGAGAAAGAACCACGCGGCCGCCGTCGTAAACCGGCGCAATGACAACCGCCCTCACCGGCACGCCGCTGCGAGACATCTTGCTGCTCACCGGCGTGGTGAGCCGAACTGGAATCGTAGTCCCCGCCGGGACGCCGGCATCCAGCGTCTTCCGTAGCGCGTTCCAATCGCTCTTCGCGGCCAGCGCCCGCAATTCGCCGACATAGGCGATCATCCGGTTCGTCTCGTTGTGGCTGCGTCCCCGTTCGGCGCCGGCCTGGAGGAGAACGTAGTGAAGGCCCTGCTCGGGACTGACCTCTTCCCAGTCGAGCGCTGAATTGCCGTAATCGTCCTCGGCGTTGACGTCGATCCCGAACTCGATCAGGTCCTCGGCGAGTTCGCGATACGCTTCCTGCACCTTCTTATTCGACGACTGTGTGCTGCCGATGGCGACCCAGTGCAGAGCGGTGCGCCCGCGCTCGCCACGCGCGGTGAGATCGGCGCCTTGGTCCACCAGTTCGCGGGCCCGCTCGATCTTCTTGAGGGCGTTCTTGTTGCCCGACGCCAGCGTGGCGTCCTCCAGAAGCTGGAGCAGTTCCTTGCCGGCAGCTTGCTTGTCGACGGCCGCCGGCCAGGCCAGCCAGGCAAAAGCGAAAGACACGCCCACGGAAGAAAGCAGAAAGCGGCCACGACTCTTCATGTCCACTATTATCCTGCCGGCGTGGAACGGTCTACTTGACGCGGATTTCGCGGACCGGGGGTAGCTTCGATGGGTCCGGCTGGAACCGCGGGAAAGGGTACGTATCCGGCACCACGCTGACCTCGGTGGTGAACTTCAACGGCGCGCTGGCGCCCGAAGGATAGGTGAGCTCCAGGAAGAAGGCAGCGTAGCCCTCGGCGGGTTTCGGCACACGGCCGACGTACGTGTTCCCCTTCGGCTCCAACGGCGCGCCCATCCAAGCCTCCTTGATCACCGGGAACCGGAAGTCGCGCGCTTTCGGATTCGCGGCGTGCCACAGTTTCACTTCTTGCGGCTTGTCGGCGGCGGTGAGGCGGATGTCGCCGCTCTTTTCCTTCTTCCAGGAAAACTTCGGACGGGCGCGATCGTTGACGATCGCCGAGAACCACGCCAGCAGCGTCTCGGCCGCGTCCGTGCCACGCAATCCGTGGCCGGCGTTCGGGACGTAGCGCAGGTACTTCTCGCCCTTCAAGCCGTCGAAGTAGAACTGCGACGAATCGGGCAGGAAGAACTCGTCGCCGCTGGCGTTGATCATCAGCTTCGGCATCGTGAGCCGGTCGCGATACGAATACGGCTCGACGATGCGGAGTAGTTCGTCGTACTCGAGCCGGCCGGTCCAATCCACGATGCCGTGTTCGACGTAATCCTTGATGGCCGGCGACCAGAACCCGTAGACGCGCCAGTGATGCTCGAACGACGGGACGACGTTCAGCAGGTCGATCACGATCGGCACAACCGAGACGACGCGTTTGTCCACCGCGCCGGTGGTCCAGGTGGTCCAGCCGCGCTTGGAGGCGCCGGCGACGACGAACTTATCCACCGTGATCCCCTGCTGGCGGCAGTAATCGGTCACTGTGTCCATGGCGCGCACGGCAGCCTTGGTCATCGGCAGGCGGGCGAGCCAGTTCGCATCGCCGCTGCGCAGGAACTGGTCCCAACCGTAGGCGATCAGGTCGTCTTCGTAACGTTTCTTGCCGTCCTTGTGAAACTCGAGCGGCTGATTTGGGACCATGCGCAACTCGGTGACGACCGCGCCCACCTCGCGAGCGATGCGGAGGATGTTCGCATCGGGCCGCGGCGGTTTGCCGTCGTTCGCGCCGCCGCCAATGAACAGCAGGCCGATGTTCGTCTTCACTTCGGCCGGCCGGACCACGGTCACCCAGTGCTCCCACCGGGTGCGGTCCACTTGGCCGGGCGTCAGCCACGTCTGGGAGGTCATGGACAGGATCGCGGCCGTGAGGCCATCGCGCTCCAGCGTCGTGGCGACTTTGTACTCATAGGCCGGATCGGGCTTCTCGACGTAGAGATCGAGCGGCGTCTTCTCCGCGCCGAAAGCGAACACGGCGCAGACCAGAGCAACGCGCAGGACGCGGAACGGCAGCATAGACCTTCAGTCTACTTCTGGAGCAACGGGGCGCGGGCGCGGGCGTGACCGCTTGCCCTTTTTGCCCAGTCGCGGCGTTCCCGGCTTGACCGGTCGGCCCCAGATCGCCTCGATGAGGCGCTTCGCTTTGGGCGTCAATTCCACCAGGACGCTGCGCCGGGCACCCTCCGCGCGCCGGCCCAAGCCGCAGTCCTTTGGCGCGGATGATATAGGAGTGCCTGTTTTTGGCTCACCATCCAGAGCACGCCCCCGGCGTGGATGGTGTCCTTCGCCCGCGGATCGTTTCCGCTTCCAGTCCTGTTTCCGGGCTTCAACCATCCAGTAATCGCTCAGCATTTCCCTCGAATAGTGCTGCCTGCCCGGTCGCCGTGAGCCCGGCCTCCTGGACTTTCAACAAGGCTGACTCGAAGTAGAAGAACGGATAGTTGGAACCAAACAGGACGCGCGCCGCGGACACCTGCTCGCCGAGCCTGGTGATGCCACCGGTGCGCTCAACCATCGATGTATCGAAGAAAACCTGGCCGGCCGCACTGAGGGGCTGCAACCGCTCGACCGGCAATTGCGGGTAGCAATTCAGAAGAACCAGTTTCAGGCGAGGCTCGGCGGCGGCCGCTCCGGCCAGCGGTGCGATGTCAACAGGCGGCACTCTCATCAGCGGGTGCTGGGTGCGCTCGTCTTCCATGCAGAGGGCGAGTTGAACGACCAGGTTTCGGCTCGCCGCCAGCCTTAGCAACTGGCCGAAAGCCGGGTCGTCGAGCTGGTATCCGTGATAGTTGGGATGCAGGCGAATGCCCCGCATCCCGTATTGTTCGTGGCAACGGCGGAGGTCTTCCTCCCAATCCGGCAGTTTCGGGTTGACCGAGCCAAAGGGCAACAGCAAGCCGCTGTGTTTTTGGCATTCCGCGACGAGCCTGGCATTGGCCGCCGCGATGTCTTTGTGAAAGACACCGTCGAAGCTGCCCGCCCAGGCTTGCGTGACGCCGTTCTTTCGCAATTTCGCCGCCAGGGATGTGGTTTCGTCGCCCGGCAAGCGACGGAACGGCCAGCGTGAAAGATTCACGTTCACATCGGTGATCACAGTTGCCGGCCTTTCGCCCGCAGAATCGGCGTGAGGATGCGGCGAAGGTTTTGTCCAAGGATCAGCGCGCGGTCCGATTCCGAAATCTCCGCTCCCATCACCTTCCCGAGTTGCGAGGCAAAACTCCGGCCCGCCGCGTCACTGCCGAATATCACCCGTTCCGCCCCGAGTTCGCGAACGGCTGTCTCCACCATCCCGGCGGTGGGGTCGAATCCGGCGACGCACGTGGCGACGTTCTTCGCCGGGCGAATCGCGCGGATTCCAAGTTCCCAGTCGCCGCCAGTGTGCGAGTCGATAAACATCGCCTTGGGATGCCGCCTGGCAAGTTCCGCCAGATCGTTCGGTGTGGATTCGCCGGGCAGGTTGCCCCTCAGGTTAAACCAGGTATGTTGTAAAATCGGCGCCCGCACGGCCGTGGCGCGCTCGACGATTGGATCCAGTTCGGGCGCGTTGCAGCGCTTCGCGACCCACAACTTCACGCCGGCCATCGGGCCATCGCGAACACATCGATCGAATTCTTCGAGGCTGAAGGCGAGTTGGTTCGGATTGAGATAGACGAAGCCCAAAGTCCGGCCGGGCCAGCGCTGGATGGCCCTCAGCACCTGGTTGTTTTCCTCCCGCAATTGGTCCGCGGAAGGGTCGGCGAGCAGCGGGTATCCGAGAGAGAGCATGACGCGCTCGATGCTCAGCCGGTCCATGAACCGGATCAGGTATTCCATCCGCTGCTCCGGACTGGCGCCGATCGCGGAGGTCAGATGGCAGTGAACATCCCAGATCAGCCGCTTCGGAGCGGGCGACTGAGCAACGGCCAACGGCGAGGCAACGAATTCGCGCCGGTTGAGCATAGATCGAGAGTATATCGATTCGAGAAGATGGCCTTCCACTGCCGCGCTACTTCTGGAGCAACGGGCCGCGGGCGCGAGCGAGCGGCTCGAAGGCCGGACGTATCCACTCGCGGTGGAGGTACGGCGCGGCGTAGAGCCGGCAGCCGGGCGCCAACGCAACGACGATCCACAGGATGCCGGCGAGGACCGCCGCGTGGAGGAAGTGGGCCATGCTCGGCGCTGAAGTGGTAGACGATGCGGCTGGTCACCAGGTTCGCCGCGACCACCAAAGCGAACGCGGACGGAAGCACAGTGAAGACATCCTTCGGCGTTTCAACTGAAAGCCGCCAGCGGCGGCAGTTCGAACGCGATGGTTCCGACGTTGTTCTCCGTCCATCCCAGTACGACGGGGGAGCATTTGGTTTTGGGGGAACTCGGGGGTGAAGTGGTTCGGTGTGAGTGAGTGGTTGGGCTGAACCCGTTTTGGGCATAGTTGTGCTCACCGCGCACGAGCTTACGGCGGACCCGGGCGGCGGCAGAGTGGAGGGCGGG
>CAYPUQ010000278.1:0-8736 GCA_964413655.1 uncultured Solibacteraceae bacterium | reverse complement strand
GAAGTTCGGCAAGTCATTATGCCACCCGATCCTATTCGAATCTCCGGTCATAGATGCTTCCGCCTACTCGCTGGTGGTTTCTGGTGGCTGTACGTGGTCTCACGTCACTCTAGCAGCTTTGAGAAACGAGAGTTGTTTCTGTCGAATAATGGAACCTTGAGCATAATGAAGGAACGTGCCAGCACCGCATTTATGCGTAAGTTCGCTGCCGATTTGATCAAGAACCCGACTTTTCCCAAAGCGACCTAATGATGACCCGCGCCTGTTTCTTGCTCGTCATGGTTCCAGTGTGTCTCGATCGGGTCAATTGGTTGAAGTAACAGTTGTCGCTCGCGAAGCTGGGCGCGCCCACTCCCGGTTGGTCGGCAACCCGGACGCGGCGTCCGGCCGCGTCAGCCCTCGGGCTCGATGCCGATCCGGTCGTTCACGGCTGATCGAATGCGCTGCTTGCAGCCGAGGTATCGCTCGGCAGTCTGGATCGAGACATGCCCGAGCAGGAACTGAATCTGTTCCAGTTCTCCGCCCGCCGTATGACACAGCCGAGCACATGTCCGCCTGAGATCGTGAGGTGCCAGCCTCGTGCCACACGGCCTTTTCTGTGAGACCCTCACCCCAGGCCTTCCCGTACTTGTTAACCCGCCGAAACAGCTTCCCGGCGTTCAGGTTGGCGGTCCGAAGCCAGTCATCCAGCAAGGCCTTAACCCAGCCCGGCATCGGTATTGTTCTGGTATGACCTGCCTTCCCCTTCAGGTCGACGATTGCCCAGTGTTCCTCCCGCTGCTGGATGTGACCGAAATCCAGATTGGCCGCTTCGTGCCGTCGAAGCCCGCAGGCGAGGAGGACGGTTAAGAGTGCGTGATCCCGTTTGCCCTTCAACTGCTGAGCGTCAGGCGCATTCCAGAGCTGCTGCGACTGTTCCGCCGTCAGCCACCTGCCGAGTCGGACGCCGATTTTCTTGACTCCTTTGACGCGTCGTATGCCAGCGGCGAGGTCCGGGCTTAGCAGCCCGCAATCGGACGCCTCGTAGGCGAGACGACGCACTGCGCCGAGGCGGAGGTTGATCGTGCCGGACGCCAGGTGCCGAGACTCCAGGTGGATACGGTACCGGAGGACGACGCTCTTGCTGAAAGAGAGCCGCGGCTCCGAGCAGTACCATTCGATGAACTCCTCGATCGCGTGCCGGTATCCTCGCTGAGCATCCGTCGAACTGAGGCTGTTCAGAACCGCTGATTTGGCTTGGTCCAGGTCAGCCAGCCGCAACACTGTTTTGGGGGCGCGCAGGCCCCGCTTTCCTGAATGCTTCTTTGCCATCCGTCGCGGCCCTCCTGGACCGCCGACCGATAATGGCCCGGGCCTCAAGGGTCCGAGTAGCGCGTCATCCAGGAGCTAACCATTTTCTGATCGAGTAAGCCTGCAATCAGCGAAAGCGTAGTCCGCTTTGTCACCGCCTAAAGCGTTCGCAGGAAGGCGACCAGGTCGGCCTTCTCCTCTGTGGTCAGTTTGACGCCGAGTACTATGTTGAAGAACTCCACGGAGTCTTCGATTGTGAGCAGACGGTTATCGTGCAAATACGGAGGTGAGTCCTTCAGGCCCCGCAAAGGGAACGTCTTGATGGGGCCGTCGGCGGACGATATGCGGCCGTTGATCATTCGCTCGGGGTGGAAGCGTTCCACACGCAAATTGTGCATCAGGTTATCGGTATAGTACGGCGCTGGGTGGCAAGCGGCGCACTGGGCCTTGCCGAAGAACAGGTCCTGGCCGCGGAGCTCGTTCTGGGTTGCCCTGGCCGGGTCAAGCCTGCCAAGCACGTTCAGTTTCGGCGCCGGCGGGAAGTCGAGGATGTTCTGCATTTCGGCCATTGCCTGAACCTGGCTGCCACGCTCGAGGATGTTGACCCCCTTGCGTTGGGCCTGCACCGGGTCGCCGTCGAAATACGCGGCGCGCTGCTCGAACTCGGTGAAGTCCTCGACGCTCTTCATCGCCCGCTGGGAACCGAATAGCCTCTGAATGTTGACGCCGCGCAGGGTCGGAGTGTCGATGCGATGGCGGTGCTCGTTCGGGCGAATGTCGCCGACGGTGTGCGTCGCCGCCGTCGTGTGTCCGTTGGCATGGCAGTCGAAGCACGTAACGCCCTGGTGAGCAGTGAGAGCGCGGCGGTCCTCGGTGGCGTTGAACTGCTGTTGCGGAAACGGCGTCACCAGCAGCCGTAAGCCTTCCAGTTGCTTGGGATTCAAGATGTCTTTGAACAGGTCGTTGAAATTGGCGAGCGTCACTAACTGACCCTTGGAGACGTCGCCGAGATCCGGCCGCGTCGTCAGATAGATCGGTGCCGGGAACTCGGGCAGGAGGTGGTCGGGTAGATCAAAGTCGAGGTCGAAACGCGCCAAGTCACGCCCGGTCTGCCGTTTCGTCTCATCGATCAAGGTCTTCGGGAAGATCATGCCGCCAGCCTCGTGATGGGGGTGAGGCAAAGGATAAAAACCGGCCGGCCAGAGATTCTTGCTCTTGATGTCCTCGGGCGACTGGGCGGCAAGCTGATCCCATGTCACGCCTTGGGGCAGCTTCACGCGCACGCCGGCCTGGACTGGCTTTCCCTTGGACATAGTGACGCCTTGCGCAGGGCGGTCCGCGAGATCGTACCGATCCTCAAGCAGTGTTCGCTGACGCTTGGCGAAGCCCGCTTTCTCCGCTTCCAGGCGGCTGACGAGCGCGGAGAACTCTTGAGCGAGGAGTGTTCCGCCAATCGTCAGGAAGAAAGCTGATGCAAACGCCGATTCCTTGAAACCAACTCGGATTTTCATTACAGCGCCTCCGTATTGTAATTATAGACGTACTAGGCTGACTTGGCACAGCCGTGCTTCGTCCAGATCCATGTTACTCTTTCAACCCGGACGAAAGCAGCTCTCGCTCTTCTGGCCGTGGCCGAATGTGCGGCCCTTTCCCGCCCGCATGTAAAGGCCGCGCGGGTTGGCGGGTGATCTCCTAGAGGAGCGCCTTGGTCTGGCACTGATGGTTCCAATATGCCTGCACGTTGTCCCAATTGGCGTAATGACGCGCTGAAAGCGTTTTACCGACGCCCGGCGAACCGTAACACGATCCGATGTAGCGATACTTTTGCAGGCGTCGCAAAACTCGGCGAACCGACGGTGTTCAAGAGTTTCGACGATGACGGTGCTGGGCAGTCGCTATTCGTTCCGGAACCGTTTGAGAGCGGGTGCTGACTTCGTTGCTGCGGGCTCTTCTGTTGGTGTTGGTGACTCAGGTGGGCACGCAAACTGGCGGATGCGGTCCAGCCGAGCCGGTACTTTTACGGGTCCGCTGCCGGACGAGCCGTGGCACTGGACCTTCGATCCGACTCCATGAGGTGGGCTCGGGGGGTCGCCGCGTTACGCGAGGATGCCTTTGACTAGCTGCCCGGCGATGCCGGTGAGGCGAACGTCGAGGCCCTGGAACTTCACGGTCAGGCGGAGGTGGTCGATGCCCAGAAGGTGGAGCATTGTGGCGTGGAAGTCGTGGACGCTGACGGGGTTTTCGACCGCCGCGTAGCCCAGCTCGTCGGTGGCGCCGTAGGTGATGCCGCCGCGGATGCCGCCGCCGGCGAGCATGTAGGAGAAGCCCTTGATGTGATGGTCGCGGCCGTCGCCGCCTTGCGACATGGGCGTGCGGCCGAACTCGCCGCCCCACACGACGAGTGTGTCGTCGAGCATGCCGCGCTGCTTCAAGTCGCGGATCAGCGCGGCGGTGGGCCCGTCAGTCTCCTCGGCTTTCAGCTTCATGTTGTCTTTCACCTGGCCGTGATGGTCCCAGTCGCGGTGATAAAGCTGGATGAAGCGGACGCCCCGCTCGGCCAGTCGCCGAGCCAGCAGGCAGTTGGACGCAAACGATCCGTCGCCTGGCGCGGCGCCGTACATATCGAGAACGCTCTTCGGTTCGTCGCGGAAATCCACCAGATCCGGCACCGAGGTTTGCATCCGGAACGCCATCTCGTATTGCGCGATGCGCGTGAGAATCTCCGGGTCGTCGAGGCGCTTGTGCTGCTCGCGGTTCAGGGCGTTGATCGACTCAATCGAGTCGCGCTGCACTTCCACGCCGAGCCCGCGCGGATTCTGAATGTAGAGCACGGCATCGCCGATCGAGTTCAGTTTCACGCCCTGATACTTGGATGGCAGGATGCCGGCGGACCATTGACGCGCGGCGATTGGCTGCATCTGCCCGCCGCGGCCCGACGACATCAGCACGACGAAGCCCGGCAGGTCTTCCGTCTCGGCGCCCAAGCCGTAAAGGATCCACGAGCCCATGCTGGGGCGGCCCGTAATGATCGACCCGGAGTTCATCAGCGTGTGCGCCGGATCGTGGTTGATCTGTTCGGTCCACATCGACCGCACGATGCAGATGTCGTCGGCGATCCCGCCGATCCGCGGGAACAGTTCCGAGATCTCCTGCCCGCTTTGGCCGAAGCGCTGGAAACCGTACTGCGGGCCGAAGCAGATCAGCGGCCTGCCCTGCAATTGCGCGATCTGCTGGCCCTTGGTAAAACTCTCGGGCATCCCCTTGCCGTGCATCTTCGCGAGGGTGGGCTTGTTGTCGAAGGTTTCGAGGTGCGAGGGGCCGCCGGCCTGATAGAGGAAGATCACGCGCTTGGCCTTGGCCGCATGGTGCAGCGGGTCGACCACGCCGCTCGCCGCCCGCGCGCGGGGGAGCAGCGAGTTCAGCGCAATCAAGCCCAAGCCGGCCGCGCCCCGTCCCAGAAAGGTCCGTCTGCAAATCTCGTTCTTCATCTCAGTTCCTCGCGATGGTCTCGTGCATATTGAGAATGGCGCGGGCTACTGTCGTCATCGCCGCCAGTTCGGGCACGTTGACGCCTCCGGCGGCCGGCGCTTCCCCGGTACTCACGAATTCGATCGCGGATTGCGGATCGCGCGCGAAGCGCCGCAGGTTCCGTTCATACAGCCCCGCGAGGATGCGACGTTCGGCGGCTGATGGTGTCCGGCCGGCCGCGCGCCGGAATGCCCAATCGATCCGGGTGTCCAGGCCGGCGCCGCCGTCGTGGAGGATGTTTTGCGCGAACACGCGCGCGGCCTCGATGTAGATGGGATCGTTCAACAGGACCAGCGCCTGCAGCGGCGTGTTCGAGTTCACGCGGTTCAGCGTACACTCTTCGCGCGAGGGGGCGTCAAAGGTGGCGAGGGTGGGGTGGAGGAACGTGCGCTGCCAGAGCGTGTACACACCGCGGCGATAGAGGCCGTCGCCGTGGCTTTCGGCGTACTCGCGCTTCGGGAAGTTCAACGCGGCGAGGTAGCCTTCCGGCTGATAGGGCCGCACGCTCGGGCCGCCGAACTTCTCCACCAGCAGGCCCGAGACCGACAACGCGATGTCGCGAACGACTTCGGCGTCGACGCGGAAGCGGCTTTGCCGCGCCAGTAGGCGGTTATCCGGGTCCCTCGCTTCGGCCTCTTTGCTCCCGAGCGAGGTCTGGCAGTACGTGTGGCTGAGGACGATGGTCCGCACCACGTTCTTCATGTCCCATCCGTCCATGAACCCGGCGGCGAGCCAGTCGAGCAGTTCCTGATGCGTGGGCCACTCGCCTTGCGATCCGAGGTCGTCCAGCACCTTTGAGAATCCCGTGCCGAAGAATTGGCGCCACGTCCGGTTGACGAAGACGCGTGCTGTGAGCGGATTTTCCTTCGATACGATCCACTCGGCGAGATCGAGGCGGGTGGCACGGCGGCCGTTGGTGTCGAGCGTGGCGAGGAACTCCGGCACGGCGGGTTCGACGATCGGGCCGGAATCGTCCATCCAGTTGCCGCGGGGCAGGATGCGCGTTTCGCCTGGCTCGGTGGCAACGGTGACGACGACGCGCGGGATCGACGAGTCGAGCAGAGAGCGCTCGGCTTCGAGGCGGGCGAGTTCGACGATCAGCGGCTGCACGGTGGGCGACGACCACACCAGGTGATCCCAGATTGCGTGACGGTCGCTTTCGGTCCGCTCGGCGGCCGATTTTGCGAACGCCTTGACGGCATCGTCCGAAACGCCCATCGAGCCTTTCTTCGCGCCATCGGAGTTTGGCGCCGAGCCGTCGCCGCCGGGCCAGGAGTGCCCGGCCGCTGACAGCGCGAGGCGGAATCGCCCGATGGTGGCGCGGCGGTATTCGGAATCGTGGCGCAGGCGCACGTTCAACTCGGTGTTGGCGTCCGTCGCGATCTTTTCGCCAAACCGGAGCGACAAGAAGGGGCTGCGGACTTCGCCGTACCGTGACATGCCCCAGCCGGTCTTCGGGTTACCGTCGATGGCAGCCATGTCGGGGAGATCGGGGATGGGCGGCGACAGGTTACTGGCGGCCAGGATGAGCGGCACCCAGCCTTTGCCGGCGATCTCCAGTTCGACGCCGGTGAGCACGAAGCGGTCCGCGCCGCGGGCGACCCGCGCGCCCGGCAGACTTTCATCCTGTACCACCTCGATGCCAAGCGCCGTCCAGACGCCGGGTCCGGGCTTCAATGTGACGGTGTAGATTTCGTTGTCCGGGTTCGGCCCGCCGGCGACAATCAGACCTTGACCGGGCACTTCCTTGGTGACGATGCTGGCGCGTTCGTTCACCTGCGCTGTAACGAGTTCGTCATTGTAGATCTTGAGGACCGCTCCACGAGCCGATTCGGCGGTGATGGGCCGTTGGAATCGCCAGGCGAGTTCGCCGGCGTGGTACCGGCGTTCGAGGTCCTCTTCTAATTCGGCGCGGCGGTCGATGAGCGGCCACACCGCGGCGCTCAAGCGCAGACCGGTTTCCTCGATGCGTTTGTCGAGATCCGCCAGCCTTGACTTCTGCGCTTCGTCGGGTAGTGCAAGCTGAGTGCCCCACGCTCTCGCCCCCTTGTCGGGCACCAGACCCGTCTCTTCGATGTCGGCGAAGAACGCCTTCATCGAGTAGAAGTCCTTCGCAGTGATCGGGTCGAACTTATGATCGTGGCATTCGGCGCAGCCCATGGTGGCGCCAAACCAGACGGAGCTGGTGGTGCGCACGCGGTCCGCCGCGTATTTCGCGAGGTATTCCTTGGGCTGGATGCCGCCTTCGGCGGAGGTGCGGTTCAGACGGTTGTAGGCGGAGGCGACGATTTGTTCGGGCGCCGCGTTGGGCATGAGGTCGCCGGCGAGCTGCTCGCGGGTGAATTGATCGAACGGCTTGTTGTCGCGGAGGGACTTCAGCACGTAGTCGCGGTAGGGCCAGGCGGGGAAGATATTGTCGCCGTGGAAACCGCAGGTGTCGGCGTAGCGGACGGCGTCGAGCCAATGGATCGCCTGTTTCTCGGCGTACCGGGGGGAGGCCATCAGGCGGTCCACCAGCTTCTCGTAGGCGTTGGGGGCGTTGTCGTTGACGAAGGCATCGACCTCGGCAGGGGTTGGCGGCAGGCCGGTAAGGTCCAGCGAGACGCGGCGGATCAGTGTGTGGCGGTCGGCTTCGGGCGCGGGTTTGAGTCCTGCGCGCGCGAGGCGGTCCTGGATAAAGGCATCGACCGGGTTGCGGATGGTGCCTGCGACCCGCGGGACGGCGGGCCGGCGCACGGGTTGGTAGGCCCAGTGGCCTTCGTATCTGGCGCCTTCGGCGACCCACTGGCGGATGGTCTCTTTCTGCGCTTCGCTGAGTTCCTTGTGCGCGTACTTAGGCGGCATCAGGAGGGCCGGTTTGGTGGCGAAGACGCGCTGGACGATGGCGCTTTCGGCGGGGTCGCCGGGGACGATGGGGATTGCGCCGGAGGCCGAGGGTTTGAGCGCTTCCTCGCGGATGTCGAGGCGGAGGCCGGCCATGCGGGTGTTCTTGTCGGGACCGTGGCAGCGGAAGCAGGTGTCGGCCATGATCGGCCGGATATCGCGGTTGAAACTGACTTCGGATGCCGCCGGCGACCCGGCCAGCAGCAGCGCCATCGACAAACGTGCCCTCACACCCACGAAGGTATCACAGGCGGTTGATGGCGGACCGGGTTTGGCGGCGGCAATTGTGTCCGCAATGAGTGCGGACACGGCACGTTAAGAACGTGCGCCACGTCCTCGCGGGGACCGGTTGAGCTATCATGATCAACCAGACAGGGACTGTCAAATGTTTGCGATTCTGACCCTCCTGGCGTTTCTATCGATGGCCGGAACCGCCGCCTGTGAAGACGCGAACTCCTTCACAGTGGCGGGGCTTCGGCTGATGCCCAAACGCTGGGACAAAGAAGCGAATTTCGCAAAGCTTTCCGAGTACACCCGCCAGGCGGCCGCAAAAGGGGCGCAAGTAGTTGTGACACCGGAGGGCTTCCTGGAAGGCTACGTCGGCAACCAAAGCGCGAACAAGGACTTGACGCGGGAACGCTACTTCGACGCGGGCGAGCCGGTGGACGGACCGTTCCTCCGCCGCGCCAAAACGCTGGCGAGAGAGTTGAAGATCTTTCTGGTGCTTGGTTTCGCCGAAAGGCGCGGCGACGAGATGCGCAACTCCGTCGCGATGCTCACTCCGGAAGGCGAGATCGGCAATCTCTATTCGAAAACCCACACGGCCGATGACGAGCCATTCAACACAAAGGGCAGCGAGTTCACCGTGGTGGATACTCCATTCGGCCGCTGGGGCACGCTGATCTGCATGGACCGGCAGTTGCCCGAGACGTCGCGAATCCTGGCGATTAAGGGCGCGCAAGTGATCCTGGTTCCGGCTTGGGGTATGAACAACGAGACGAACGAGATCATGATGCGCACGCGGGCCTACGAGAA
>CAYPUQ010000277.1:0-8817 GCA_964413655.1 uncultured Solibacteraceae bacterium | reverse complement strand
ACGACATGCGCCGCCAATTCTCGGTTTCTTTCGCGAGCCGTCTCCGCCCGGCTGCGGTGATGGAGTAGAACCTCGCCTTGCGGTTCTTCTCGGACGCGCCCCATTTGGAGGCGATCCATCCTTCCTGCTCCATTCGGAGGAGAGCCGGGTAGAGCGTGCCCTGGTTGAGTTGCAACAACTCTCTGCTGATCTGCTCGATCCGGCGCGCGATGCCGTAGCCGTGCAACGGTCCGAGGGCGTCGAGCGTTCGGAGGACGAGGAGGATTAGCGTGCCCTGGAGGACCTCCGCCTTGTCTGTCTTCCCACTTCCCATTAGGTGACCTACAAGAGCAGTGTATTCGATATTCCTGTAGGCGGTCAACAGAAAAAGATGTATGGCGCACCTAGCGCCTGGAGAGCCAGACCGCCCGGCAAAGTCCGCGCCATTGCGGCGATCTTCACGCACATTCACAATGTCCGCTCCAAGTGGGTCCGGCTTACAACTCCTCATTTGAGGGTTCCGCGACAGCTCTACACGCCGCGGCAGGCCCGTGCGGGATTGGCCGAGATCACCGCTCGCTGCACGGAGATGCTCGCTGAAGCGCCCAGCGGTTGTGGGGGCCGCGTCGAGAAGCTTCGCAGAGACGCCTGGGCTCCGCCTTGGCCGGTTGGCCTGAAATGCTGTGCTACATACTTTCTCACGAAGCCCACCATCGCGGGCAGGTGTGTGTGCTCGCGCGGCGTACGGGATCTGGAATTGGGAAAGGCTGTGGAATGAGTGCGGGTCGCCTGGCGGCTCCGGCTGCGATTCTTAAGGAATCGCTCAGAGGCACAGGCCGCTCGGGGATGGGCTGCAATGGCGGAGACATCGACATGCAGCCGCTGGTGTTGTTGCTGAGCGGCGGCAGCGGTCAGAGGCGGGTGCCCGGGTACCACGTGCGGCGGGCGCTGCCGAACGTGGCCCGAGCCATCACCACACACCGCTTCGGATTGTGGGCGGTTGACGGCCATCCGGAAGCTGGGCGTCCGGCGTCACCTGACGCAAAACGCCCAGCGTTGAGCGGCATAAGGCAGGAGCGTTCCGATAAGTTAATCTCACTATCCGATCACTTCAATCTCTCCGCCGATCGTCCCATCGCCCGGCTTGCCGATCGTGATAGGCACGCCTTTCCGGACAATCGTACAAGTGAACGCGAACCTGCCCTTCTTAATTGCTTTCAAGTCCTCGTTCATGCTCGCCGTCATTCTGCCGTCCTCGAGCGGAGTTCGGCCAACAAACTGAATGCTGGCGCTATCGGCCGGATCGAGACAAACGACTCGGAACGTTTCGTTGAGAGCGACTTTGCGCGGCCTGAGGCCGACCTGACCGGTGGGAGTACCGTCGTACCTGATTTCAATTACTTCCGCCATACTATGGGCTCCTTGTTCTGCGCCTGCGGCGCCTCTGTTTGTTGCAGTAACGCTTGGAATCTGCGGTCGCGGGCGAACGCCGATAAATCGGGCTGTCGCCACAGGTCCCGCAATTGTTCCGGGGTGGCCGCCGAGAGGAGGGGGAATGCCTCGGCGCGCCGGCCGAGGGCCTCGAACGTCATCACGGCCCAGTACAGGACCGAATAGTCAGTGGGCGCGAGACGGGCGGCCTGGAGAGCATCATCGGCCGCGACAGCCGCCATCCCGAGATAGACCATGCAGAATGCCAGCCGCGCGCGCGCGGCCGCGTCTCGCGGATTCTGCCGGAGGGTGGCGCGGGACATCTCTTCAGCGCGCCGAACGTGCGCGCGGGCATCGCCAGGTCGGCCCGTGCGCCGAAGGGCGTTGGCGAGATTGAGCCTCAGGCCGGGATCGTCGGCGCCGACCTTGAGGGCGCGTTCCAGGACGGGTATTGCCTCTTCATCACGATGCTGGTAACGAAGCAGCACGCCCAGGTTGTTCAGCGCGCCCCTGGTCTCGCGCAACTCGATCGACCGCCGAAGCTGTCGCTCACCTTCTTTATCCTGCCCCGCGGCAACCAGCGCGCCGCCGAGAGAAGCGTATCCTTCCGCGAGTTCCGGAGCGAGGCGAGTCACCGCGCGGTACTCCTCGACGGCCTGGGCGTGCAATCCCGAGCGGAAGCAAAACGCGCCGAAGGAGAGATGCGGGGCGAAATAGCCGGGAGCGAGGCGAATCGCTTTCTGAAACGCACTCATCGCGTCGGCGTTTCGACCGGCGCTACCAAGAGCGGTTCCGGAGCGCACCCAGACCTCGTAGTTGTCCGGCTCCAGTTCGGCGGCCCGGCGAAAACGCTCCATCGCGCGATCGGTCTCTCCCTGGGCGACCTCAACTCTGCCGAGCACGAGCAGCACGGGAACCGAGTCAGGCTGGAGGGTCTCGGCCTCGCGGGCCAAGGACGCCCCGTCTCGAAGCAGGAGCGGATCCCTGACAGTCAAGTACTTTTGGATGCAGGCTTCGGCAAGCCCCGCGAGAATCAGGGGCGAGCGCGGATCCAGCGCCAGCGCGGCCTGGAAGGACCCGATGGCGGCATCCGTTGAGGAAACGTCCCGTCGAAGGGCGGCGAGTCCGGCCGCGTAAGCCGGATAGGCGTCAGGCCGTATGGAGACCGGAGGGGCGCTCGGTAAACGAAAGGCGGAAGTGACAACTCCTGCCAGGGATGTGGCCAGCGAGGCCAGATCGGCGGGTAGGAACCGTCCCTCGAATTGCCGGATCGAGGCGCCGCTCGCAATCTCCTGCACGGAGGCGCGGACAGTCAACCGGCCGCCGCGGCTGGCGAGGGTGCCGGCGAGCGCATGAGTCGCGCCGAGGCGGGATGCCGCCAGGGATGGTGAATTCACTTGATAGCGCAGGGACTCTTCCAGGGGAATCACCACGAGCCGGCGTGACGCCGCGCCCAGAGACTCGAGGCGTTTGGCGACGTCGTGAAGTCCGCCGGTGGCGGCGGCGGCGAGCTTTTCATCCACATTGATTCCGGAAAATGGAAGGATGGCGACCCGGGCCAGGGGCGGTGGCGGCCAGATGTAGTCCCTCAGGGCCGCGGTTGTCGTCGCCGCAAGCAGCAAGGCCGCCGCGGCGGTGATCCACAACCGGCGGCGGGAGCCGAATGCGCGGTCGATTGCGCTTAAAACTTGGCTGGCCGACGCGAAGCGCGACGCGGGATCGGGTTGTAGGCAGCGCAAGACAATCGCATCCCAGCGCCGGTCGGGAGCGCGCTCGGAGGCGCTGGGCGGCTTTGCGCGCCCGGCGAAACGGTCGGCGACCGGCGTGCCCTTGGGAAACGGCAGATTGCCGGTGAGGCTTTCATAGAACATCACGCCGAGCGCATAAATATCGGAGGTGGGCGTGGCGGAGGCGCCCAGCCATCGCTCAGGCGCAATATAGTTCGGCGTGCCGCCCAGCGTTGAAGTCGTGGGCGCGCCAGGAGCCTGGGCGGAGCGGGCGAGGCCAAAGTCGGTGATGACGACGCGAAGGGATCCGTCGGCGCGGCGCGTGAGCATGACATTCTTGCTCTTTAGGTCGCGGTGCAAGATACCAGCCTGGTGAGCCGCCTCAAGGCCGCGGCATAGTTGCCGGGCGATGTCCAGGAACTCGGCTGGAGGGATGGAGCCTTTCTTCCAGCGGTCGAACAGGGTCTCCCCTTCCAGGAACTCCATCGAGATGAAGTCAGCCGAGCCGCCGTCCGTTTCGGCGGTATGGATCTCGTGGATGCGGCAGATGTTGTCGTGGGTGATCTTGAGGGCGCTTCGCGCCTCCGGCGAGAGACGGCTGAAGTGACCGGCCTTGGCGAACTTCAGGGCGCGGCGTTCGACGAGCTTTCCGTCGACCGCCTCGTAGACCACGGCCATGCCGCCTTCGCCCAGCTTGCGGAGAATGTGGAACCGGCCGGAGACAACTTGCCCGGTACGGAAGCCCGCCGCCAAGGCCGAGTCCAAGGGCTCCTTGGAACTGGCCGCGCCGGGGCTACAGGTGAGGGTTTCGAGGAGCGAGCCCGCCAATGTGGAATCACCGTGACAGGCCTGTTCGAGGAACACGCGCTGCTCAACGGGACTGGCCAGATTTCGAGCGGTGTCCAGGATCTCCTGGAGATTTGTGGACGGCGGTGGCTCGCATTCCATGGTCGCCCCCTCAACACAGGACCAAGCTTGAATGGAGTATACCTAAACCGGCCCTTCGGCGCAGGGCTGGCCGGGTCTCGCCTCTCGCCGACCGCGAAGACTTTCCGCCCGGGCTCACGGCAAGCGTCGCTCCGGAGGGTCGTCCGCGGGAGAAGCGGAGATCCCCGGAAGGGACATCGAGCGATCCGCGACGCATCTCGATCGTGGCCGCCATGACGGTGACACTGTCCAGAACATCGGCCCGCCAGCGCATCTCGAAGCCGCCTTCGGGAGAGAGATCATCGCCAGAGCCAGACATTGCGCACAGCGACGCCGGGCCCACCGCGATGCCCTGTGCTGCGCGTCCGGAGCAGTGCGGGTCCGGAGCTTCGTGCGGGGACTTTCCGGGCCAGTCAGTCATGCCACCCAGGCGGAAATCGTGGACATGCCCGGCGCGGAGGCGGTCGGCCGACTGCTCGTGGGCAGTCGTGATTCAATCCGCCCCACAACTTCGAGGTCAGGAGAAGCTATCGCACTCCCGGTACGCAGCAATAACAGCCATCTCGCCCTCCTTGCCCGGCTTGCTGTTGCCGTGCTCCATGCCGACCACGCCGTCGTAGCCGCGCTGGTGAAGCCAGCGGAAGATGTTCTTGTAGTTAATCTCGCCGGTGGTTGGCTCGCGGCGCCCGGGGTTGTCGCCGACCTGGATGTACGCCGTCTCGTCCCACGCCTTTTCGAGATTCGGAATCAGGTTGCCAATGTCTATTTGCTGGTGATAGAGGTCGTTCAGGATTTTGCAGCTCGGCGAGTTGACACCCTTGCAGATCGCGTAAGCTTGCGGCACGCCGCGCAGGAAGAGGCCGGGATGGTTGGCGTACCAATTGAGCGGTTCGAGCACCATCACCAGTCCGGCCGGTTCGCAGACTTCGCACATGGCCTTCAGGTTGGTGATGCAGTTCGCTGTTTGGTAGCCAGGGTCGATGCGGCTGTTCACGTTGCCCGGAACCACGGTGGTCCACTTCGCACCGAGGCGCTTCGCCGCCTCCACCGCTGTGCGCATCGTGGCGCGAAGCTGCTCCTGAAACTCACGGCCGGTCTTGGTGACGAAGTCGGAGGTCTTGAAGTCGGCGTAGGAGACGAAAACACCCATCAGCATGCCGTTCTGCCGGAGCGCCGCGCCGATGCGGTCCTGAAGCGAGGGCTCGCGGTTCATCGCGCCGTTGTCTTCCCAGCCGGTGAAGCCCTGATCGGCGGAGAACTTGATCTGGTCGAGAATGTCCTCCCCGGCCGAGTGGCGGAACATGCCGGGATGCGGCCCGTAGCGCAGTTTGAACTTCGTGCGATTGCTCTGGGCGGCGGCGCCCGCCGCGAGCGGGGCGGCGGCGAGGGCGGAAAGGAAGTGTCTGCGAATCATGACCTATGTTTCACCTCAAAACTTGACATCCAGGCGCACGGAAAACATGCGCGGGCAGGCTGCGCCGCGCGATGCCGGTCGAGCGTGTCGCGGCCGAGTTGGTGTTTCCAGCCGGGCGCTTGCCCGCTCAGCAGGGTATTGGCGTCGCGGACCTGCAACTGCGTCTCGATGGGCGCCACGCCGAGCGTGACGCGGCGCTCGATCGGCACTTCCGAGCGCACTTCGAGGATTTCTTCGAACGCTTCAAATCCCGGCCGCTCGATACGCAGACGGTAGGGACCGAACGGGAGCAGCCCCGCCGTCCAGCGGCCGTCCGCCGCCGCCCCGGCGATCGCGACCTGGTTGGTGAGGCTCACCAGGGAGACCTGAGCGTCGAGCGGCACGCCAGGGGCGTCCAGAATCTGGACGCGTAGTTGGCCGGACTGCCTCTGGGCGAGAGCGGCCGCGGCGAGGAGCAAGCACACCAAAGCCCCCCGAACGTTGGGCATGTAGGCGTCAGGCATGTAGGCGTCAGTATATCGTCTTAGACCAGTTGCGATACACTTTCGGCAACATGCGACGCCGAACCTTATTCTCGCTTCCTTTGGCGGCTGTGCCCGCCGCCGCCCAGAATCGCGCGAAGATCGACGAGTACGATCCGGGCAACGTCAAACTTTCGCACCGGATGCCGATCCGCAATATGTCCGACGAGGACCTGCTGTTTCTCCAGCAGATAGGCGTGAAGTGGGCGCGGATCGAGTTTGGCGAGGAGGCCGGCTTCGCGTTCATCAAGGCCACGCAGGAGCGGCTGGCCCGATTCGGTATGAAGATCTTCTCCGGCGTACACTACGCCTACCGCTCGCTCGATGTGCAGCTCGGACGGCCGGGGCGGGACCGCGACATCGAAACGTACTGCCAGTTCCTGCGCGACCTCGGCAAGCTGGGCATCCCGGTATCCAACTACGACTTCCATCCGGGCAATACCTACACAACGGCGCAAATCCAAACCCCGCGCGGCTACACGGCGCGTGAGTTCAACCTGGCGGATTTCCGGAACAAGGTGGAGAAGCAGCGGTTCGAGCGCGTTTACACCGCCGAGGACATCTGGAACTACTACACCTACTTTATGAAGGCCGTGCTGCCGGTGGCCGAAAAAGCCAACGTCAAGCTGGCGCTGCATCCGGACGATCCGCCGCTGGCGATGATGAACGGTGTGGCAAAGGTGCTGGTGCATTACGACGGCTACCGGCGGGCCGAGGAGATCGCCGGTGGAAGCAAGCACTGGGGGCTGACGTTCTGCGTCGGGACGTGGTCGGAAGGCGGCGGCCAGATGGGGAAGGACGTGTTCGAGATGATCCGCGACTTCGGCGGCAGGGGCAAGATTATCGACGTCCACTTCCGCAACGTCAGTTCGCCGCTGCCGCACTTCGTCGAGACTTTTCCGGACGATGGGTACCTGGACATGTACCAGGTGATGAAGGAGTTGAGGAAGGTGCGGTTCTCGGGGACCGTGGTGCCTGACCACGTGCCGCAGTTGGCGGGCGATACCGGCATGCGGCGGGCGGGCACGGCCTACTGCATCGCCTACATGCGGTCGCTGTTGCGGCGAGCGAATGAAGAAGTCGGTTGACCGGAGATTCGCCGCCGCGACGCTACACTAATTGTAATCCTGGACCACTCCAATGCCACGCCCTCTACGAACTCTTTGCGTCTTCTGCGGCTCGAATCCCGGAAACCGGCCGGTCTACCGCGAGGTGGCTGAGGAAGTTGGACGGATGCTTGCGATGCGGCGCATCCGGATCGTCTATGGCGGCTGCAACGTCGGCCTGATGGGCGTCCTGGCGAGCTCGGCGCTGCAAGCCGGTGGGCACGTCGTTGGCGTCGTTCCGCGGTCGATGGTGGAGCGAGAGATCGCTTATACGCATCTGCCCGACCTTCACGTGGTCGACACCATGAACGAGCGGAAGGACTTGATGGCGCGGCTCTCGGACGGGTTTCTTGCGCTTCCAGGCGGGTTTGGAACACTCGACGAACTGTTCGAGGCGGTCACCTGGACGCAACTGGGTATCCACAACAAGCCGTGCGGGATTCTGAACGTGGAGGGCTTCTTCTCGCCGCTGCTGGGCTTCCTGGACCATGCGGTCGAGGAGGGTTTCCTCCGGCCGGCCAATCGCGAACTCATTCTGGATGGGCCGGACCCGGCGGAGTTGCTGGACCGTCTGGCGACGGCCGAGGTCTCCTACACGCCGAAGTGGACGGTCGATACCTGGGTTAGTTGACCCCGTTAGCGCAGCCGGTTGGGCTTTCCGCCCCTCTGGCACCCCAGTTCGGCCTCGATTTGTGGGATCTTTCGGCAGTTTTGGCTGGCAAACGACGTGCTTCTCGACAGAAAGTCAGGAGACGTGTCCCATGCCAAACGACAAATTCACTTTGACCGACCACCGTACGAACGCTACGTACGAACTTCCCCTCCGCGACGGTAACATCCGCGCCATGGATCTCCGGCAGATCAAGGTCAACCCGGACGATTTTGGCGTAATGACGTACGACCCCGCGTTTCTCAATACCGCCTCCTGCCGCAGCGCGATTACCTTTATCGACGGCGATAAAGGGATTCTGCGCTATCGCGGCTACCCGATCGAAGAGCTCGCCGAGCGCTGCACGTTCCTGGAAGTGGCCTGGCTGCTCCTGCACGGCGAACTGCCCACCGAATCGCAACTTACCGAGTGGGTTAACGCTGTCACCCACCACACGATGATCCACGAGACGACGAAGAAGTTTCTCGAGGGATTCCGCTACAACGCCCATCCGATGGTGATGTTCATCAGCACCATGGCGGCGCTGTCGTCGGTCTACCCGGAGTCGCGGGAAGTCCTGGACCCGGAAAACCGGAAGCTCCAGATCACACGGCTCATCGCGAAGGCGCCGACGATCGCGGCGTACTGCTACCGGCACAGCTTCGGTTTCCCGTACGTCTATCCGGATAACGACCTCAGCTACACCGAGAACTTCATGAACATGCTCTGGCGGATGGTCGAGCCGAAGTACGTCGCTCATCCGACGATGGCGCGAGCGCTCGACATCCTGTTCATCCTACACGCCGATCACGAGCAGAACTGCAGCGCCAACGCGATGCGTTGCGTCGGGAGTTCGCAGGCCGACCCGTACGTCTCGACGGCGGCGGCGGCTGCCGCGCTCTCCGGTCCGCTGCATGGCGGCGCCAACGAAGCGGTGCTGGTCATGCTCGACGAGATCGGAACGAAGGACAACGTCTGGAGTTACCTGAAGCGCGTCAAGGACGGCGAATGCAAGCTGATGGGCTTCGGCCACCGGGTCTACAAGAACTACGACCCGCGGGCG
>CAYPUQ010000276.1:0-8890 GCA_964413655.1 uncultured Solibacteraceae bacterium | reverse complement strand
GCTTCATCGTCATCTGCTCGGGTGAACGGACTTCGCTTGCCAGCAATGGCGCGAGAAACCAGCCAAGACTAACACAGGAAAGGACTTGCCCAAATGAAAAAATGAACAAATGAAGATGCAACCCGATTGCCTTTGGACGATGCTCCTAGTCTACCCACTGTTGCGTGTCTGCTGAATGCGCGACCAGCCAGCGCTCAGGATCCTAACGCCGGATCGGCCCCGGTTCACGTTGTTGGCCCGCTGCCACTGCCCGTTCAGCAGTCTGGCGTCTGGAATGTTACCACGCAAGATCCATCGGCCCCGGGTCGCGCGGCGAAGCGCTACGGTCCGGTCGATGTTTTCAACATTGGGAGCCCAACTGAGCTGATCCCTCCAATTCCTGCCGGACGGATGTTTGTGGTCACACACGTGTCAATCCTGGGCACCAGCGCAGGCGTTTCTAGGCTTTTTCTAGGCCCGTCACAGCCGGATATTTGCGGGTTTTGGCTCAAGAATTGTGTGTCTAAGGCCATTACCTTTATATCCTCGCAACCCGCGAGCGGAATCACCCCACTCGCAGTCTTTGCAAACGTGCGGCTCGCTTGGTATTCACCGCCGATGAGGGAGTCAACGACGAGTGCACCGGCCAAACGCAACTACCAGCGGAGGTGAGGTTCAGAGTGACCGTGTCGGGCTATTCACTGCCTGCTGTCGACGAATGACGGTAGATTTGTGCCTAACGTTGATGAGCGGGCGACTGACGAAGCGAAATGGTGAAAGGAACTCGGAGGCAGCCATAGTTTGCCCAGTCTTTGCCCGCTCCGCTCTTGCTCTGTGAACCCAGCCTCTGACCCACTTCCCCGAAGCTACCGTAACTTACTGCCTACAGCTGGCTAACGGCCACAAACTAAAAACACTGACTTAATTGAAAACGGAAACAATCAAGGAGCAGACCATGAATATCATCACTTACACAAGCAGTGGAACCACGATTCGCGCCGAACGGTACGAACCTTCAGCGCAGGCAACAACCGAGTCGGCCCACGTGATTATCGCTCACGGGTCGGACGGAGTCACCGATAATCTCAACGGATCTTGGGCATCCAAGATGAGGAGCATGGCGGAAGCTTTCGCCAGTCGAGGGTTGACCGTGACACTCCCTTACTACTTTGAGAAGACCGGCACAGAACCAGGGGTGGCCGCCATGCAGTCGATGTTCGGCCACATGGAGGCATGGCGGGCCGCGCTGGGCGACGCGGTCGCACTGGCACGCGGCACTCCAGTCGCGCTAGTCGGCTTTTCGCTCGGCGGGTATCTGAGCCTGCGCTTGCGTGGCGTCGCCGCCGCCGTGGTGGAATACTTCGCGCCCTTGCTCGAAGGGTTGGGCGGCCCCCCACCGGCAGTCCGTACGCCGGTGCAGATTCACCACGGCGAGGATGATCGGCTGGTTGATGTGGCCAACGCAAGCAGAATCGTTGAACTCTTGCGGGAGGAGGGTTCGACGGTCGAACTACACCAGTACCGCGACGCCGGACACGGCTTCGGCGGCGCCCAGCCTGGTGACGCGGAGGCTTGGAGGTTGTCGATGCCGCGGACGATGAAGTTCGTTTCGAGCCACCTGGAGAGTGCACTTAGTCCGCGCGGGGGTTCCGCCGCGCTTTAGCGTCGAGGACGAAGCTAACCAGCGCGCGGAACGAATCCCACCCTCGCTGTTATCGCGATTGGAGGAATTATCCAATGAATCCGAATTCTTCGCTCTCCCCAGCCGTGGTGGCAGAGTATCTGGCGGAGCTTACCGGAGACCTGGCGGTCGCGCCCGAACGGGCGCAAGAGCTCGAGCAGGCGCGACGTTTGCTGGCCCGGTCGTTTGTAACCACCTACCTACCGCCTGTAACGAAAAAACGAAGCGGGGAGCCGCGGGCGGCGCTGCCTGATCTGCGACTGATCGCCGCGGAAATGCTGCTGTCCGAGCCTGCCGCGGATCGTGTCGTACGTGTGGAACGTCGCGAGCTGCCTGGGACGCCCTCAGGAGCCAGCCGGACGCTCGGACCGTTCGTAACTCTGCAGCGTGCGCGTCGGGTCTGGTTCGACGTCTTCGAGGCGCCGTCTGAGCCCCACACCATCGTCTCAGGGGCCGACGTCGTGCTGGTCTTTACGGGAACGCTAACTACCTCCGATGGCCTCGTCTTCGACCTCCCTGCGGGCGGCGTTTGGATTCACGCGAACGTCTTCGGCGGTAGCTTCCCCACCGGCCGCTACGCAGGACTGCGCGTGACCGGCGGCACAATCACGTTCGGCGCGCCGCCATTCGCCCGGGGCGCGGAACTCGTACTCGCGCCGCTCACCACGACGAAAGTCGAACTCTCGCTCGACCAGTCCGGCGGAGACCAATTCATCCCGCCGTCGAAGATTACTCTCGAGTTCCAAGGCGAGTTCCTCGCATCGCTGACCACGGACGATCCCGCGCGTGTCTCCGCCTACGGCGCGGCGGCCGCGATGACGCCGAAGCTTCCGGCGCTACCCGTCGACGGCAGGCTGCACCTGCCCACCGACGCCACCGTGTCCACGGCGAACGCGACCGCGGGCGAATCGATCTTCGAACTCCGCGGCGACTGGAAGCTCGACGCCGTCGCGTGGGAGTTCGCGCTGGAACCGCTCGACCCGACCCGGCCCACGGTTCCCGACGAATCCGGATTTGCGCACGCGCAAGCCGGTGGCGGCCTCACGCTCTCGTGGCCCGGTGCGAGCAGTCCGCTCATCTTGGATGCAGGTGAGATCACGGCCCATTCCGCGCGAGTCGAGTTGATCGTTTCGCCGAACCGGGCCGCCGTGCGGCAGACCCTGCGCGATGAAGCCGGATCGCTTGCCGAGATCCGATTCTCCGCCGCCGAGCCTCTGACGCTTTTGCGCATCGTCTTCGCCGACGGCATCTTCACACGCATCCAGACACGAGCGAACATCGACATGTCGCTCCCGCGGCCGGTTTCCGCCGATGGCAAGCCGCTCGACGTTCGAGCCCGCGGCGCCTTTGTGCTGACCGAACAGCCGGGACTAGTTTCGATAGCGCTGAGCATCCTCAATGCTCCCCAAAGCGACGTCGCGTTTGCGCTGTCGAATGCGGTGTTGAAAGCGAGCGGTCCCCTGGAAGCTCACCTCGATGCGCAACTTGGACCGGACGGTACCGCTACCACGGTCGCGGCGAACTTCATGTATCGTCTCCAGGGTGTCCTGCCCGCACTGCCCGACCCCTACGCGGCGAATTTCGATCCGCAACCCCGCGCGGGCACCGACGCGGAGTTCGTTGTCGGCGCAAGTTGGAGCAGCCCCGACGAGCCCCAGGTATTCTTCGACCTCGCACGCATTCCCGACCCGGCGGCCGCGCTGCTCGGCTGGATGCCCGACGCGCTGCAGGATAGCTTGAACTTCGACGGCAGCCGCTTTCCCCGCCGCGAGGTGGCTTCCAGCATCAACCGCGAGTCGGTGAGCCATTGGATGCTCGATGTTTCCACCAACTCCGGCCAGTTTGGAATCGCCCTGGGACGGCGCGGCTCAATCGCGAGAGCCGCCGTCGAAGACAGCACGCTCTCGTGGGACGGTCTCGACGTGTTGTGCTTCTCCGTGCCGTCGATTCAATGGGAGCCGGTTTCCGACTCCACCGGACTGATGCTCTCGATCGACGACGGCGGACCATCGGCTCTCTCGGTCGACACGGTGCACCTCGTCCCGGTGACGCCGGTTGAAGCCGCACGACGCTTGATCGACGAGTACACGGACGGGGCGGTGGGACAGGCGGCATTTACGCTGCCGTTCGGCATTCGCGCGAGGATCCGAAGCGGCGATCCCAACGGCGCGGGCGTGCTGGCCAACCGCGCGAAGCTTGCGCTCGAAGAGCCCGCGTTCGGGGATTTGCGCGCGGCGCTGCAGGTGCGAGTCGAATCCGCGAATACATCCGGGATGCCCGGCTTCGCGGTACAGACGGACAACGTGTCGGACCTCGGGCGCGATGACACGAACGTCCTGTCGATCTCGGCCGACGCTGTCCGGCAGCAGTTCGACAATACGTTCGGGGGCTTGGCAGGCAGTGTGCCGCTCGAGCGTTACGATTGGTCCGGTCACGGCGCCTCCGTGTTCAGCAAGTGGGTGAACCCTAAGCAGGAACCGCCGAACGTGAGCCAGGTCCGGTTCGACGTTCTCAATGGACGGACCAGTCACGAGGTCATCCAGGTCTCCGGGATTCTCTGGCCTTGCCGTGCCTTCGTGGTGCGCACGATCACGATGGAGCGGGAGAACCGGGGCGTCGTCGTACGCCACGATTCGGGCTGGGTCGCCTCAAGCGATGGCCGATTCACCGACGGCGCTGGCATCAAGTTTCATCGCGGGCTCACGGGCGGCTACACGAACATCCGCGAGATTCGCGACACCGAGACGTTCCTCGAACCAAGCGCTGGCGCAAAGCTCCAGCAGGTCTTCTTCGATGCCGATCTCGAAGTACCCGACGCCGTGAAAGGGAACCGCGGAATAACGGTGCCGGTCCAGCGCCACACCGGCTACGTGCAGTTCGAGCCTTCAAACATTCCACTGAGCCCAGCGCAACTATTCGATCTTTTCCAAAAGGTGGGACCTATCGGCGGACCCGTGGATTGCGAAATCGCCGCGGGCGCAACCGGGACGCGTGTCCTGATCAGCAGCCTGCTGTGCGAGCCTGCGATACGCCCGCCGGGCGCGCCGGAGTTCGTCGTGTCGCTCAATGGCATGCCGAAGTTTCCGAAGTCTGGTAGCTGGACCGCCGTTCGCACGCGTCAAGGACAGACCACGCCGGTCGACCCAGTGCGCGGCCTGCCGCTGATTCGCGAAGGCGCGCTGCCGGTCCGCTTCGCCGACCCGGCGGACCTGCTGCGCACACCCGAAACCCAGTACGGCTTCCTGTTCTCGACCGGTTCCAGCCGCGTTCTGCTTCCCGAGCCGCAATACGCCGATGGCGCGCGCGAGATCAGCAGCCCGTCGCGCGCACGGATGGCCGATCCCTACGCGATGGCGACCGCCAACGGGCTCTTCCCCAACAACGGCGCGTCGCTCGAGTTCCCCGGCCCCTATGCGCTCGACCTCGGCGCGGCCGACATTCTCAACCAGCAGGCCGCGAAACGGCCGGGCGAACTCGAGCTCGCCTCGAACGACATCATGCGGCTGTACGTGGAAGCCTCATCGACCTTCGACGCGGTGGTCAAGGCGGTGGACTGGAACACGAAGTCGATCGACCAGACGCTGTTTCTCGACCTGTTCGGCGCGAAGAAGATCCTGTCGATTCGCGGCAAGTGGGCGGCCGACAGCCTGGGCAACCAGAAGTTCAACGGTGCCGCAGTAGAACTCGGCAAGCAGCTCGATGCGGTCAGCGACATCGTCGACATCCTCAAGTCGCTCGGTCTGCCGGCAAGCCTCGACTTCTCGTTGCGCACCGAGGGCGGCGATACGCTCGCCCTCGAAGTATCGGTGCAGGGTTTCATTTCGCAGCCCAACGGCGAGCGCGTCGACACCGGGTTCGGCAAGCTGCGCGGATCGATCCGGACCGGCATCATCATCCGCGCGTCGATCAGCCGCGGCATCCAAGGGTTCGCGTACTTCGAGATCGGCGGCGACTTGCAGCAGGCGATCATCCCCGGCCTTCTCTATGCGGGCGGATTTATTCGCTTCAAGATCGGCGTGTTCGACAACGGCGACACGCAGCCGGAGCTGACCGCGGGCACGGTCGGCTCGCTGGGTGGCGATCTCATCAAGGGATTGATCGAAGTCGAAGGGACCGTGAAATACGGATATCAGATGGTGGTCCCGCACGGCGATTTCAGCCTGACGCGGCTTGGCGCGACGCTCGGGATGGAAGTGCGGGCGACGCTGCTGAGCGGCTTGGTCGGCGTCAAGTTCGGCTGGGAGGGCGGCGCCCTCATCGGCTTGAGCGCCGACCAGTCGGAGATGATCATCACCGCCCACGTTTCCGCGTCGGCTTCGCTGACCGCGGCGTGGGTTTTCAAGACGAGCACCTCGGTCGAGCTCGAATACGAAGCCACCGTGCCCAGGAAACTGGTGCAGACCGTGGCAGTGCTGCTGACCTATGGTGTGGGACCGGCCGCGGTGAGCGCGGCTGTGGGCTGAGAAGGAGATTCCAGATGACCCCCGAAACACGACTCGTGTTCCTGACGTTTCCGCAGCAATGGCTGGATGGCGTGCTGCATGTGCGGATTCTGGTGCTGCCGAGAGGCAATCCAATCGATCCTCTCATAGGCGCGGCTCCGGCGTTCGCCGATTCGAATCTCAAGCTCGCCGTTCGCCTGATTCCCGAGCCAGGGAAGCTTCCCAACGCGAGCGATGCGCTCGCGCCGGTGAGCGTCCCGTGGACGCTGCCCGCGAACCGCCGCGCTTTGTCCGAGAAGCTCGCGGACATGTTCAACATCGCGCTCGGCGAAATGGTGGAGGCGGCGCCGGCATCGCCGCCGATCCATAAATATATGCCGCGCAGCTTTCGCAAGGCCATCGGACGCGACCGTTCCGCGCAGGGCAACGCCGTCGCGGGCGACGACTACCGTTGCGCCTTGCACGCCGCCACGGAGAAGCCCGCCGCGCCGCCACCCAAGCCGACCGATGAAGTGAGCTGGGGCGACGTGCTGCATTACGCTCTCCGCCAGCCGCTGCTGGCGAGCGAGCTTGGAATGCTGCTCGTCGCCGCCGAACTGCCGGTCGCGGCGGGCCATCCGATTCTCGGAGGCGGCTGGATCTACACCGAGCTCGACGCCACGAGCGACTACGCTGCCGAAGCTGCCGCCGACAGCGACCTGACGGCATCCTACGCGGCGCTGCTTCCTTCGCTCGACGACAACCGCGACCTGTTCGCCGCGAATCTTTTTGCAGTCGCGACCACGCCCGGAGTTCCGCCGGTCGACGACAACGTACTCACCGAGACCGTCGATTATCAGGACGGTTTCGCACGCTTCGTGCACGGCGCGCAGCCGGACACGGCGAGCGTCGTCGAAGGTGACGATACTCCGCTGCCGGCCAAGGACGTGGGAATCCGCCTCGGCTGGGATGACGAGCAGGTGCTTCGATGGCTCAACCGCCAGGCGATGGGGGATCCTTATTCTCCGGGCCACACGCCGCTCGGCGTCGCGGGTTACCGTGTCGACGTGCGGCTGGCGAACTCCGGCAATGACTTCACGTCGCTCAACGCGCTGCGAGGTGTCCTCGATCTCGACGGCATCCCGCTCGGCACGTTCGACGGCGAGTTGAATATCGAGACTGTGCCGATTCGGTTTCCGAACGACGCGAGGATCTGGCTGCCCGCCTACTTTGCCGCTTGGGCGGGAGGTTCCTTGGTGATCCGGGATCCGGGCGCGCTCCCGCTTACGGATGCGCGGCCCGCGGCACAGAGACCCGCGAATCCCTACACTGCGCTCCGCGCCGACGAGGTGCAGCTTCGCTATGGAAACGACTACGAGTTCCGCGTGCGCATGGCCGACCTGAGCGGAGGCGGTCCACGGCCGGACGCGATTCCGGGCGGTCCGGGCCGCGTTTCCCCGGTCGTTCCGTTCCGGCGGCTGGTCCCGCCGAAGACTCCCTCGCTGCTGCTGGCGGCGGGAGAGGAGGTGGCGCCCGATACCGTGACGTACCGCGTGCTGCGGCCGCGGCTCGGCTATCCCGAGGCCGTGTTTACCGGAGCGGCGGGCACCTTGGGAGCGCTCATCGCCGACCTGCCCGCGGCAAAGGCAGAGGAACGGGAAGCATCGATTCCCGACCCGGACGCCGGGCTGCTCGAGGTTCGCGTCGAGGTGCGAGCGCCCGCGGGCGACTCGGCACCGGACGGCTACTGGCCTCTCTACACCACCACGCGTGCGTTTCCCGCCGCCGCGGGCAGCGCTCTGCAATTGGATCTCGCGTTCGTCGACTCGCCCGACATCGCGTCGTTTCCCGCGCCTGCCGCTGCGGGTCCACTTCAGGTTCCGACGGCGCGCGACGTGCGGCTCCACCTCACTGCGATCGGCACGGCGCGTGCGAACTACTACGGGTCGGAGGAACTGCGCCGCGGCGTCGCGCCGCTCGTGTTGAATGCGCGCAAGGAATCGGCAGACGAAGAAGGACTCCTGCGCCTCGACACGCCGAGCCGTCACATCCGCGCGCTGTTCTTTCAACCGGACGCGATCGAGGACTTGCCGCTCCGCGCGGCGGGGAACCGGCACGCGGCGCCATCGTCGATCGGGGGGCGGCTCGCCGAGGAGACCGGTCTCGATTTCTCGGGACTCACGCTGTTCGCGCGTAAAGGACGGCGGCTGATCGTGGGCTGCTCGGCAGGGCTGCGCCACGTGATCGCGCCGGACAAGTCGGCGATCCAATTCGCGAATCGCGATGATCTCGGCCGCCGCTGGATCATCGCTGTGCAGGCCGAGATCGAACGCGACTGGACTTGGGACGGCCTTAATCCTGTCGCGTTTCGGGTCGTACGGACCGTGGACGGAGTAGAGGAAGACGCCGGTATCATCGAGGCGGCGCGAGCCGTCAGCCCAGTGGCGGTGGAACAAGCCGACCGCACGCGCACGTACCTCTGTTTCTTCGACGCGATCGATCCGAAAGTCGCCGATCCCGGGTTTCCCGAAGAGATTCAAGCGAGCTACCGGCTCGTTCCCGTGTTTCGCGGCGTGGCGCCCGTGCCCGGGCTACCCGCGTGGACGCTGCGGCTGCCGGTCAGCACGGCTCCGTTGCAGACGCCGAAGCTGAAGTCGGCGGGCATCGCTATGTCGGAGTATGTCAAGGCGGACGATTACTCGTCGACCAAGCCTCGCCGGAAACGTCTCTGGGTCGAGTTCGAGGCTTCCGCCGCCGACCCCAAGGATCGGTATTTTGGCCGCGTCCTGGCGCACGCGGTCGATCCGCT
>CAYPUQ010000275.1:0-8918 GCA_964413655.1 uncultured Solibacteraceae bacterium | reverse complement strand
CTGCGTCCGCGGCATCGCGGCGAAGCGCGCGCCGAGTGCTGGCGCAAACGGGCCGAAGTCGGGCGCCAGCAGTTCCCAGTCGCCCGGGTGGGCGGCGAGGATATCGATGAAACGCGGGAAGGGGCAGACCACTTCTTCGGCCAGCGGTTCCAACGCGGCATTATAGAACCCGCCGTAGACATCGCCGCGCCTGGCGTCGTAGAAACACGCGCGCCGCGAATGAGCGCCGAACGATGCCATCGCCTCCAGGTTGGAGACTGCCAACGCCGGCTTGCCGCAGGCTTCGGCGAGTCCTTTGACAGCGGACAGCGCGATGCGGAGCCCGGTGAAAGAACCTGGACCAGCCGCCGCGGCGAAACAGTCCATATCGCCGATTCGGGTCTTGTGGCGTGCCAACAAGCCGTCGATCTGATCGAAGACCAGTCCGCCAAAACCTTCCGGCGAGTGCAGAACGGCCTCCTCTAGGACTTCGCCGCCGCGCGATAGGGCCAGGGAGGCGAACTCGCCACCACAGTCCACGGCGAGGATGCACGGCGTCATTTCGTGAGGCGCATTACGCGGTCCAGCGCGTACAGCTTGCCGTTCAGATTCAGACCGTACAGGCGTAGGTTGATGACGGCCGGCAGTTCGGCGGCGACGCCCGAGGGAATTGTGAACGTGCCTTCGGGGCTGGAGCCGAGAACGCGGTAGCCCTGGCTGGCCGTGGTGGCTTCCACGGTCCACAGGAACAGCATGCCGCCGGTCGCGCGGGTCTCGCGGGTGACCTTCGCCGCGAAGCGCAGCGGTTCGTCGGCCTTCAGCACGTCGCCGGCCGGTTCGACTACCTCGTAAGGGACGCGCGCGGGGTTCTGTTCGATCTCCTGCATCAGGACGCGCCGCGATTCGAACCTCCAGGACTTGAGCATCGAACGCTTACGCCCGTCGCGAGACAGGTGGAGCACCCAGTCCGAGTCGTTATCCGGCGGCTGGCCGCTGAAACGGTCGCCCTTGAATCCCTTCTTCACCTCGATGATTTCTCCGGTGGATGGGCGCATCCAGTAGACGTCGTACTTCTTCTTCTCCGTGATCACGTCCACCGTGCCGGGATTCTCGACGTAGATGATGTATTCGACGCCGCCGAGCGCAAGGCCGCGTCCGCCATCGACTTCGAAGAAAGGCTGAAGTTCCCAGAATCGGGTGTCCTCGAAAAAGTCGTACCACGCGGTCATCGCCTTCGCGCCGGGCGAATCGACGTACTTGGAATCGATTTCGAACTTGCGGCCGCCATACGTGCCCGTATTGCCGAACGTCGGATAGTTCCCGTTCATCGCAGCGCGCCAGAGACGCTTACGGAATTCGTCCGGGTCCACGTGGTGCGGATGCGACTTGCCCGCGCCGCTATCCTCGTACCCGAACTCCGCGTTTACGAATGGCGCCCGGTAGATCTGCCGCTCCACCGCGCCGAGGGCCACGTCGGAGGACTGGTACGTGATGTAGCTCATCCATCCATCGGCCAGCAACGGCGCGCTGCTTGCGACCGTGTGCACGGTGCGGGGGTGATTGTAGGGATCGGCCTTCTGCAATGCCGAACCGACCTCCTTGAACAGATCGCGCGGTCTCTTATACTCCTCGAACTCCTGAGCAAGCTGCCATGTGATCTTCATCGCCCCAAAGCGCGAGACGACATAGCGGATGTAGCGCTCCCGCTGCTGCCACGTGGGAAAGACCTCTGCAAGGTGATTCTGATCGCCGGCGAGAATCAGGTCGACAAAGATGCCGAGATCGTTGAGGCGGCGCACGCGGCGCTCGAGCTGCTGGAAGTGCTCGGGATTGGGGAAATCCGGGTCGTGGTAGGCTTTGCGAAGTCCCTCGTCGTTGCTCATCACCAGCGCGCGCATGTGGTTGAACTTCTGTTCGGCCCGCTTGGCGGCAATCTGCTCGAAGACGGCGTCGTCGATCCAGGCGAGGCGATAGCAGGTATCGCCCATCCACAGGTGCGGTTTGCGGATGCCAGTGTGCGACCAGTGATGGACATTGTCGGTCCGGAGAAAGCCGGCCTCGTCCTCCGCCGCCGCGGCGGCAGTGACCCGGCCTACCTTCCCGTCGAAGGAGGGAACGTTGCTGGTGACCCGAAGATCCCAGTCGCCCGGTTCGGTGGGCGCGAAGCGGATGACGAAACGCCGTCCGCCGTCCCAGAATCCGTACATGCGGTAGGTGCGGAAGCGCGGCGAGCGGACCTCGGCGTAGAGTTCCACGCTGAGATAAGGGTTCGGATGATTGGCGGCCTCGGGCTCGGTGAGTTCGAAGACCATGTCGCAGGGCTGGAAGGAGACGGGCTGCGCGCAGACGGTCTGGGCGAAGGCGGAAGCCGCGGGCAAGAGCGCCGCGAGAAGAAGGATGCGGTATGCCCCCATATTTTTAGTGTATGAACATTCGCCTTACTTTTCTTTCTTGCGCGGATCCTGGGGCATGGCTTCATGCGTTCGTTCGCGAAACCGGCCGCGCAAGCTGCTCGCGAGCGACACGCTGGATTCGCCGAAGCGATCGCGGAGCTGATCGGCCGCTTCGAGGACCTTGCGCCAGCGCTCGCTCTTTTCATGGTCGAGCAAATGGAGTTGGCCCTCGGATGTTTCCAGTCCCGACGCCTGGACGCCCAACAGCCGCAGCGGCTTCCGGCTCCAGTTCTTCCGCAACAAGTCGCGCACGGCGGTGAGGATCTCGTTGTCGAGTTGCGTGGCGTGATCGAGCGTGCGGGCGCGCGTGTACGTGGCGAAGTCGCTGTAGCGGATCTTGATTTGAACCGTGCGCGCGAAAAAGCCGTGCTCGCGGAGGCGCCGCGCGACCATCTCCGTCATGCGGGCGAGCGTCGCGTCGACTTGCTCTACGTCGGCGGTGTCTTCATGAAAGGTGTGTTCGTGGCTGATCGACTTCGCGTCTTCATCCGCTCCGATCTCCGAGTCGAACCAGCCGCCGGCGTCGCGGCCCTGGGCCTTGCCGGCGAGCGCCAGCCCCCACTTGCCGAACTGCCGCTCGAGGAATCGCTCGTCGAGGCGGGCCAGGTCGCCGATCTTGCGGACGCCGAGACGCAAGAGCTGCTGCTCGGTCACCTTGCCGACGCCGGGAATCTTGCGGACATCGAGCGGCGCCAGGAAGGCTGCCTCCAAACCCGGCTGAATCCACAGGACGCCATTGGGTTTCGCCTGGTCCGAGCAGATCTTCGCCACCAGCCGCGAAGTGGCGGCGCCGATCGAACAATTGAGCTGCGTCTCCCGCTGGACGGTTTCGTGAAGCTGGTGCGCGGCCCGCATCGGCGGACCGTGGAGCCGCTCGCAGCCGGTGAGGTCGAGGTAGGCCTCGTCGACGGAAGCCATCTCGACGCGCGGCGAAAAGGCGCGGAGGACACGCTCGACGCGGCGCGAGTAGTCGCGGTACCGGTCCGGGTGGCCGTCGACAAAGATCGCTTGGGGACAAAGCTTGTAGGCCGTTCGCAGGGGAATGGCCGAGTGGATGCCAAATTTCCGTGCCGCGTAGGAGGCTGCCGCGACGACACCGCGCTGGTTGGCCCGGCCGCCCACCACCACCGGCCTCCCGCGCAAGGAAGGATCGAACAGTTCTTCCACCGATACGAAGAACGCGTCCATGTCGACATGGAAGATGGTTTTCATGAGCGAGTGGGGCAGGGCCAGATCCCGCGGCGGACCCCCCGGTCCGCCAAGGAACTGCCCCACGATGTTGCTCCTGGTCATGGCGAGTAGACAGCAGTTAGCACGCGGGGCCAGCCCGCGAGGTCGTGAACGGTTTCGAGGTCCCGCCAAGACCCGGCGAGCATCTCACGGATGCGCGCCTCGCCCTGGTAGCCGATCTCGAGGATCACCCGGCCACTGGGGCGCAGTACGCGTGCGGCCTCGGCGATGAGGCGTTCGTAGATCTCGACACCGGTGGGTCCGCCGAACAGCGCGACGGGCGGCTCATGATCGCGGATTTCGCGCTGCAGCGCGGGTGCCTCGGGTTCTGGAATATAGGGAGGGTTCGAAACAACCAGGTCGAAGCTGCGCGCCGCGAACGCCGATGCCAGGTCGCACGTGGCAAATCGCACGGTGGCGCCGAGCCGGCGATTGTTGTCCGTGGCGACGGCGAGCGCGGCGGCGGAAATATCGCTCGCCCAGACCGCGGCGTTCAACTCCAATTGCAGCGTCACCGCGATGGCCCCCGAGCCGCAGCCGATGTCCAGGATACGGCGGGCGCCCGCCGCGAGGCGCAGCGCGGTCTCGACAACATGTTCGGTTTCGGGGCGGGGAATCAGCACCGCAGGCGTCACACGGAACGGCCGCCCGTAGAACTCCTGCTGCTTCGTGATGTACTGCGTCGGCTTGCCGTGGAGACGCTGATAGAGGTAGCGGCCGTAGTGGAGCCAGGCAACCTGAGTAAGTTGTTCTTCGGGGTGGCCGTAAAGCCAGGACTTTTCCCGGCCGGTCGCGTGGCACAACAGGACTTCCGCGGTGAGCCGCGGAGCCGTGATCGCGCCGTGCTCCAGAAGTTCCGTGCCTTGACGCAGGGCCGTGCGAATATCCATGGGCTGGCCAAGCCGCAGGCCCGGAGGATCAGGCCGCCTGGTCCTGCTGCTTCAGCTTCTCGGTTTGATAATACGCCGTCAGCGCGTCGATCAGCGCGTTGAGTTGGCCTTCCATGATCAGGTTGAGCTGATGCAAGGTCAGGCCGATCCGGTGATCCGTGACGCGGTTCTCTTTGAAGTTGTAAGTGCGGATCTTCTCGCTGCGGTCGCCCGAGCCTACCATGCTGCGCCGCTCGGCCGACAGTTCGGCCTGCTGCTTCTCCAGTTCCAATTCGTAGAGGCGGGCGCGCAGGACGCGCTCGGCCTTCTGGCGATTCTTGATCTGCGATTTCTCGTCCTGGCAGGAGACGACGAGCCCGGTGGGCAGGTGGGTGAGACGGACCGCCGAGTAGGTGGTGTTGACCGACTGGCCACCCGGACCGGACGAGCAGAAGGTGTCGATGCGAATGTCCTTCGGGTCGATCTTCACTTCCACGTCGTCGGCCTCCGGCAGCACCGCCACGGTGACGGCCGACGTGTGAATCCGCCCCTGTTGTTCCGTCGCGGGCACACGCTGCACGCGGTGCACGCCGCTTTCGTATTTCAGCTTGGAAAAGGCGCGGTCGCCGCTGACCAGCGCGATCACTTCCTTGAGTCCGCCCACCGCCGACTCGCTCAGCGACGTCACCTCCACGCGAAGACCATGCTCCTCCGCGTAGCGGTTATACATGCGGAACATCTCGGCGGCGAACAGCGTGGCTTCATCGCCGCCGGTGCCGGCGCGGATCTCAAGCACCACGTTCTTATCGTCGTTCTGATCCTTGGGCAGCAGCAGGATCTGAATCTCCCGCTCCAGCCGCTCCCGTTCGGGCTCCAGCCGCGCGATGTCCTCCTCGGCCATGGCGCGCAGTTCGGCGTCCTGTTCGGCGAGCATCTGCCGGGCGCCATCGAGGTCCGAGGACACCTTCCTCCACTCCCGGTATTTCTCCACAACTTCGGCCAGGTCGCTGTGCGCCTTGGCCGTTTTGCGGTAGAGTTCCGGGCTGTTGATGACCTCGGGATCGGCCATCTGGCGGGAAAGGTCCTCGAAACGCGCCTCGATCCCGTCGAGTTTGTTCCGGTATTGCATCGAGGTTCGGTGTTAGGCGACGACGAGTTCGCCGCCCTGCTCACGTTCCAAAGCCATGGCGCCATCCAGCGCACGGATCGCCACTTCTGTCTGGTCGTCGGCCGGGGTCTGCGTCGTGATGCGCTGGAGCCAGAGGCCGGGCTGGGTGAGGGACATCAGCAGCTTGCTCCGCCGGCGAGCGGCGTAGCGGATCACCTCGTAACTGATGCCCGCGATCACCGGCAACAGCACGATCCGCGACAGGAACTTGGCGGCGAAGCCGTCAAAGGGCAGGAGGGTGTAGATCGCCATCGAGATGAGCATCACCACCAGCAGGAAACTGGTGCCGCAGCGCGGATGCCAGGTTTCAAACTTCTGTGCGTTCTCGATAGTGACTGGCTTGCCCGACTCGAAGTTGAAAACCACCCTGTGCTCGGCGCCGTGATACTCGAATACGCGCCGGATATCGCGCCAACGCGAAATCAGGTACAGGAAGCAGAGAAAGATTGCCAGGCGGATAATGCCGTCGACGAAGTTGAACGCGATGCGGCCTTCCAGCACCGGGAAAACGCTTTCAAGCCGCGTGGTGAGCCAGAGCGGGACGAACTTGTACAGGAAGATAAAGAAGACGAGCGAGAAGAGCAGGTTCGCCGTCATCACCCAGGAGGAGATGGCGCCACTGTCTTTGCCCGCGCCCTCCGGCTTCTTCGGCTCCACCGCCTCCAGGGCTGTGTTCGCGGAAAACTTCAACGCCCGGATGCCGAGCGACATCGCTTGGCCCAGCGTGCCGACGCCGCGCAGGATGGGCAGCTTGAAGATCGGATACTTCTCGGAGACCTTGGGCAGCGTGTTTTCTTCGGTGACGATCTCGCCGTCGGCCTTCCGGACCGCGACGCAATAGCTGTGCGGAGCGCGCATCATGACGCCCTCCATCACCGCCTGACCTCCGATTAATGTTTCTTCCCCGCTTTCGAGAACCGGAAGAAGTTGCACATGAGCCTGTACACGGGCAAAATTACGCAAAGACACGAAGTGGGGACTCCTCAATCAAGTATATCGCAGTGGACGGGCGATTCTGTTCCCGGAATTGCCGGGAGTACTAAAATAGGGCACTATGCCGGTGCCGGATTTTCAAACGCTTCTCCTACCCATGTTGAGCGCGTGCGCCGACGGTCGACCCCGCTCCATGACGGATCTGCGTGCCGCGTTACAACGCGACTTCAATCTTACAGATGCGGATCTGGCCGAAAAGTTGCCAAGTGGCCGCCAATCAACCTTTGCGAATCGTGTCGCATGGGCGTCGGTCTATCTCGCCAAGGCCGCGGTTCTGGAGCGGGTCGGCAGGGGGATACTGCGAATAACGGAGCGTGGACGGGAACTTCTCAGCGAGGAGAGTGCCAATAGCCGCATCACATTAAGGACGCTCTCCCGCTATCCGGAGTTCGTCAGCTTTCGGAAATTGCCCGTCAAGGCGGAAAACATCGAGGGCGCCGAAGAAATCGAGAGGACACCGGAGGAACTGCTGGAGTCCAGTTACCGGGCGATGCGGCAGACCCTTGCGGTGGAAGTGCTCGACTCAGTCCGGAACTCCTCCCCGGCGTTCTTCGAGAAGTTGGTTGTCGATCTGCTGGTCGCCATGGGTTACGGCGGTACGGCCGAGGATGCCGGGCAAGCCGTTGGCGGCAGCGGCGATGGTGGAGTGGACGGCATCATCAAGGAAGACAAGCTCGGTCTGGACGCGGTTTACGTTCAGGCCAAGAGATGGTCGGGTACAGTGGGCCGGCCGGTCGTGCAGGCGTTTGCCGGGAGTCTGGAAGGCCACCGGGCACGTAAGGGCGTCCTCATCACGACTTCGGATTTTTCCGCAGACGCCAAGGAGTACGTCGAAAAAATTGAAAAGCGGATTGTGCTGATCGGCGGCCAACAGCTTGCCGAGTACATGATCGACCACGATGTCGGTGTCGCCGCCGGGCGGACCTATACGGTGAAGCGCCTCGATCAGGATTATTTCGACGACGTCTGAAGGTGCGTGGGGACATCGGCCCCGGTCAGGAAGCGCTTGACCTCGGCGACCAACTCGGCGCGCTCGATGGGCTTGGCGAGAAAGCCCTGAAGCCCGGCCTGAAAACTGTGCCGGCGCGACTCGTCGGAGTAGTTGGCCGATAGCGCGACAACGGGGATGTCCTCATAACCTCGGATCCGCCGCAGCCGTGCCGTCGCTTCTAATCCGTCGATACCGGGCATCTGGAGATCCATGAGAACGAGATCGAACTGGTGGTCCGCAGCCACCGACAAGCACTCACCGGCGCTGGCCGCGCACTCGACGGCGAAGCCCGCCGCGGCAAGGGTGTGGCCGACAACCTTCCGGGCCGCGCTGTTATCGTCGACGAACAGGATCCGCGGCGCGCCATCGGGCGTGGATGGCGGGACCTTGGCGGCAGCGGGTTCGTCAACGTGGCTCTCCGCGACCCGAAACGGCACCCGGACGGTGAACTGGCTGCCCTGGCCCACTTGGCTTTCAGCTTCCAGGGTTCCGCCCATGCGTTTGCAGTAGCAATCCGCCAGGGACAGGCCGAGACCAAGGCCACTGTGGCTCCGGTTCAGGCCTGCCGACCCTTGCTGGAATGCGTTGAACATCTGGTCGAGCTTCTCCGGCTCAATGCCGGGACCTGTATCGGAGACGGAAACTACCAGTTCCACCTGATTCCCGACCGACGCGCCGGCCGTGGCTTTGAGCACCACCTCGCCGCTCTCGGTGAATTTGACAGCGTTGCGTAAAATCTGGGTGAGGATTTGGCGAAGGGCGAGAGCGTCCCCGAGCACCGTTTCCGGAAAATCGTCGTCAACGTGGCACGTGAAGTGAAGGTTCTTGTCCTTGGCGTGGATCAGCGCTTCGGCCGCCACGGACTCCAGAACTCGATCCGGCGAAAACTCGGTTTCGGTAAGCGCGACGTTACCAGTGCTGAGCGCCGAAAAATCCAGCATCAGGTTGAGCGTCTCGAGGAGTTGAGCCGCGCACTTCTGAACCGCGGTGGCATACTCCTTCTGCTCGTCGTCGAGCTGGGTTTCTCCCAGCAGGCTCATCAGGCCGATAATGCCGCTCAGCGGGGTTCGGATCTCGTGATTCAGGCTGGCTAGGAACGCGCCTTTGAGATCGGCCAGCGCATCGGCGGGCCGAACCGCTTCCGGTGAGCGCAGGTTTCCATTGGAACTGATTATTTCTTCGGTCTTCACGCCGTTCTGGTCAGTTATCGGCCTTTCGCCCGATCTTCGTTAGGG
>CAYPUQ010000274.1:2341-8971 GCA_964413655.1 uncultured Solibacteraceae bacterium | reverse complement strand
TGTCTTTGCCGAACATGACGAGGTTCGTCAGGTAATCGTTCCCGATCCCGAAGCCATTTCCGTCCCGCCCGTAGATGCCTTCAATCATCGCCAGGCCGGTCTTCAGCACGCTCATGTTGTCACACGTCTTATGTGCCCAGATCTCCTGGTGCATCGGACTCAAGTCCGCCGTGCTGTCGTAGCGCGCATAGTTCATACGCCGATGGCTCTCGAACAACTTGTTGACGACAGGTTCCACGCGAGGATGGATGTTCGGCTGCATGAATTCGGGAGCGCCAGTCACCATCTTCCAGCCAGGACAGAACCGCACGTACGGGAGCACCACCAGGCCCTGCTCATTCTTCACCGATTGCGTGAGGCACATCCCGTGCGCCTTCCATTTGGCGATATTCAGCAACCACGTATCGGGTTCGTTGACCGGCGCGTAGTGCGGGATGCTCGTGTAAACAACGCCGCCGGGAACCTTGCTCCAGGTCATGTCATAGCCGTCGCGGAAGTTCCGGATGCGGCGCGATGGCTCGTTCATCTCGATGCCGTGGCGTTCATTGATATCCACGAAGCCCCGGAAGTTCCAGGCGTGGAAATTATTCGCCTCGACGAAATGAAACTTCTTGAGCCCGATTTCCTTGAGACCCATTACGATGCCTTCGTAGAACTGGGGGTCGGTGCCCGTTCCCCAATTCTCGACGTGGGGCCGATTCTTACTCCTCACACTGCAGACGTTGGGCTTCAGCACGATTCGGTGGCTCACCGGAATTCCAGGCTGGTCCAGTGGAACGAAAATCTCCCGGGCCAGCGTGAGCCCCTCGCGCCGCTTCGACTCTTCGTCCATCTTGTGGGGCACGTTCGTGCGCCGGATGAAGATGGCCTTCGGATTCTGCTCGATGAACGGATGCAGGCCGAAATACGATTGCGGTATACGCGCTGGGGCTGCCGAAAGTTCCATGCCGGCGGCGCCGGCGGTTGCCAGAGCGCCCGTGCGTAAGAAGCGGCGGCGTGTGAGCATCGCTAACCTCCTCTGAGTCTGGGACCAGTTTACTCGAAAATCGAGCTGTCTAGCTGAAGACGACGACGGCCAAGCGCTTGATCTCCGGGAGAAAAACCTCGGTCGTGGCTCCCCGCTTCGCGGCCTGGAGTGGGGCCGGAGGAGCGTCGGGCCGTAACAGCGTCGCCTTCGTGAAGTGGCCCTGAACACGGACCTGCACATCCGCGTCGATCGGCGAACCGTAGTTGATAACGTGGAGCACCCGTTCGCCCTGACGAGGAGAGTTCGTTACAAGGGCGATGACAGCCAGCGCGTTCCAGAGGCGCACCGCACGGTTCTTGTGAGTAATGATATCGATCACATCTAGCGCGAACTCGCTCGGGTCCGCAATCGGCCTGCGGTAGGCGACAAGCTGGCCTTTCCCCACTGCGAAGAACTCCCGATCGGGTTCGCTGCGGACGGGCTTCAGGGCCGCCGATTGCCACCACTGCTCAGCCGGCGGCGCAGCGGCAATCACGCTGGAGCCCGCTTCGGCATGTGCCATGATCTGTTTCACCAGCCCCGGCTCGGGCCGCCTCAAGTTGGCGGCGACCAGGGCGAGCCGTTGCCGAGGATCCGTCGGTGGCGGCGCGGCGGCTGGCCACAACAAAGGAGAAACATGCCTCCGGTAGAGCAGATTGCCGATCTCGGCCGTTGCGGCACCGGGCTCGACCAATGCCGTCACAATCGGGAGGGCAGGCTGGCGGAACAGAGCGATGTTCTCGCGCAGCCAGCGCGCTGTCCGGCCGAGTTGCTCCCAGGCGGATATTGCCTTAGGTTCCCTTCGCAGCAGCGCCTCCCGGTAGCGTGGTTCGACGGCCAGGATATAATTTCCGCCGGCTGTCCATGCCTCGATCAGCGCCAGTTCCAGGGAATCGAACGGAACGGCCCGGTCGCCCAACTTATCGGGCAAATAGCCCAGCACCGAAGGCCGCTTTGGGTAGATCGCCCGGAGATAGCCAATCCAATATCCATTCGAGTCCACCCAGGGCTCGACGCTTGCGCTCGCGGTTTCGTCTCCGCGGCCCGAAACGGCAGCCGGCCTACTGATACCCGGCCATAGTCCGCCGGTCAGAGCAACGTTTGCGCCCGGTTTGGCAGCGCCCAACTCGCTCTGCCGCAGCAACTGAATTTCGGACGGAGCGACCGTCGCAATTCCTGCCGCGGAACACGCCTCGGAGAATGAAGCTTCAACGGTGGATGGAAGCACGGCGGTAATGCCGGCCTGCTTGAATAGGGCAATATGCGAGAGATCGGGGCTCTCCCACCGAAGCACGATATCTCTGGACAAGTCGAGCGGCATTGTTGTCACTATACCCTGGGCGTGCGAATGTTGGTTGGCGCTTGGCCCCCGCGCCTCCCTCGCGCCCGCCTACGGTAGAATCGACGGCATGCCAACACGGAGAACATTCCTAAAGAGCACCGCGGCGACGCCGCTGGCGGCGGCGACGGCCACCGCCGCACCGCGGGGCGGAATCTACGATCGTCTGGGCGTGCGGCCGGTCATCAATGGAATGGGCGTGGTGACAATTCTCGGCGGCTCCATCATGCCGCCCGAGGTGGTGCGTGCGATGGACGACGCCTCGCGGAGCTTTGTGCATCTGCCCGATCTGCAGCGCAAGGCGGGCGCGCGGATCGCGGAACTCCTGCGCGTGCCCGCCGCCATGATCACCGGCGGCGCGGCGTCGTCGATCACCGTGGCTACGGCGGCCTGCATCGCTCGCGGTGAGCCCGACAAACTCCGGCAGCTCCCGGACACAACGGGGATGAAGAACGAGGTCATTCAGCAGAAAACCCACCGAAGCGGCTATGAAGCGCAAATCGAACTGGTGGGCGCGAAGGTCGTCACCGTCGAGACTCCGGAGCAGCTTCAGAATGCAATCAATGAACGCACCGCGATGATGTTTTTCCTGAACAAAGCGGATCCGCTGGGCCGGATCAACAGTGCCGAGTGGGTTCGCGTGGGCAAACAGCGCGACGTGCCGACATTTAACGACGCCGCCTCGGACGCCACGCCAAAGGAGAACCTTTGGAAGTACGTGCACGAGGGCTTCGATCTCGTCACGTTCTCCGGCGGGAAGGCGCTGAGGGGTCCGCAGTGTTCCGGGCTGCTGCTGGGCCGCAAGGACCTGATCGAAGCGGCGCTGCCATGCATGAGCCCAAGCGGCGGTATCGGACGCGGCATGAAAGTGGGCAAGGAAGAAATTGTGGGCTTGGTTGCGGCCGTCGAGCGGTACCTGAGAGTGGATCATCAGGCCGAAATCCGCGAACTGGACAACCGCGTGTCTTACATGATGGAATCACTTTCGCCCATCAAGGGCCTTAAGCTCGAACGGCACATTCCCGCGATCGCAAATGAAGTGCCCCATCTGATGGTCACCTGGGACGAGTCGGCGCTGCGAATTACTTCAGAAGAAGTGGTACGGAAGCTGATGGAGGGCGAACCCTCGATAGCGGTGCTGCGGCGCGGTTCGGGCGGCCTTTTGGTTTCGGTGTGGATGATGCGGGCGGACGAACACCGCATCGTGGCAAAACGATTACGCCAGGTATTCAGTTAACGGCTCTTCCGCTGCGCTTTCTGCCACCAGACTTCGGGGCGGCGGTCCGGACCGAGGTGAGGGTTCGGCTCGACCAGCTTCCCGTATAACTCGGGACGCCGGGCCCGGATGTAGCTAGCGCCCGAGGCGAGTTCCGGCGCTTCCGGGGTCAGCGTCGCGCCGATTACCTCATCCCCGAGGCTCCGGCACTCGGCCATCACCTCGCCGAACGGGTCTACGATCATGGACCCGCCGGGCTTGATGGTTCCGCCGTCCAGGCCGATCACGTTCGAGTAGACCGCATACACCCCGTTCTCCCAAGCCCGTGCGGGCAGCCACTTCATGATCCAGCCACGTCCTTTCGGGCTATCAAACTCCAGCCGGCAGCGGACGGGATCGCGGTCCCGATTCTCCCACACCTCGCGGGCCACCGTACCGCGACCCGGGGCGGGCGAGGGGAGACAGCCGGTGACGTGCGGCATCAGCACGACTTGCGCGCCAAGCATCGCCGTCATGCGCACGTTCTCGGGCAGGTTGTTGTCGTAGCAAATCAGGATGCCAAACCGCCAGCCAAGGGCTTCAAACACGGTATAGCCTTCGCCGCACGTGAGGTGCGGATTGATGAAGGCGTGCAGCTTGCGATGCCGGGCCAGCACCCCTTCCGGACCCGCGACAACGTACGCGTTGTAGACGCCGTCGCCGTCGCGCTCCACCAGTCCAGCGCCGACCAGCACTCCGGTCCCGTGCGCCAGTGCCACGAGCCGCTCGCACGACTCGCCGCCCGGAACCACCTCGGCAACGGCGAAGACCCCGTCGCGATCCAGCGTTTCGAGCCACGTGTAACCGGGAATCGAGCACTCGTGGAAGGCCACAAACTGCGCACCGGCAGCAGCCGCCTGGCGGGTCAACCGGTCGATCACCCCAAGGTTGTACATCTTGTCGCCGTCCCGCGCCTCGAATTGGGCGGTGGCGATGCGAAGGTCGGACATGCCTTTATTGTGGCGGAATCGCTGCCAAACTAAGCGACGGTTGCCGGAAGTGCCGTCACCGGCTTACGGAACCGTCTGAGAGTAAGCGGCGGGGTATCCCACGATATTCCCGAGAGGAACGCGGTTCAAACGGCAGGCGGCGGTCGCCGGCCTGTCCTGAGTCTTCGCGGCCCGCGGCAAAATAGGTGTTAATCTCGATACGACGATTCTGGGAAAGTGAAGACGCAAAGCTTGGGAACGCGCTGCTTCGCTTCTCGCAACTGGTCTTGGATGCAACCGCGCTTCATGCGGTAGAAGTGGATGCGTCGGACCACGAGCGGTTTCAACAGGAGATTCACCGCCGGCGGGATGACCTGAGCACGCTGCCTCCGCCGGCGGAGATCCTCGTCATCGCCGGGAACGTCACGCGCGTGATCGAAGAGTATAATCATCGCGCCACCCGTGCGATCCGGATTTTCAACACCGAATTGCACAACATGGTGAAGATGCTCAGCGAGACCGTGGCAACGGTCTCCGAAGCCAACTCGCGGTCGATCGAGAGGTTACAGTCCATCGAGAGGCAGGTGGAGCGGGCGGCCATGATCGAGGACATCCAGAAACTGAAGCTGCAGTTGGCATCTTGCCTCGATACAATCCGCCAGGAGGCCCGGAGCCGGAACGAAGAGACCTCTTCGCTGGTCGGAGGACTCACGTCTGGAATTCGGAAGGTGATCGAGAAACGGGAGTCCTCCGGGCTGGCCCAACCGGATGAGACTGGCCTGCCAGGAAGAAGCGAACTCGCGGAGGCAATCAGGGGCTGCATTCTCGGCCGGACGCCATTCTACCTTGTGATCTTCGTCATGGAGCGGGCCTCGGCCATCCGCGCCCGCTACGGCGCGCCCGTCCTGGATCAGATGATGCTGCACTTGAGCCAGACGGTGACGCCCGAACTTGGTGAGGGCGACCAGATCCACCGATGGTCCGCCGCGGCACTGGTATGCCTGGTGCAGCGCAACGTGACGCTCGACGCGCTACGCGCCGAAGTGGCACGAGTCGCCGGGAAGCGCCTGGACACGACCTTCCACGTGGGCGGCCGGACGGTGATGGTCCCGCTGACGCTGGCCTGGAGCGTAATCCGGGGCGCCGGCCACGACTCGCAGTCGCTGCTCGAACAAACCGCTAAGTTCATCAGCGGCGTCGAACCGTGCGAGTGAAGCACCCGCCGTTCCGCTCTCGCGCAGTACAATCGGGAGGTGTCAACACGAAAGGAGTCTTCGATGGATCGACGTATATGGCTGCAAACGGCGATTGCCAGCGCCGCCGCGCTTACCGCACAGGGCGCCGATGAGAGCGCCGGTTCCCGCAAACCCCGGCTGCGCACGGCGATCTGCGCATACTCCTACCGTCAGGCCTTACAGTCCGGCAAGCTGAAATACGAGGACCTGGTGCGGCTCGCCGTCGACTTCGGCGTCGATGGTTTGGACCTGACAGTCTATTGGTTCCCGAACACCGAGGACAGTTTCCTCCTGCCGTTGAAGGGCTTGGCTTATCGCAATGGGGTGGAGATCTACAGTATCTCCGTGCGAACCGACATGTGCCGCCCGACGGCGGAACTGCGCGAAAAGGAAGCCGCCGAGGTGAAGAAGTGGGTCGACGTGGCGGCCAAGTTGGGCGCGGGGCACATTCGCGTGTTCGGCGGCAACGTTCCGAAGGGAGAAACGGAGGATCGCGCGGCGGAGTGGGTGGTGGACGTGCTCCGGCGCTCGGCCGAGTACGCCGGATCGAAGGGAGTGATACTCGGCCTCGAAAACCACGGCGGTATCACCGAGCGGGCCTCGCGGATTCTACAGATCGTGGACACCGTGAACTCGCCGTGGGTCGGCGTGAACCTCGATACCGGCAACTTCCGCGACGATGCCTACCGGCAGATCGAAACGATCCTGCCCAAGGCCGTGAACGCCCAGTTTAAGTCCGAGATCCGCGACGAAGCGGGTGAGCGGGTGGACGCCGACTGGGACCGGATCATGCGGATGTTTGCCAAGCACGGCTATCGTGGATACCTGGCGCTCGAATACGAGGGCAAGGAAGACGCCATGACCGC
>CAYPUQ010000274.1:0-2241 GCA_964413655.1 uncultured Solibacteraceae bacterium | reverse complement strand
GCTGGTGATCACGTAGTCGTCGAACGAGATGGTAAACGCCAGCAGGGCGGCGGCCACGATGCCGGGCAGCAACACCGGCAGCGTCACACGGCGGAAGGCTTCCCACTCCGTCGCGCCGAGGTCGAGCGCGGCTTCCTCCAACGCCGGGTCGAGCGTGCGCAGACGGGCCAGGACAACCAGCACAACGTAGGCGATGGAAAACGTCACGTGGGCGAGGATGACGGTGTGCATGCCCAGGCGGACGTCGAGGAAGCGGAAGATCCACTGGTAGAAAGCGAGCAGCGAGACACCGGTGACAATCTCCGGCGTCACCAGCGAAAGATAAAGCGTTCCGGTCAGAGCGCGATCGGTTCGCTTCCACAGTCCGTAGGCACAGAGTGTACCGGCGGCCGTGGCAAGCGCGGTTGACACCAAGGCGATTGCCAGGCTGTTCAGGGCCGCCTCGATCATCTGACTGTCATTCCACAGCGCACGGTACCAGCGCAACGACAGCCCCTGCCAGACGGTGAAGCGGGATTCGTTGAAGCTGAAGACGGTGAGAATGAGGAGCGGCAGGTGCAGGAACAGATAGACGGCAGCGGCATAAACCGGCAGCGCCCGCGTCACAGAACCTCCCCGCGGCGGCGCAGGCCCAACCACAAGAGAAGCATCACCACCGCCATCAGAGCGAACGAGACGGCCGAACCGAAGGGCCAGTCGCGGGCAGAGGTGAACTGGTTCTGGACGACATTGCCGGCCAGGATGCTTTTGCCGCCGCCGAGCAGGTCGGGCGTCAGGTAAGCGCCGAGGCACGGGATGAATACCAGCACCGAGCCGGCGACGGCGCCCGGAGCGGCCAGCGGGGCCACGACGCGAATCAGCGTCGTCCAGGGCGTCGCGCCGAGGTCGGCAGCGGCCTCGACCAGCGATCTGTCGATCCGCTCCAGCGCGGCGTAGACCGGCAACACCATGAAGGGGAGGTAGCCGTAGACAAGGCCGACAATCACCGCGCCGTCGTTGTAGAGCAGTGGGAGCGGTTCGGCGACGATGCCAAGCGCCAGCAGGACCGTGTTCACGAGTCCGGTATCGCGCAACAGGAACATCCAGGCGTAGGTGCGGACGAGGAAACTGGTCCAGAACGGCAGCATGACGAGGGCGATGAGGAGGTTCCGGCGGCGGGAACGGGCGATGAACAGCGCCAGGGGAAATCCGAGCGCGAGACACAGCAGCGTGGAGACGCCAGCGATCCAGAACGACTTGACGAGGATCGCCAGGTACAGCGGGTCGGCCAGGCGGAAGTAGTTGTCGAGAGTCCACGGCGGAGACTGGCCGCCGTAGACCCCGCGCGTCAGGAAACTGTAGACGAGAACGATCAGGAGTGGCGCGACAAACAGCGTCCCCATGATCGCGCGCGAGGGAGCGAGAAACACCGCGCGGAGGCGCGTCATCCGCGCGGCTCGGCCGGCAGGTGGAGCTCGTCGGCCGGTTCCCACCAGAGGTGAACGTTCTCGCCGTGGTGGAACGCGCCGTTGAGACGCGAAACCTCGGCGATGGCCGCCGCGCCATCCGGCAAACGCGATTCGACGTGGATACAGTTGCCGAGAAAGATGGAATTGACGACCGTGGCGGGAACGAAGCGCGCGCCGTTGTCGGGTGGTGTGTGCGCGATCCGGGTCGCCTCGGGGCGAACGCCAACGTTTCCGAACCAGTTCACCGCGCCGAGGAAGCCCGCTACAAATCGGGATTTCGGATGCAGGTAAACGTCTTGAGGCGATCCGGTCTGCTCCAGGCGCCCCCGGTTCATCACTGCTATGCGGCCGGCGAGGGTGAGCGCTTCTTCGACGTCGTGCGTGACGAACAGGAAAGCGATGCCGACGCGGCGCTGCAGGGCCTTCAGTTCGGCGCGCATCAGCTTGCGAAGGTTTGGGTCGAGCGCCGAGAGCGGTTCGTCGAGCAGGAGGACATCGGGTTCGAGCACCAACGACCGGGCCAACGCAACGCGCTGGCGTTCGCCGCCCGATAGCGCGTCCGGGTAGCGCGATTCCTTGCCGGCGAGTTGGACCAGATCGAGGACGTCCCGTACCCGCCGGTCGAGATCGGGCAGGCCGTGGCGCTTCAGGCCAAATTCGATATTCTCGCGGGCGGTGAGATGCGGGAAGAGCGCGTAGTTCTGGAATACGGTGGTGACGTTGCGCCGGTAGGGCGGAAGGCGGGTAACACTCTGGCCGTTGAGCAGGACATCCCCCGCAGTGGGCGCTTCGA
>CAYPUQ010000273.1:7063-9011 GCA_964413655.1 uncultured Solibacteraceae bacterium | reverse complement strand
AATGCCGCTGTCGGTCTCCTCCTCCTCGAGGAACCGCTCCGCGGCGGAGTACTGCTGGTCTTCGGGCTCTTCGCGAAATCGCGACGCCAGGATGCGCGCCGCCGCGTCGCGCGTGATCTCCACCTGCTTTCCCTGCGCGCGCGTGTGCATCGCGAACGCCAGGTACTCCATGTGCTGGAGGCACTGCACCGCCGTTACCCGCGCCTCTTTCCGTCTCTCTTCGCGCTTCGTGACCAGCCAGTCGAGGACCGATTCGTATAACTCGCTGCGCTGGTCCGGCAGCCGCCTCCGGTTCCAGTGCAGCGCCGCCAAGGCGGTCAGCATCACCGGATTCACCGCCATCTCCGTAATCTCCGGCTTGCTGCGGATGGCATCCAAAAGCGCGGCGCGGTGGCTGTCCGCACCCTTCTCATCGTCCGGGTAGAGTCCGCGGCACCAATTGACGACGAACAAGGCCAACGCCTCTTCGTCGAGCGGTGCGATCTGAACCGTCACGAATCCAGGGATCACCGTCTCGCCGCCGTAGGCCGGCGGCCGGCTAGTGGCCACCATCGGCGTCTTCTCGTAGTCCTGGGCCGCCCGTTTCAGAAGCCGCGCCAGCGCGTGGCGGTCGGTGCGCTCAGGCACTTCGTCCAGCCCGTCGACAAGCAGCAGCGCGCCCCGCCGGAGTTCCTGGCGAAAGAAATCGCCGTCGAGGCCCCAGTCGTTGTCACGCGCAGTCTGATCGAGATAATGAACCAGCCAGGCGGGCGAATCGTCCTCCGCCGGACAACCCGCTGCTTTTCGGTGCCGCAGGATGTGATTGGACAGGCTCGCTGCCCGAACCGGCAAGGGAAATGGACATGGCGCGGGGAGCGACAAGTCCGCCGCCGCTTGCGGATTCTTCCCGAGCAGCGTCTCGCAGGCGGCAAACGCGATGCGCCGCACGAACGTCGATTTACCGGCGCCCGGGTCGCCCACCAGCACCACGCGCCCGTTCGCGATGGCCTGCTGCAACGGCGCCGGCTTCTGGCGCTCCAGTTTCTCCGCGCGATCCTCCACCGGCAGCACCGCCGTCAGCGGCGTGTACAGCTCATCGATCCGGAACCGGTGCACGGCCTGGTTGCCGACGCGAAGCCCGCGAATATCGATGTAGGCGGTTTCCTTCCACAGCGCATCGAGGTAGCGCGACGGATCGGCGGCGCGCTGTCTCCCCTTCCCGTCAGCGTGCTCGTGTTCCCAATTGCGGATCGCGGCGGTGACCTGTGTAGCCAGGTTGTCGGGATTCGTGAACCCGACGGAGACAATCCTATCCTTGTTCCCGGTGAGTTCCCTCCGAAACGCGTCCTGCGCGTCCAACTTCCACTCTGGCTCGCGCAGGTTCGCCGGAACCGCGAAATCGCCCGGCGCCAGAAACAGCAGCCTGGGCTTGCTTGCCTCGACGGCCGCCCGGTATTCCCGCTGCGTGTAGGACTGCTTGCTGTCCTTCGGCCCGTCGCCGAACCGGTGGCCAATGAGGCCCACGAACAGATCGCATTCCTTCACCTTCTCGCGGCAGAACGTATCGACGTCCCAGTCCCGCGCCCCGAAGTCTTCCATCCGGACGCACTTCCACCCGTCGAGCTTCTGGATCGCCGCAAACGCCGCCTCCCGGTACGCGCGCAGATCCGCGCCCGTCGAACTGAGAAACACCGTGCGCACCATGCGGGAGTCATGATACTACGGTCTCCGGCAGGGATAGCATTCCCCATGCAACCATCAAGCTCTTCCTCGTCCACGGCGACGCGAAACGTTTGCGGACCGCGGAACTGTCGAACTGGACCGGCAAGGCGGTAGCCGGGCCTCGGAGCGAACTGGACGGCGTCCTCGCGCGAGAGGAAGCAGCTAAGCCGGGAGTCTACTTTCTGATCGGGGCCGACTCGGATTCCGGCAAACCAGCAGTGTACGTAGGCGAGGCCGAAAGCATTCG
>CAYPUQ010000273.1:0-6963 GCA_964413655.1 uncultured Solibacteraceae bacterium | reverse complement strand
CGCTAAATTTCCGGACTGTTCCCGCTTATCCATTTGAAGTCGCAAATTGGCGGGCCGCGTCTGGGCGGCTGGCCAGGCAACAGGAGGATTGGAGTCGTTATGACGCCGAGTATGTATAAGGCGCGCTACTGGGATATGCCGGTTTACACTCATTGGGGCGCAATGGTGCAGGTAAGGGTGAATCAGTACCGTCTGAACTCACCAATTATAGGAAACGTAAATGAGAAGATGATGAACGCGTTCATGAGCGAATGGCGCAAAGGGATCGACCCTAAGCTCGACATTCGTGTGGCGACCGGCAGCGAGGTCGTGCCAGTCAGCCACGACACGCTCACACAGTGGGGTGGATTCATCCGGTATGCGTTCCTTGGCAAGGGCTCGCCCGAGCTCCACCAAGTGGTGATGCAACTCGCGGCTCACTGGGGACTGACGACGAACGAAAGCTTACAGCAATACGCCGACGCCGCTCTCGGCCTCGACTGCAATGGCTTCGTGGGAAACTATTCCTGGCATGTCAAGCGCGGCCATCCATGGACGGACCTGGGGTATCGCAAGGGAGACTTGGGGCCGGACACGCTGATCAGCCAATATCTCCAGCCGAACTTTGTGAAGCGCTGGCAGGATATCGACGTCCGAAAATCCTATGTCCTCGCGCTGGTTGACGCCGGCGGCAACGTGATTCCCGGAGGAACAACCGTCGGACATGTCATGATCACGGAACCGAACCGGTCATTCCCCGTAGTATTTCCGAAACCGTCGAAGCAGCCCGACAGCTTTACGCTCTGGGTGGTGGAGTCCACCGCCGCCCACAACCCGGGCCTTGTGGAAAGCTGGTACAGCACCAACGGCGTAGTCGGACCCGTGTTCTCAGTCAATAGGAACTCGATGAGCCGGTCCAAGCAGATGCGGGTGAAGATCGCTGAGATGCGTTGATTTTCCGGGCGGCTCACAACGTCGAGATCCCGCCGCAAACCGCCTCCCGGTACGCGCGCAGATCCGCGCCCTTCGAAGTGAGAAACACCGTGCGCGCCATGAGGGTGGACGCTTGCGCCACCCTGCTTTCGCCGAAGCGCCGCAGGCGCCAGCCTGGGTATCCGGATATGATGACCCGGTGCGAACCTTGGTTCTCCTTCTCCCCCTCACGCTACTGGCGCAGCGGCCCGTCCCGGTCGACAACGAGTATGCCCGTGTGGTTGTCGCTACGGCCCGTCCCGGACCAAAGGGACGGCCGCACGTCCACCAGCAGAATCGCGTGATGGTCTATCTCGACAAGGGCGCGCAGCGCCTCGAGTTTCAGGACGGGCCCGCGAAGGACGTCGTGTTCGAAGCCGGTCAGGTGCTTTGGGACACCAAGGGCGGTCTTCACACCAGCGAGAACGTCGGCGGTACGACGTTCCGGGTTATCGAGATCGAATTGAAGAAGGACGGCGGCGATGTTGCGTGGCCGGCGATCGACCCGGTAACTGTCGCTGCCGATGTCTACAAGGTAGAGTTCGAGAACAGCCAAGTGCGCGTGCTGCGCGTCCGGCTTGGGCCACGGCAGAAGATCGCCTTCCACGAGCACCGCACTCCGCGGGTGACCGTTCCGCTCACCGAGATGAGGCTTGAGATCACGGCTCCGGACGGAACCAGGAACACCGTGGTGGGCAAGCCGGGCGACGTGCTTTACGGAATGCCCGCCCGCCATGAGGAGGAGAACCTGCTCGATCAGCCCGTCGAGTTGATCCTGGTTGACTTGAAGGGTTAGCGCGAAAACAGAGCCTAAATGACTGAAAGGAATGGTGCGCCCGGCATGACTCGAACATGCGACCTTCTGGTTCGTAGCCAGACGCTCTATCCAACTGAGCTACGGGCGCGCAAACTACCGCTCAACGCCTATTCATCGTAGCGAGCGGCGCCAGCGAACGTCAAGCGCCCGGCTGAATCGCCTTGAATCGACGGAACCAACCCCTGCTCACCGGCCGCCGCCTCGGACTGCTACGATGGAATTTCACCCTCGCATGCTCCGTTTTGAAACCGCTGGGGAGTCGCACGGCCAGTGCCTCGTGGCGACCCTGACCGGACTGCCCTCCGGCGTCCCGGTCTCCGTCGACAAAATCAATCGCGAACTCTGGCGCCGCCAACAAGGCTTCGGCCGCGGCGGCCGCATGAAAATCGAAAAGGACGAGGTCCAAATCGTCGCTGGCGTGCGCCATTCCATCACGATCGGCGCCCCCATTGCGATGATTATCGAAAACCGCGACTGGAAGAACTGGACCGAGAGCATGCCGGTCGAGGACTTCGCGGGCAGCGAGGAGAAAAAGAAAACGGTGACCCGGCCGCGGCCCGGTCACGCCGACCTGGCCGGAGCCGTCAAGTACAACTTCCACGACGCCCGCTATATCCTCGAACGCGCTTCGGCCCGCGAGACCACGGCCCGGGTCGCCATCGGCGCCGTTAGCAAACAGTTTCTGCGCCAGTTCGGTATCGAGATCCTCAGCCATGTCATCGCGGTTGGCAGCGCTCACCTGGAACGTCAGGCCGCCTGGGACGAAATCGTCGCTCTCAGCCGACGGGAGGAGGTCCTGCTCGGGTGCGTCGACCCCGAAGCCGAGCAGCGTATGAAAGCCCTCGTCGACGAAGCCTATCGCACCGGCGACACCATCGGCGGCATCTTCGAGGTGGTGGCCCACAACCTGCCGATCGGTCTTGGCTCGCATATTACATGGGATAGCCGCCTCGACGGCAGGCTCGCGCAGGCGATTGTTTCGATGCAGGCCGTAAAGGGCGTCGAGATCGGCTTCGCGGCCGAAGGCGCATCGAGCTTTGGTTCCCGCGTTCAGGACACCATCCACTACGATAAGGAAGCGCACCGGTTCACTCGCGGGGCCAACCGCGCCGGCGGCCTCGAGGGCGGCATGACCAACGGCCAGGATATCCTGGTCCGCGGCCTGCTCAAGCCCATCTCCACGCTGCGCCGGCCGCTGGAATCAGTCGATCTCACGACGCGCGATCCCTCGCTCGCCGCGTACGAACGCAGCGACGTTTGCGTCGTTCCGGCCGCCGGCGTCATCGGAGAAGCGATGGTCGCCATCGTACTGGCCCAAGCCTTTCTGGAAAAATTCGGCGGCGATTCGCTTGAGGAAACTCGCCGCAATTTCGAGGGATACCAGGATCAGGTCAAGAGGTTCTGATGATCTACCATGTTGTGAAATACGGCGACCCCGTTCTGGAAACGCCCGCCGAACCCTGGACCGAGTTCGACACGCCCGAACTCCACAAACTCGTCGAGGACATGTTCGAGACTATGTACGCCCACCGCGGCGTCGGTCTCGCCGCGCCCCAGATTGCGCTATCGCGGCGGCTCACCGTGATCGACACCTCCGCGGGCGAGGACGCCGCCCGGCAAATTGTCCTGCTCAATCCGGAAATCGTCGCGAAGGAAGGCACGCACGTCGACGAAGAAGGATGCCTCAGCATCCCGGGCTTTCGCGACAAGGTGAAGCGTGCGATGAAAGTCCGCGTCCGCGCGCAGGACGTCACCGGCCAGCACTTCGAGATGGAAGGCGAAGAACTCCTCGCCCGCGTTATGCAGCATGAGATCGACCACCTGAACGGAATCCTCTTCTTGAAGCACCTGAGCGCGCTGAAACGCGACATCATCCAGCGCAAAATCCGCAGACTGAAGAAGGCCGGCGAGTGGAATTGAACCTTGTCTTTCTCGGTACACCTCACTTCGCGGTCCCGTCGCTCCAGGCTCTCGCCGCTGGCGGCCACCGGATTGCCGCTGTCTTCACCCAGCCCGACCGTCCCAAGGGACGCGGACGCGAATTTGCGTTCTCGCCCGTGAAGGAGGCCGCGCTGGCTCTCGGTCTGCCGGTTCATCAGCCGGAAAAAATTCGCCAGCCGGACGTCGTCGATCAGCTTCGGCGGATCCGCCCGGACGCCATGGTGGTCGTTGGCTACGGCCAGATCATTCCGCGGTCCATCATCGATATCCCGCCCTTGGGCATCATCAATGTCCACGCCTCCTTGCTGCCGAAGTACCGCGGAGCGGCGCCCGTTCAGTGGGCGATTGCGAGCGGTGAAACCCGTACCGGAGTTACCACAATGCGCATCGACGCCGGGTTGGACACAGGCGACATGCTGCTCAAGTGGGACTGCGAAATCGGAGCCGAGGAGTCGGCGGTCGAACTCGGCGCCCGGCTCGCCGAAGCAGGCGCGCGATTGCTGACCGAAACACTCGACGGGCTCGCCCACAACCGGATTACCCCGCAGCCGCAAAACCACGGCGAGGCCACGCTGGCTCCAAAGCTTAAGAAAGAGGACGGCCTGATCGATTGGTCGTGGCCCGCCCGCAAGATCGACTGTCGGATTCGTGGATTTCAGCCCTGGCCCGGCGGTTTCACCACCTTCCGCGGCCAGATCCTTCAAATTCACCGCGCCCGGCCCGCCGGCGCCGGCGCGGACCTTACTCCGGGCGTGCTGCTTCCCGGCCGGCGGCGGCTTGCTGTCGCCTGCGGCGAGGGTACGGCGCTGGAAGTGCTCGAACTCCAGTTGCCGGGGCGCAAACGGGTAACCGCGGAGGATTTTCAGCACGGCCACCACCTGCTCGACAACGAACGATTGGGAGAAACGACCACTTGACTCTACCTCTTGGCTATCGCTATTCCGCCACGTATGCGGGTATCCGGAAGGTAAGAAAGAACGATCTGGCGCTGATCGTCTCCGATCTTCCCGCCGCCGCGGCGGGAATGTTCACAAAAAATCGCGTGCAAGCGGCGCCCGTGCGCATCGGCCGGGCGCATCTCGCCAAGGCCGGCTCGCTGCGTGCCATTGTCGTTAACGCCGGTAACGCCAACTGCGCCACGAAGACGGGTGAGAGAGTGGCGCTGGCCACCTGCCGCGCGGCGGCACGGCTGTTGAAGACGGAGGTTCATCGGATACTGCCCTCCTCCACCGGTGTCATCGGTGTGGAACTCGACGCCAAACTTATAACGGCCGCCCTGCCGGATTTGGTGGCCTCGCTGTCCGCGGACCAGTTCGGCGCCGTCGCCGAGGCGATCATGACGACCGATACCTTTCCGAAAAGCGCCACGGCGGAAGTGGCGCTCGACGCCGGCCGCGTCCGCATCGCCGGCATGACGAAGGGCGCCGGCATGATCCATCCCAACATGGCCACCACCCTCGGCTTCTTCATGACCGATGCCGTGATCCCGCTGGCCGAGGCGCGCCGAATGCTCGCCGCGGCCGTCGAACAGAGCTATCACCGCATTACGGTCGACGGCGACACGTCCACCAACGACACGGTCGTTCTGATGGCCAATAGCGCCAGCGGCGTCAAGCTACAGTCACGGGATCGCGTGGTGTTCCTCGATGGGCTGATGCACCTGATGCAGGATCTCGCTCGGCGCATCGCGCGCGACGGCGAAGGGGCGAAGAAATTGGTAACGATTCACGTCCGCGGCGCCGCCTCCAACGCGGCCGCCGCCCAGATCGCTCGCGCGATCGCCGTGTCGCCGCTGGTCAAGACCGCCGTCGCCGGCGCCGATCCGAACTGGGGCCGCATCATCTCCGCCGCCGGCAATTCCGGCGTACCCATCGACCCCAGCCATATCGGCGTTACGATGCAGGGCGTCCCGGTGTGCCGCAACGGTCTTGCGGCCAAGTTTGATGAAATGGCGCTGATTGAGAAACTCCGCCAGTCCGAGTGTCTGATCGAGTTTACGCTGCGGGGGAACGGTTCTGGGCAGGCCCGGTTCTGGACTTGCGACTTCACCGAAGGCTACATCGAAATTAACGCCAGTTACCGGACCTAAATCGACTTGATTTCTAGAACAATTTGAAAGGAGTGGCGGGCACCGGTTTGGGTGGTGAGGGGTGAAGGTGCCCGCCGTCGTAACGGGGATAAAGTGTAAACGCACGCTCCGCCCCGAAGGTTACAGCGCAATCGGAAAAAGCTCGCGGAATTTCTGATCCAGGGGCCTCCTCCAAATCGCTGCGAAGAATGGGCGAAGAAGTATCTTGACTTCGGATCTTTCCTTGGTGTATCCTTGTAGGAGAAGAAAGGGAGAACATCCGTGATTGGGACAACCTTCACCGGCGTCTCCGGCTGGGAGCATCCGCAGTGGGACCGCTACGTCTATCCCCGGCCTAAGCCAAGAGGATTTCATGGTTTGGAGTTTCTGGGCGCCCGGTTCGGCGCGGTCGAGATCCGCTCCACCTTCCACCGCTTTCCCAGAGCGGAGTTGTCCCGGCTCTGGATGACACGCGTCTCCCGCTCGCCGAATTTTCGATTCACCGCCCTCCTGCACCACCGGTTCACCCTGGAGCGGAGTCTTGATCCGGCCGAGGTGAATGCTTTCCGCGAGGGGTTGCGGCCGATTCTGAACCGGCAACTTCTGGGCGCGTTGGTAATGAAGTTCCCGGAGCGGTTCGCATTTAATGTGGAAAACCGGCAGTTTCTCGTTGCGCTTCGCCGGTGCTTTCAGGGATTTCCGCTCGTCGCCGAATTGCCCCACGACTCGTGGCTTGCGCAGGAAGCCCTCGGCACGCTGATCGATTACCACATCGGTTTCTGCAATCTCGACCTGCCGCCGGCCGATCATGCCATGCCGCCCAGCGCGTATCTCAGCACCGGAGTCGGCTACTTCAAACTGCGTGCCGGCAACGCTCACCTGTACTCTTACGCCGAAATGGAAGAATGGAAGCGGCGCATCGTTCGCGTGCAGCGCTTCGCGGACGCCGTGTACGTCGTCTTCGACAACCCCGCTGGCGGCCGTGCCGTCATCAATGCCTTACAGATGCAAGGCATGCTCGATGTGCCCGCCGCGCCGGTTGCCGCGCCAGCCGGCCTTTTCGCTGGACATTCCCTCGCAGCCTAATCCGGGAAGTACGCCGAAACAGCTCCAAGGTCAGCCCTCGGCCCCGCCGATGGTAAACTAACAAATAAGGGGCGATGCAGCGGGCCGGTTGGCGCAACTG
>CAYPUQ010000272.1:0-9146 GCA_964413655.1 uncultured Solibacteraceae bacterium | reverse complement strand
GGCGACCGGCAGTCCCAGGGCCGCGTGGCGGCCCGCCGAGATGCCGCTCAGCAGCGCCGACGCGATACCGGTGCCGGTGAATGGATCGACGAACGAAAGCGCGTCGCCGGCCGTGTACACGCCGGGCCGCGTGGGCGCCGAGAAGTTGCGCCGGAATTGAAGCGGGCCGGTGAAGATCCAATCCATGGTCCGCTGGCACGGCGAGAGCCGTTCGGCCAAGCGCGGCGTGCCATGAATCAACGCATCGATCTCGAAGCCATGGCGGTTGAGTTCATCTTCCGGCGCGAGCCCGCAGACATTGGTCAGACCGTTCTCCACCGGGTTTACGCCCACGTAGCAGCGCCGTCCCGCGAAGAACAGTTCCACCGCGTCCGAGACCGGTCCGCGAAAATGAGCCTTGAAGCCAAACAGGCGTTGGCCGCGCGATTGCTTGGCGGCGGGCCGGCCACTGGCGACGACTATCGGCGCGGGCACCGGCGGCTCGTCGTCCGGAGAAGCCTCCACGCGCGAAAACAGCAGATCATCGAACGCGTACCGCGACAAGCCAAGCGCCGGCTCCGCCAGAGCCGCCGAGCACTCGCGCCGCGGTAAGTGAAGCACGAAACGATCCATCCGCGCGGGCCGCAAGTCCTGAAAGGCGCCGAGCACCCCAAGCCGGTCGAGCAGCGGCAGAATTTCGGGCGTGAGGAACTCCCCGCAGACCTTGTGCCGGGGAAATCGCGACTTTTCCCGAACGGCGACCGAAGCGCCATGTTGCCGCGCCGCGATCGCCGCCGCCGCGCCCGCCGGTCCGGCGCCGATGATCGCGACCACGCTACTCGCCGGCGTGGCTGGCAGTTTGCCCCCGCAAACCCCGCAAGGCCCCCGCGCTTTCCGGATACTGCTCCAACGCACGGCGGAAGGCACGCTCGGCTACTTCGTGCCGCCCATGCCGCAGCGCCGCCGCTCCGAGCACTTCGAGCACCGGGCGCGGGTACATCGGCGGCTCGTTGTAACGCAGCGCCAACTCGCGCTCGGCCGCCGCTTCCAGGCCCTTCAATCCACGGTTGACCTTGCCGCCGGCCAGTTCCAATTGCGCTTTCAATTCGTCGCGCGCCACCCACAGGTAGGCGGGCGCGTCGTTCTTAAGCTTCTTCTTGTAGTCAGACAGCGCCGCTTCCATCCGGCGGCTCTCGCCTTTCGCCGCCCGCCGGTCGCCCTTGGCCGCGTAGGCCAGCGCGCGCGCCCAGTGCCGCCAGGCGTTCTCGCGCGGCCGGTCGTAGTGCGGCAGCGTGGCTCCATCGAGGATCTCGTCCCACCGCTCGTGTTGGACAAGTGTCCGTAGAACGGCGAACCAGCCCTGCCGCCACGCCGTCCGGTAGTTATCGATCTCGTTCAACTCGCGCGGCGTTTCCTTGTACTCCAGCAGGCTCCGAGCCGACCGCATCGCGCCCTCGTAGTCGCCACCGAACGACTGCACGGTCGCCATGAAGTGAACGTTGTGTCCATGGTGCCGGTTGCCGTTCAGCCGGTCGGACTCCATCCAGACGACCTCATTCTCCGCAGCCTTCGCAAACGCCTCGGCGGCATCGGCCCACCGGCCCGTTTGCGCGTAAATGTGACCCGGCATGTGCAAGGCGTGCGCGATGCCGGGCGCCAAGCCGCCGTAACGGTCGGAACTCGGCCACGCGTCCTTGGCGAACGTTGAGCCTTCCCATCCGTGAATTACGTAATGATGCACACCTGGGTGCTCGGGGGCCCTTTCAAGCAGGTCGCGCAGGATGGCTACGGCTTCCATGCTTCCGGCGCGCGGTTCTTTCTCGGGCGTCGTGAATCCCGACATGATGTGGAGCGCCAGATACGATCGCGCCTCGATTTCCCTGGGGTACCGCTCGATCAGCGCGCGTAAAGCCCGAACGTAGCCCTCCTCGACGTTTTCGGAATCCGGATCGCGGCGGGCCGCCACGGCGGCAATGTACAGCCTCTCGATCTCCGTTGTCTTGCCGGCCGCCTGGCTCAGTTCCGATGCCTTCCGGGCCGCTTCCACGGCGCGCTTCACGCCGGCTCTCGGATTCGCCGGAACCCGTCGCGGCTTCTCCGGTAACCCGTTGACGAAGCCAAGTTGGAAGCCCGGCCGGTAGTCGCCGGCCGCCACCATCGCCACGCCCCACCATGGCATCGCCGCTTCGGGGTCCAACGCGGCGGCCTGAAGGAAGGACCGCTCCGCTTCGTTGGCCCAGAACGAATGCATTTGCGAAACGCCCTGGTCGAAGAATGCCTGCGCTTCGGCGCTTTTGGTGGTGATCGGGAAACGGACGCCGCCCTGACCCGGCCAGAGCTTCGCCGGGAGCGACGGCGCAATGCTTCCCGGTGGTGGCGCGCAGGCATCCGGCTTGGTGGCCTGCGCGAAACAAACAGCGGCGCATGCCGCGAACAAGAATGCAAAGCGGCGCATAAACTCAATCCTCCAACTGATGAGCGACCAGATCGACTAATTGCGACAACGGGAACGACGAACCTTCAATCCGGCCGGCAAGCCGCGAATCGCGCGCGAGAAGAACCGTTGCCGACGTGTGAACGATTACGCCCTCCTCGGCCCAGTGGACGAGGCCGAAATACCCAGCCACGCGTTTCACGTCGTCCAACGTCCCCGTCAAAAACAGCCACGCGCCCGGCCGGGCACCTACAGACTCAGCATATCGCGACAGGACCTCTGGCGTGTCGTGCTGGGGGTCCAACGTGATCGAGACCAGAACCAGGTCCCGGCCCAGCCGGCCGGCGAATCGCCGCTGCAAACTGGCGAACGACGCCGTCAGGCGGGGGCACACCTCCGGCAGCGGGCAGCGCGTATAGATGAAGTTCACCACCGCCACTCTGCCGCGCCATTGCTCCGGACTCGCCGCCTCGCCGCTCTGGTCCGTTAGCGCGAACGCCGGTATCTTCTGGCCGATGGCGACGGCTTCGGCCGGGGGCTTGATCGGCGCACCCGCCAGTTCGCGAGATAGCTCCGCTACCGAAGCCGGCAGCGGCTCGATTCGCGAGATCCACGATTGTCCGCGGCCCACGTTCAGGCGGAACCGGATTCGCGATCCGCGGTGCAGATCCCGGAGTTCCGCCGGGTTGCGCACGGTGAAGGGCATCGTCATTGCCGGCATGAAGTCGTCGATTCGCGAGTGGGAAACCACCAGCCGCCGCTGCGGAGGGTCGACCGACAGCACCATCCCGTCGACGAGGTAGCGCCGTGCGCATCCGGAGAGCAGCATCGCCAGCGAGATCGCGAGCGCGAACTTCATCAGTAGAAGAAAAAGACGTCCGGCCGGATGCGCCAACCGGCCCGGAGGCAGGGTCCACAAATCTGCCGGTAACCATCCCACGCCGCATAGACGGCCTTCGGAACCTCGACCGGATCGGTTGGCTCGTGGTACACCGACAGCGCCAGCTTGGGCCGGAACTTGGCCAGCGTCTGCCGCGCCCCGCGCAACGCTCGCACTTCGGCGCCTTCGATGTCCATCTTGATGAAATCCACGCGGCCAAGTTCCAGTTCGCCGACGAGCTTGTCGATCGTGGTCACGGGAATCTGAATTGCCTCGTGCGTATCTTCCCGGTCCATGACAAAAGTGTCGGCGGCGGAGTTATGCGGATCCGTGTGCAGCGTCAGTTCCGCGTCCTGGTCCCAGACTCCTTTCGGATAGACGATCACGCGCCCCGCCTCGATTTCCCGCCGAAAGTTCCGCCGCAGGCATTCGATGTTCACGGGCGATGGCTCGATCGCCACAACGACGCTCGCCTCGCGGCGGAGCGCCTCGCGCGCGAACACGCCGACGTTGGCGCCGCAGTCCAGGACGACGTCGCCCTGCCGGATGGAAGCGTTTTCGTGGAAGTAAATGCCGCGCTCCTGCTCGGCAAGGTTGAAGGGTAGGACCCATTGATTGTCCGGCGGAATCCAGTACCGGCCGTGGGGTGTCTCCCACAACATGAACCCATCGGCGTCGGTCTCGACCTTCCGGCTGGCGGCGAGAATCCGGTCCTTCACCGCGATCTGCTGCTTCCAGTTGTCGCTGCTTTCGAGCGCCCGTTCCATCGGGCAGTGAGGGCTACGGCCCATCACCACGAGGGCGAATAATCGGGCGGTGGGAGCAAAGTAGAGAATGCCGCCGAGGATAGCCACGAACGGCGCGAGGTATTTGAAAAACCTCATCACGCTGAGGATAGCAGGGAATCCGCGGCGCTCGGGCCGGGCGCTACCCTAGAACAAGCGATGGCAGTTACCAACACCACCGGACTGGAAGACCTGCTCAGCGAATGGCAGCAACTGCCGAAGGAGGAACGCTTCGGCTGGTTCCGTGGCCTGCCCCGCAATCTGCGCGAGGACCTGTTTCTCGACCTCAGTTCCTACGAACAGTCCGAGCTCGTCCTCGCCATGCCGCCGCACGAACAGCGGACCTGGATGCGCGTACTGGCGCCCGACGACGCGGCCGACCTCATCCAGCAGGTGGAGGACGAGGACCAGCGGAAAGCACTCCTCGACCGGCTAGACGAAACCAACCGCCGCGACGTCCAGGCGCTGCTGGCCTACGCCGAAGACGATGCCGGCGGCCTGATGAGCCCGCGCTTCGCGCGCCTCCGCCCCGACATGACGGTGGACCACGCCATCACCTACCTTCGGCTCCAGGGCCGCCAGATGGAAACCGTCTACTACTGCTACGTGCTCGACAACGAGCAACGCCTCCTCGGCGTGGTCTCGTTCCGGGAACTGTTTGCTACCGAGGGCAGCAAACGCATCGACCAGATCATGGAGCGCGATGTGGTCTCGGTACTCGAGGACACCGATCAGGAAGAGGTGGCACGCCTCATCGGCACCCACAAACTCCTGGCTGTGCCGGTGGTCGATACGGAAGGGCGGGTCAAGGGCATCGTGACGGTCGACGACGTGGTGGATGTCGTTCAGGAAGAGGCCAGCGAGGACATTCAGAAGATGGGCGCGGTCAGCGCGCTCGAGGTCTCCTACATGGAGACCAGCTTCTGGGAGATGATTCGCCGCCGCGTCGGCTGGCTGTCGGTGCTCTTTCTCGGCCAGTTGCTGACGGCCACCGCCATGGACCACTACGAGGACGAGATCGCCCGTGCGGTGGTGTTGGTCGTCTTCCTGCCGCTGATCATTTCGAGCGGTGGCAACAGCGGCTCGCAAGCCTCGACACTGGTGATCCGCGCGATGGCGCTGGGCGAGATCAAGCTGCGCGACTGGACGCGTATCCTGCTCCGCGAGTTGCCCAGCGGGCTCACGCTCGGCGTGGTGCTCGCCGTGCTCGGTTTCGTCCGAATCCTCGTCTGGGAATGGATGGGCATTTCCTATGGCGAGTATTACTACCTTATTGGAGGGACGCTGGCGTTGAGCCTGGTCGGCGTGGTGCTGTTCGGCACAGTCACCGGCGCCATGCTGCCGCTGGCCCTCCGTGCCCTGCGCCTCGATCCGGCGACCGCCTCGGCCCCGTTCGTCGCCACGCTCGCCGATGTCATGGGGGTAATTATCTACTTCAGCATGGCCAGCGTGCTGTTGCGGGGCACATTGTTGTGACGAGGGATCGAGGTGTCCGCATAAAGTGCGGACACGGCACGGTAGGAACGTGCGCCGCGCAAGCGAGATAATTGACATATGCGATTTGTGGTGTTGTTGGCGATGGCGGCGGGGTTGGCGCCGGCGCAATTGATCGAGGTGGAACTACAGTATCGGGACACCGGGTGCGCTTCCTGCGTCGAGTCCTTGCAGCGGCGGTTGAGCCGGATGCGCGGGGTGGAGGAGGCCGTCGTGTCGACGAACGAGGTGAAGCTGCGGCTCGCCGAGGGGAATTCAGTACGGTTGCAGCAGGTGCGGGCTTTCGTCGAACAGGGGGGCAACCGGGTGGAGTCCGCGCGCGTGAAGGCGAAAGGCGCCGCCGAGGAGCGGGGGGGGAAGTGGCTGCTCGCGGCGGGGCCACAGCAGCTCGAACTCGATCTGGAAGCGACCGGCGAATTGGCGGGCCGTCTGGCGCAGGCCGCCGCGGTGACGGTCGACGGCGAGATGGTGGAGTTTGCACCGGGTGGGCCTCTACCGCCGGTGCGGGTGCGCGATCTGCGAATTGTCCAGCCGAAGTAAGCGTCCGCCCCCATGGACTTCATCGAGCAACTGAAGTCGTCGATCGACATCGTGCGCGTCGTCGGCGAATACGTGCAACTGAAGAAGAACGGGCCGCGCTGGGTTGGACTGTGCCCGTTTCACTCGGAGAAGACGCCCTCCTTTTCCGTCCATTCGGTTCACCAGTTCTACAAGTGTTTCGGCTGCAACGCCGGCGGCGACGCGATCAAGTTCGTTCAGGAGATCGAGGGCGTCACGTTCTGGGAGGCGGTCAAACAACTCGCGGAGCGGCATGGCATCCCGCTGCCGAAGCGGTCCGAACACGCCGACGAGAAGACCAAGGTTCGCGCCGGCGTCTTCGAGGCGCACGAGATTGCGCTGCGCCATTTCCAGTCGCTGTTGCGATCGAATGCGGGCGCCGAGGCGCGCGCCTACCTGAGCAAGCGCGGCGTAACCGACGCACTGGTCGACGAGTTCGGCCTCGGGTTTGCCGACCGCCCCGGCCAGTCGCTCACGCGCAAGCTTCAGCAGGAGGGTTTCGGCCGCGAACAGCTTGAGAGTACCGGTCTGGTGGTGGCACGCCAGGACGGCAGCGGCTTTTTCGACCGTTTCCGCGGACGGCTGATGTTTCCGATCCACAACGAGACGGGCAAAGCGATCGCTTTCGCCGGGCGCGCGCTGGCCGCCGACGAACAGCCGAAGTATCTGAACTCGCCCGAGACCGAGATCTACCGCAAGAGTTGGGTGCTCTACAATCTGCACCGCGCGCGCAAGACGGTCCGCGACGACGGGCGGACGATTCTGGTGGAAGGATACATGGACGTGATCGGACTGCATGGCGCCGGCGTGAAGAACACGGTGGCAAGTTGTGGAACCGCGCTCACGACACAGCAGGTGCGGGCGCTGAAGCGCCATGCGGGGAACGTGGTGGTGAATTTCGATCCGGACGCCGCTGGCGCTAACGCCGCCGAGCGGTCCATCAACATGCTGCTCGACGAGGGACTGCATATCCGCGTCCTGGAATTGCAGGGCGGCCTGGACCCGGACGAGTTTGTGAAGGAGCGGGGCGCCGAAGCGTATAGCACCGCGCTCGAATCGGCGCCGCGGTACTTCGAGTGGCTGGCGGCGCGGGCGCGGCAGAAGTTCGATATGCGGTCGGTGGAGGGCCGTGTGCGAGGGTTGGAGTTCTTGATGCCGGCGATCCAGCGCATTCCCGGACGAATCGAGCGTGCGGCGGTAGTGGACGAGGTGGCTTCCTATCTGGGCGTGGACAGCGGCCTGGTAATCGAGCAGTTTCGCAAGATCGCGCTGGACCGGCCGTCGCACCGGGCGAAGGCGAAGCTGCCTCCTGTGCCGCACGATGAGCGGATTCTGCTGCGCTGTTTGCTCGAAAGTGAGGAAGCGCGGCGGGAGGCGCTGCCGCGACTGGCCGGGATTCCGGCGGCGGGCGGGCTGCGCACGGAGAAGATCTTGAGCGCTATCGCCGCGGCGGGGGAGCCCTTTCAGTTCGCCGCGGTCGAGGGGCGGTTGAGCGAAGAAGACCGTTCCTTACTAATGCTTCTGGCGTTTTCGCACGATGAAGGGGATGAGGAGCCGGAATTATCGGCCAAGCAAGCGGTGGCCTGCATCGATCGCATGCGGGCAGCGGTAGGGCAACAACGCTACAACGAAATCAAGGCGCGCATCAAGGCGGCGCAACGCGAGGGCCGTCTCGAAGCCGCGTTGGAACTGGCACGGGAGTTGGAACAATTGAAGGACACGCTGCGATTGTCCGGTGGAACGGGGACCGCGAGAATGGGTAGTGTAGAATGAAGGCTGTGCTTTGGTGAGGGCTAACGCGGGGCTAGCGTGGCGAACCTATCCAAACGTCAGGGGCGATGGATGAAGTCCAGTAAGGACAAGGGCTACATTCCGTATGACGATGTCTCCGACATCGTCGACGACTTTGCCGGTTCGCGCGAGTTGGACGATTTCCTGGTCGACGTGGAGCGCACCAGCGCGGATTTCCTGGAAGACGGCCGTCTCGATTTCAAGAAAGACGAACAATCGGACGATTTCGCCGACTTCGAACTCGTCCAGGATCTTTCCGACAAGACTACCGATCCGGTCCGGATGTACCTGCGCGAAATGGGCACGGTTCCGCTGCTCAATCGCGAGGGCGAGATCGAACTGGCCCGGCGGATCGAGCGCGGCGAGCGCAGTATCGGCAAGGCGCTGTCGCGGTCGCCGCTGGTGATCCGCGAACTCCTGCACGTCTCCTGCGATTTCCACCAGGGCACGATCGCGTTGCGCGACATCATCCAGTTGCCCGACCCGCCGCTCGAAGAGGAATTTCTTCAGCAGGAAGCGGCGAAGCTCATGCGGGCGTTCGACGAAATCGAGAAGCTGTACCGCAAGGTCCTGCAGATCCGCCAGAAGCTGATGGCAGTGCCGCGCGGCACCAAGCCCAAGCAAAATCGCACGCTGCGTATCTCGCTCGGGCGGACCGTGGTGCAGATCTCGCGCCTGATCCGCGCGATCGAACTCACCCACGAACTGCGCCGTCATCTCGTGCAGCGGGTGCAGCAGGCCGTGGAGCAGTTCCGCCCGATGGAGCGGGAGTTGGCCCGGGCCCAGCGCGAACTGGAGGTGGTGGCGAGCGGAGGGGCGGCGGGCGCGAAGGATCTGCGCAAGTCCCATAAGCAGACGCTGCGGAACCTTCAGGATTTGGAAGACGAGTTCGGCGCCGGCGCGGTGGATTTGCGGCGAACGCTCCAGGTGGTGGAGCGGGGCATGGCCGAGTCCGAGACCGCGAAGAAACAGCTTATCGAGGCCAACCTGCGGCTGGTGGTTTCGATCGCGAAACGCTATACGAACCGCGGCCTGCAATTCCTGGACCTGATTCAGGAGGGCAACATCGGGCTGATGAAGGCCGTCGACAAGTTCGACTACCGGCGCGGCTACAAGTTCTCGACGTACGCGACGTGGTGGGTGCGGCAGGCGATCACGCGGGCGATCGCCGACCAGGCGCGGACGATTCGCATCCCGGTCCACATGATCGAGACGATCAACAAGC
>CAYPUQ010000271.1:0-9150 GCA_964413655.1 uncultured Solibacteraceae bacterium | reverse complement strand
CCCGCTCCTCCAGTACCGCGAAATCGCCGCGGGCTTGCGCCGCCTTGACGACGCCGAAGCTATACTTCTGCCCCGGCACTGGCAGGTCAATGCCATCTTCGCAGGTGATCTGCACGAAGACGCCGGTATTCGGGCCGCCTTTGTAGGCCTGTCCGGTCGAGTGCAGGAAACGCGGGCCGAAGCCGAGACACGTCGCCACCCCCTTTTTCAATAGCACGGTTTCGCGGATCCGCTGTAAGGCGGCTTCGTGCTCGGCCGTCATCGGGATGTAGGCGAGCAGTGCGAAATAATCGCCGGGGGCGAGTGAGTCCAGATGGCGGCGTAGCGCGGCGGAAAATTCGGGCGTCAGCGCGTGCGGCCGATCCTCGGGCAGCGCGCGGGTCATTCGACTCGACTTGAATATGAAAATTAAAGGCTGAAATTCTCGGGCTGATTGAGCCGCGCCCCTTTGGTGATCAGCCGGTGAGAGCTTCGTCGCCCACGGCGCCGAGTGGGACAACATTACTCGCGGCGGCGAGGCATGACGCTGGAATAAATTAAGAAACGCACAATCATTAAAAATGTTTATCTTCAGTCGAAAAATCTTCCCCCCCCAAAGTTCGGCGTTATACTGCGGCTAACGTCGGTTCACAAGCTCACAGGAGGTTTAGGGAAATGGTAAGAACGCAGTCGCATTTTTCGCGGCGTTCGTGGTGGCCGCCATTCTTTACACTGCGGCCCTGCCGGCGCCGATGAGTGCAACCTGTCAGAAAAACTGTGGAAGATGCATCTTCTCTTGTACAACGAGGGAGGGCTGCCAGAGCCCCCACACGTGTCTCGTCTATAGCTGCAACAAAACCGCCTTCACTACGCCGGAGGGGCTCTGGTATGTCTGCTCCCCGAATCCCGATGGCTGCTTTGACCATTACACCGATGTATGCGGCTTCCCGTCGGAGTGCAATGGTGTAAACCAGTGTCCAGATCCAAGTTAAGCCCCAGGTTAGATTGGAGGTGTAAACGATGAACGCAAAGCCTATTCTCGTCTTCGCAGTTTCGGTCTCGGTTTTGGGTGGGATGGCAGTCCTTCTGGGTGGCTTCCAACACAGGTATGCAGAATACCAAATCAGAACGGTAACGACCATGTGGTCTCTGGGAAAGAGCGATCCTTCGGCTGGAGTGTCCACTATCAGCAGGCTTTACTTTGGCCGTCGGGACGGGTCGAAGGGTGTTCAGACTACCGAGGTTATCAATGGCAAACCTTGCACAACGACGACATATTGGGATGTCCGGCGGCGCGAGGAAGTGACGGCGTCCGACTGCATTGGTATGAGAAGCTCAATTCCTTTCTTGTCGCATCCGCCCCGGCCGGCGGCGCCGGTCTCCAGTTGCGCACCGGAGACCGCCGGGCTCGCGCTCGCCGGCGTTGAATTCATCCAGGGGCTGCGCGTGGAAAAGCTCACCTCCGACAACGATTCGGCTCGCGCTGTTATGTACGTTGCTCCGGAACTTGGCTGTCTTCTTGTGCGGGCACTGCATTATTGGAAGGGCCCAGATGGCAGCATCACATCGACGACCTTCGACGAACCGGTAGAAGTTCGACTCGGCCCGCCGCGAGACGATCTGTTTGCGGCCGCGTCAAGCTATCGGGAGGTACTACCCTCGGAGAGGAGAAACGCGCTCTACGAATACTTCGGCGGAAACCCCGACATCGCTTCCGTGCAGCGTGCCAACGAGCGAGACGATAAGCGGTACCATGCAGCGCACAGAACGGCCGTCGAAGCGGGTGTTCTTGCTCGATTGTTTCGTTCACGGGCGAACTGATTCCTCCACGGAACCTTTCGCGCTTTTGGCGGGAGGATCAGGCGCCGAGGGCTTCGTCCACGGCGGCGGCCAGTTGCTGTAGGCCAGCCGTGACATCCGCCGGCAAATGCACTCGCAGCGCCCGGCGGCGCCGCTCCTCCAGCACCGCAAAGTCGCCGCGGGCTTGCGCCGCCTTGACGACGCCGAAGCTATACTTCTGCCCCGGCACTGGCAGGTCAATGCCATCTTCGCAGGTGATCTGCACGAAGACGCCGGTATTCGGGCCGCCTTTGTAGGCCTGTCCGGTCGAGTGCAGGAAACGCGGGCCGAAGCCGAGACACGTCGCCACCCCCTTTTTCAATAGCACGGTTTCGCGAATACGCTGCAAGGCGGCTTCGTGCTCGGCCGTCATCGGGATGTAGGCGAGCAGCGCGAAGTAATCGCCGGGGGCCAACGTGTCCAATTGCCCGCGCAGAGCGGCCGTGAATTCGGGCGTCAACGTGTACGGCTCGTCGGCGGGGAGCGCGCCGGTCTGCTCGAACGCCGTGGTCAGTTTCCGCGTTTCGATCTTGCTCGCCTCCACGTCGGGTTGATCGAACGGGTTGATGCCCATCACGGCGCCAGCGACGGCCGTGGCGATCTCCCAGCGGAAGAACTCCTGGCCGATGGTGACCGGGTCGCTCATATGAATCGTCACCAACGGCTGGCCGGCCGCGCGCAGCCCCGCCACGAAGGCTTCTTGAGCGGGATCGGGTTCCACGTCGAAACGGAGGTAGACGAACAGGCGGTCCGCTCCGTAAGCGGCGGGCGGCGCGAACGGTTCGCGGTCCACGGGGATGATCGCCTTACCAACCTTGCCGGTGGACTCCGCGATGAGTTGTTCGAGCCACGCGCCGAGATCCGAGATACGCGGCGACGCGACAAACGTCACCTTGTCGCGGCCCGCTCCCGCTGCCGCGCCCATCAGCGCGCCGAGCGAGACACCGGGATTATCGGCGCTCTCCTCACGGCAGGCCGCGACCATTTCTCCGGCGGCGGCCAGCAGACGGTCCACGTCGAGCCCCATCGCCGCGGCGGGAACCATACCGAAGTTCGAAAGCGCCGAGTAGCGCCCGCCGATCGCCGGCACGCCCGAAAAAATCCAGCGGAAGCCGTCGGCCCGCGCCTCCTTTTCAAGGTTCGAGCCGGGATCGGTGATCGCGGCGAATTGCGCGGCGTTCGGCACACGGTCGAAGAAGTACTTCTTGAAGATGCTCGGCTCGAGCGTCGAACCGGATTTGCTCGCGACCAGGAACAGGGTGCGCTTTGGATCGATGCGGTCCTCAAGCGATTTCACCTGGACGGGGTCGGTGGAGTCCAGCACCAGCAACTCGGGGAAGCCGTCCTGGCGGCCGAAGGTGAGGGTCAGCACTTCGGGGCAGAGGCTCGATCCGCCCATGCCAAGCAACAGTGCATGGGTGAATCCTTCCTGCCGCACCTCCAAGGCGAATGAGCGTAGCGCCGGCAACTGGTCCTTCATCTCCTCGACGATAGTGAGCCAGCCGAGCCAGCGGTCCTCGCCCGAGTTGGTCCACAGCGAGGCGTCGCGCCGCCAAAGGCGGGCAATCTTGCCGCCGGCGGCCCATTCAGCGGCGATGTCCGCGGCCTGCTGCGCCAGGGCGGGGGGCAGCGAGTATTCGTAGCGGTTCGTCATGGATTAGCTCCCCAAAGATCAGTCTGCCGGAACCGGGAACTTGTCGCCAGTATCGGCGATCCACTGTTTCACCCGGTCGATCAGCTTCTTGCGCTCCGCCCGGTAGCGGTTGTTGTGCGCGAGGTTCCGCTGCTCGTAGGGGTCCTCGTTCAGGTCGAACATCACCCACGACATGTTCTCGAAGCAGGCGTACTTCCAGCCATCCTTGGTGACGACGCCGCGATACGGTTTGTTGATGGAGTCGCCGTGCCCCGTGGGAACGACGAGTTGCAGAAACGCGGCATCGGGGCCGGGCGTATCCCGGCCGGCGAGGCGGTAGCCGGACAAGTCCGTGCCCTCCATCCATGATGGCTTCGAGATACCGCAAAGACCGAGTGTCGTGGGCGCGACGTCCACGTGGTTCAGCAGCGCCGGGACGCGGCCGGTGCGGCGGCCGTTATAGGTGGGCTGTTCGCCGGAAAGAACGAAGGGAATGCGGATGGACTCTTCGTAAGGGTTGGTCTTACGGTAGAGACCCTGACTTCCGTGCATGTCGCCGTGGTCGCTGAAAAACACGAGGTGGGTGTTGAAGGCGAGGCCCACTTCGTCGAGCGCGCGCCGGATGCGGCCGATGTTGTGATCGAGGTTCTCGATCATCGCGTAGTAGCCGGCCAGGTCGCGGCGGGCAGTTTCTTCCACTTCGCTCGTCTTGGGCACGTTCGAACGGATGAGCAACTTCCGGCCCTGGTACCGGCCCATGAACTCTTCCGGCGCCACGTAGGGGTTGTGTGGCGGCTGGACGGACAGAGCGGCGAAGAACGGCTTCCCGCGGCCTTGCCTAGCGTCGTCGCCGCGCTCGCCGATGTATTTGAGCAGAAGGTTCGTGAGTTCGTCGGTTTCGTAGCCGGGGAGGCGGTAATGGAACGCGTCGCGGCCCTCGCCGCCGTGGACCCAGGAGTCCCATTGGCTGTTGTTGTTGTCGTACCCCACCCAGGTATCGAATCCGCCGCGCTGTTCGGGATTCGTGATGTACATGGCCGCCCGGCCGTCGCGTTCCTTCCAGCCCGACAAGTGCCATTTGCCGAAGTACGCCGTGTGGTAGCCCGCCTCGCGGAAAGGTTGGGCGACGGTGGGCTGGCCTGCCGGCAGCGGGTACTCGTGGCCGGGGACGCAATGGTGCGGGTAGCGCGACGTGAGCAGCGAGCCGCGCGCCGGACAGCAGAGCGGAAACCCCGATAGGGCCTGAGTGAAGTTCACGCCGAGCGCCGACATGTTGTCGATGTTCGGCGTGCTGACGTTGGGGTCGCCGTTGCAGCCAACGGCCTGGGCGCGGTGCTGGTCCCCGAAGATCCAGATGACGTTCGGCCGGGCGGCCGGAGCCTCCTGCTGTTGCGCAGCGGCGGACGATGCCGCCATCGTGCCGCCCGCGGACTGGAGAAAGGTTCGCCGGTTCATCAGAACCACTACTGTATCGGAGCTGACATTCCGCCAGTGGGGCAGCCCCATGGGCTGCGGCGGCCTCTCGGGCCGCCGATTGCGCGGCTGAGAGTCGGCCGAGAGTCCCCCGTCGGCCGAGGGCCCCGCTCAAAACCCATCCTTCGCCCCAATCCCCTTCCCCTCCGTGCAAACATACATCCGCCCCGCCCGCAGCGCCTTGTATTCTTCCGCGAGGCCCGATGGCCATTGGATCTCGACGCGGTCCACCGTATCGCGCCGCCCGAGGCCAAACGTCACCGGCAGTTCTGATTGCGACAGGTAGCTCGATCCGCTCTTCACCATCCGCGAACTGCTGCCACCCCCGTAGTGCACTCGGACGGTCGCGCCGATGCCGTCGCGGTTCGACTTCGTGCCCACCAGCCGGAAACGGATCGCGCGGTTGCCGGACCGCTGCTCGTTGCGGAACAGAAACGCCGGACCGTTGTTCGTCGTGATCAGAACGTCAAGGCTGCCGTCGCGATTGTAGTCGCCGAAGGCGGCGCCGCGCCCGACCTTCGGCTCGGCGAACGCCGTGCCCGCCGCGGCGGCGACGTCGCGGAATCCCTTCGCTCCTTCGTTCAGGAAGAGGTGGGGCGGCTGCGCGTATTGCGCATCCGCGCGCGACTGCGCCAGCGTATCGTCGATGTGGCCGTTCACCACGAGCAGGTCCAGCAGCCCGTCCAGATCGGCGTCGAAGAAGAAGCAGCCGAACCCAAGGCTGCGGCGCGAGACGACGCCCAGCGCGGTGCGCGGCGCCTGATCAACGTAAATGCCCTCGCGATTGGCGCGATAGAGGCCGATCATCTCGCGATCGAAGTTCGTTACTACCACGCCTGGCAAGCCGGAGTTGTCGTAGTCGGCGGCGTCTGCGCCCATGCCGGCGCGGGCCTTGCCATCCTCGCTGAAGGCGACGCCGGTGCGCAGCGCAATATCCTCGAAAGCGCCATCGCGACGGTTGCGGTACAGCTTGTTCGGCTGCGTGTCGTTGGCCACGAACAGGTCGGGCCAGCCGTCGTTGTCGTAGTCGAGCACCGCCACACCGAGCGACTTCGAGGTGGTATCGAAAATCCCGCTCTTCGCCGTCACGTCCTCGAACGTGCCGTCGCCGCGATTGCGGAACAGCCAGCAGGTGGCGCCGCGATACGCCTCGGGCGTGCAGTAGATCTTCCGCTTGCCGTCGGTGGAGCAGAACACGTCCAGCTCGCGCGACCAGCGGATATAGTTGCACACGAACAGGTCGAGCAGGCCGTCGCGGTCGTAGTCGAACCAGAGCGCCGAACTGCTGAAGCCCTGGCGCCCGAACAGGCCGCTTTGCCGCGTGACATCGACGAACGTACCCTTGCCCGTGTTACGAAATAGGCGGCTCTGGCCCACGCATGAGATGAAGAGGTCCGTGAAACCGTCGTTGTTGAAGTCGCCCGCGGCGATGCCCATTCCATACAGTTCGACGTCCAGGCCCGCTTCCCGCGTGACATCCCGGAAGGTGCCATCGCGGTTGTTCCGGTAGAGTTTCAGCGCGCTCCGGCCACGGCGGCGGTCCGGCCAGTCCATGCCGTTCACCAGCAGGATGTCCTGCCAGCCGTCGTTGTCGTAGTCGAGAAATGCGCATCCGCTGCCGAGCGTTTCCGGTAGATACTTGGCGCCGAACGCGCCGTTGTTATGGCGGAAGGCGATGCCGGCCGCCGCGGTAACGTCCTCCAGGTGGAATCCGATGCCACCGCCTTGCAGCGCGCCGGCGGCGCCCAACACGAAGTCGCGGCGCTTCATGGCAGGTGGACCAGCCCGCGGCTGATCGCATACAACACGAGTTCGGCGGTGCGGTGCAGCTTGAGCGTCTGCATGATGTTGGCGCGGTGGACCGCCACTGTGTTGACGCTGACCTGCAACAGATACGCGATCTGCTTATTCGATTTGCCCTCGGCGATCAATTGCAGCACCTGCCGTTCGCGCGGCGTCAGCAAATCGCCGGGCGATTCGCCGCCTTCGGGCGGCGCCAGTGCGCCGGGACCCAGTACTTTCCGGCCGGCGGCGACATCGCGGACGGCTCGCGCCAGATCCACTTCGCGGGCGTTCTTTAGAAGGTAACCCCGCGCGCCGGCGTCGAACGCGCTTCGCACGTAGCTTTCCTGCTCATGCATGCTGAGGATCAGGATGCCGGTGTCCGGCGCGGTCTTCAGAATGGCTCGTGTGGCCTCGATGCCGCCGGTCTCGGGCATGCCGATATCGATCACCACGACTTGCGGCTTCAGGGCGTGGGCCATCTCGATCGCTTCGAGCCCCGTGCCGGCCTCGCCGACAACCTCGATGTCCGCCTCGTCCTCCAGCAATCGTCGGAACCCGCGCCGGACCAGGCTGTGGTCGTCCGCCAGCAGGACCGTTATCTTCTCAGCCATTCGCCTCCTTGGTGATCGGCACTTCCAGCCGTACCCGCGTACCGCCGCCCGGCGGTTGCTCGAACTCCAACCGTCCGTCCAGCAGTTCGGCTCGCTCACGCATCGCCACCACGCCAATGCCGTTGCGGGCATCCCCGCCCGCCGGCTCCAACCCGACACCGCGGTCTTCCACCTCCAATGTCAACCTCTCCGGCGCGAAGACCATGCGGACTCTCGCATCGGGCGAACGGGAATGCTGGGCCAGGTTGTTGAGCGCTTCCTGAAGCACGCGGTAGACGTTCACCGCCACCTTTTGCGGCATCTCGGGACTTTGCCCCTCCTTTTCATAATGCACGGGAATGCCCGTCTGCCTCTCGAACACGCCGAGATACCAGTCGACCGCCTGCTCCAGACCCGCATCGTCGAGTATGGCCGGATGCAGGGCGTGCGAGAGGCCGCGCATCTTTTCGAGCGCGGTCTGGGCGGCGTCCCGGATTTCCTGCAAATCGTCGCGTAGGGGAGACTCTTCGGGCAGCCGCTTCTTTTCGACCCGCTGAAGCATGGCGCCGATCGCGGTGAGAATCTGCCCGAACTCGTCGTGCAATTCGCGCGCCACCGAGCGCAGTACCTCCTCCTGCACGGAGATCAGGCGGCGCACCAGGTCGCTCTTCTGTTCCGACAGCGCGGCGAGACCGGCGAACAAACGCCGGTTCGACCACACCAGGTAAGCGCTGGTCAACACGATAGTCGCCAGGATGGCTGCGAGAAAAATCCAGATGTTTCGCTGAATGCCGCGGTAGATTTCGCGGGTCCGTTCGCTCGCCTGTTGCTCGACTTCGGTGTTCTGCACAAGCAGGCGCGCGACGGTAGTCGCAAGCGATGCCTGCTGGGCTTGCAGCGACGTGCGGATCAGGCTGCGCGCCAGGTCCTCCCGGCCCGACTCGGCCATCGAAAACATCTGATCGACCGACGTCCAGAACTGCCGGACTGCGTCTTGCAGGAACCGGGTCTGGATTGGGTCGCGATCGACGGGTGCCAGCGACGCCTCCTGTTTGAGGGCGTCTTCCAGGTCAAGGCGAATTCGTTCCAGTTGGGCGCGCCAGGCGGTAAGCGGGTAAGGTTCCTCGGCGTCGAGCATGTCGCGCATGGTAAGGCCGAGCTGGTTGAGGTCGTTCTGGATGCGCAGGAGTTGGAGACTGGCGCGGCGGTTGCGGTCGATCGTTTCCACCTGGAGCGCCTCGATGCTGGCGATCTGGCGAAGCGCGTAGATGGAAAAGCCCGCCACGACCGCGAGGATAACAGCGAGGCCGATTAGCAGACGGACTGTCGGCGAGTGGCTGACTGGATCGCGCACGAAGGCTTACAGGAATTATCTCTCGCGGGGCACGTGCCGCGTGGCGCCAAACTCGGCACGCTCGCCGAATCGCAGTCCCGCCGCATCCACCGCGACGCGCTGGTGAACGTCAACCACGTCCGCATGATGTCGGCGCTGAGCAGCCAACGCTCATTTTGACCAACCGGCGGCAACTTAATCGTCAGCAGCTTCTCGCCGCGCGCCAGGCGCTCGCTGGACTGAATCTCGAAGAGATCGGGAGGCGCCGCTGGTGTCGGACTGGGCTACAGCGCGCCGAAGATATCGCTCAACGCCACATCGATCACAGGGTTCTCGGTGTGCAGCACTCCGTCCTTTACCTCAACCGTTCGATTCACCGTGTACGTCCAAGCCCGCCGTATTCGGGGATCGACCACCCAGACGTACCGCACGCCGAAACTCAAGTAATCGCCGATCTTTTCTTGCATGTCGCTCATGCGGTCGTCTCTGGAAAGGATTTCGATGCAGAGAAAGGGCGG
>CAYPUQ010000270.1:0-9155 GCA_964413655.1 uncultured Solibacteraceae bacterium | reverse complement strand
GGAAGCGTTCCAGCGCGGCGTCCGTGATGTTGTCCGTGCGGTTCGTCCCCTCGGGGGAATAGGTGTAGAACGGGAAGCACTGGTGGGCATCGATCGCCGCGCACAGGTGAAGATCGGGGATGCGGCTAGTGGCAAGAGCGGAGAACGTGGGAGCCCGGTACGCGAGGTCGCTTGTAACAATGAGAAGGTTCTCTTGTCTCTCGGCGGAAGCCGGGAAAACCCTTTGAAAGGATCGTGGCTCTTCGTTTGTTATTGCATCGTGGAAGAGCAGCTTGGCCGTAAACGGCCGGTACAATGCAGGCCTAATCTTTGCACTGGCAAATTCCGCGTATCTCGATCGCTGAAGGTCGAGTTTAAGGTCGCGACTCCACTTGATGCGGGTATCATCGTAGACAACAAACTCATCGGCCGTTATTTTGCGGTCATCTCGGCGCTTCCAACGATCCACCTCGGCGTTGTAGGTTTCGATGAAAATCTGAGCCTTAGTCGAGAGCGCATCGATGGAAAAGTCGTACATCCAAAGGTCCCGATTGGTCGAGACACCCAGGGAGTAGACCTCGAAGATCTCCGAGAGGGGTGGAAATCGGCCAAACTGGTCGGCATGGGAGGGGACGAGCCAAACGTTCTTGGCGTCGGGCGTGAGATCCCTCCACAGAACGTTCGCAGCACGCCCCGAGAGCTTCAGGTATGACAGCTTCTCCTCCTTCCGAAAGAACTCGGGGACGCGGTGGTAGCGAAGGCCATGACTGGCATCTCTGGAACGTACAGCGATCGTGATCCCCACGCCAACCTGGATGCCAAACACGTTGTGAGTCGTCCCGCTGAGCTTCGGATTCTTGCGGACGTTACCGTGCAGGTCCAGGTGGTCAATCCTCCTGAAATCCTTCAGCAGATGTTTCCGCATTCCGTCGAAGGCGATCTGGTCGATGAAACCGTTATTCGAGACAAAGCAAACGATTCCGTCACGGTCTCCGAGGCGGTCGGCGGCCCACCGGAAGAACTTCACGTAGGCGTCATTGAGCTTGCTCTTGCTGGTGGCTGCCGAATCCCGTGCATAGGTTTCGCTCACCCTCTTGTCGATCACCGGATACCTCCGGTTCTTGTTGTTGTCGTTTTCGTTCAACTGCCCGACGTTATAAGGCGGGTTGCCGATGATCACCGTAATCGGCGCCTCGCGTTCGCGGAGCACCCGCTCGGTGTTCTCCTCGACGAACAGCGGCCGCTGGCGGCCCTCGGCGAGGTCGAGCGTATCAACGAAGCAGAGGCCAGGAAACGGCTCGTAGTGTCCGGTCCGCTCGTAGTAGGCGTGCTCGATGTTCATCGCCGCAATGTAATACGGCATCAGCATCACTTCATTGGCGAAGAGCTGCTCGCGGTACATCCGCGGCAGGTCGCGCGCCGAAATGCGGCGCAGCAGGTTGACGACAAAGTTCCCGGTTCCGGTGCAGGGGTCGAGGATGCAGACGCCCGGATCGCCGAGCGAAAGCCCAAACTCCTCGCGCAGCACCTCCTCAACCGAGGAGCACATGAAGTCCACGATGGGCTGCGGCGTGTAAACGATGCCGTGGGTGTCGGCGGTCCGCACGCACCAGCCCTGGAAGAACTGTTCGTAGACGGTGTTCAGGAACTGCTGCTTCTCGGCGTAGTCCGGAACGGTGCGAGCGGCGCGCTCGATCGCCTTGTAGAAATAGTCGGTGGCCTTGAAGAACTGATCGCGGGAAAAGGCCCGCCGCGTGAGGGCGTCGATCACCCTCTCGATCTCGGCGGCGATAACGTTCTTCCGCGTGAAATCCGGATTGTCGAAAACGGTCCGGAAGAGCCGCTCGGTGAGCAGGTGCTGAACCAGCATCTCGTCCACTGCCTCACGGCGGAGGTTGGGGTTCAGCGAAGCCTGGCAGAGGGCATAGAAGGATTCGAAGGCGGTGCGGAACTCCGGGTTGTCGCGATGCGCCGCCGCGATGCGTTCGCGAAGTCCCTCCGCAAGCTGGGGAATGTCGGCGCGGAACCGGGCGACAGCTTCCTCGAAGTCGAGTATCTCCGGTTCGGTGTGCGAGAAGAACTGGTTGAGCAGCAGCGCGAGTTCGGACGGTTCGCCGAGCGTGAACGTGTTGAGGCGCTCCCCGTTCTGAAAGAGGACAGCCCGCTGGGCGTTCTCGAAGATCGTGTTCTTCAGCGGATAGCCCCGCGCGATCTTCTGCCTTATGGCGGTGTCCAGGTCGTCGGCCGGGTCTTTTGCCTCCCAGTACCCGCGCGGCATACGGAACTCGTCCTGGAGCGTGCCGTCGGGACGGTTCCGGTCCGGCGAAGACAACTGCGGAATGAGCGTCCAGCCGCGCAGCCGCGCTGCCCCGTCGAGCAGACTCTGGAACGCCGTCGAAAGAGCGCCCTCATGCGCCGCCCCGTGGCCGCTCAGCCGCTTCAACGAGCCGTAGTAGTCGCGGATGAGCTTGTGCTTCGTGTCGACAATCGGAGGCGCGGCGGTCATCGGCTCAAACAGAGATGGTATCGCGGCGAACCTGCCTGCCGCGCCCCCGATGAACAATCCGGCGTAGAACAGACCGCTTGAATGGCGTCAGAATGAAGGAGGCGACAAATCCAGGCTTATGACCTTCACAATCCATCTGCCACCGGACATGGGCGCGGCGCTCCAGGCGCAGGCGCAAGCGAAGGGCCTGGGTTTGGAGGAGTGGCTCCCTGCAACTCGCCGGGCAGGCGGCTACTAGCAAGCTAGATCGGGCCGGCCGGGGGACTTCCTAGTCCTTCTAGTCCCTCCTTTCATTGACGCACCGCCGCAATATTGGTAAAGTGGCAGCTTGGGTTTCCTGCGTGGGTGTTCTTCTCGTGTTGCCCCCAACCGCAGTATTCAACTGACCCGATCCGAATAACCAGCCGCTGGGCGCTTGGAGGTTTGCACTTGTCAGAGAACATGCGTCATATCTTCACCTCGGAGTCCGTCTCCGAGGGACATCCCGACAAAATGGCGGATCAGCTTTCCGATGCCGTGCTCGATGCGGCACTCGCGGACGATCCCGCCAGCCGCGTCGCCTGCGAGGTACTGATTACCACCGGTACCGTAATCGTGGCCGGCGAGATCACCACCTCCACGTATATCGACGTGCCCACGTTGGTCCGCGACGTGGTGGACGACATCGGCTATAACGACGCCAGCTACGGCTTCGACTGCAAGACCTGCGGCGTGATCAATATGATCCAGCAGCAGTCGCCGGACATCGCCATGGGCGTCGACACTGGCGGCGCCGGCGACCAGGGCCTGATGTTCGGTTTCGCCTGCGACGAAACCCCGGAACTGATGCCGCTGCCGATCATGCTGGCACACAAGCTGGTCCGGCGCCTCAGCCGCGCCCGCCGCGAAGGCATCGTCGATTTCCTCCGCCCCGACGGAAAGTCCCAAGTCAGCGTGGAATACGTTGGCGGAAAGCCCGTCCGCATCGACGCCGTGGTGATCTCGACCCAGCACCACGACACGATTTCCACCGAGGACCTTCGCGACCAGGTCCGGCGGCACATCATCGACGCCATCATTCCCGCGGATATGATCGACGCCGGCACGAAGTATCACATTAACCCCACCGGCCGTTTCGTGATAGGCGGTCCCCACGGCGACACCGGCCTTACCGGCCGAAAGATCATTGTGGACACCTACGGCGGCATGGGCCGCCACGGCGGCGGCGCGTTCTCCGGCAAGGACCCCACAAAGGTCGACCGTTCCGCCACCTACATGGCCCGATACGTCGCCAAGAACCTAGTTGCCTCCAGCCTCGCCTCGCGCTGCGAAGTCCAGCTTGCTTATGCCATCGGCGTCGCCGAGCCAGTTTCGGTCATGGTCAATAGCTACGGGACTGGCGCCGTGCCCGACGAGAAGCTCTGCGATCTCGTTCGCGAAGTGTTTCCGCTCACGCCGAAGGGGATGATCGATCACCTGAAGTTGCGCCGCCCCGTCTATCGCGCGACCGCCGCCTTCGGCCACTTTGGCCGCACCGAAGAGACCTTCACGTGGGAAGCCACCGACAAGGCCGAAGCGCTCAAGGACGCCGCCGGTCTGAGCGCCGCCGCCGGGCGGTAACCGGAATTCTTAATCAATCGGAGAACTCATGCCTGAAACTATGCTCGCCTGTGATGTCAAGGATCTGAACCTCGCCGAGGAAGGCAATTTGCGTACCGAGTGGGCCGGCCAGTCCATGCCGGTGCTCCGCGCCATTCGCGAGGAGTTTGCCAAAACCCAGCCGCTTAAGGGCGTCCGCATCGCGGCATGCCTGCACGTCACCACGGAAACCGCCAACCTGATGATCGCCCTGAAAGCCGGCGGCGCCGACGTGGTTCTGTGCGGGTCCAACCCGCTGTCTACGCAGGACGACGTCGCGTCCACCCTCGTCGCGCACCACGGCATTCCCACCTTCGCCATCAAGGGCGAATCCAACGACGTTTACTATTCGCACATCAACGCCGCCATCGACAGCAAGCCGATGATCACGATGGACGACGGCTGCGACCTCGTTTCGACCCTCCATACCACCCGCAAAGAGATGCTTGGCCACTGCATCGGCGGCACCGAAGAAACCACCACCGGCGTGATCCGCCTCAAGGCCATGGCCGCCGAAGGCGTACTCGAGTATCCCGTCGTCGCCATCAATGACGCGATGACCAAGCACTTCTTCGACAACCGCTATGGCACTGGCCAAAGCACGCTGGACGGCATTCTGCGCGCCACGAACATTCTCATCGCCGGCACGAACCTGGTGGTGTGCGGCTATGGCTGGTGCGGCAAGGGCGTCTCCATGCGCGCCCGCGGTCTCGGCGCGAACGTTATCGTCACCGAAGTCGATCCGATCCGCGCCATCGAAGCGGTGATGGACGGCTTCCGCGTGATGCCACTCGCCGACGCCGCCCGGATCGGCGACATCTTCGTCACCGTCACCGGTAACAAGTCTGTGATCGCCCGGGAACATTTCCCGCTTCTGAAGCCAGGGGCCATCCTGTGCAATTCCGGCCACTTCAATGTCGAGATCGAACTCGAACAACTCCAGAAGATGGCGACCGGACGCCGCGCCGTCCGCGAGTTCGTTGACGAATTCACGCTCGACGGCGGCAAGAAGATCTTCGTGCTCGGGGAGGGCCGCCTGATCAATCTCGCCTCCGCCGAGGGCCATCCGGCCTCGGTCATGGATATGAGCTTCGCCAACCAGGCCCTGGCCGTGCAGTACGTCGTCGCCCATCACAAGGAGTTGGACAAGAAGGTCTATCCCGTTCCCGAGGCGATCGACCGCGACGTCGCCGCCAGGAAACTCGCCGCCATGGGTGTCGCCATCGATACCCTCACAGCGGAACAGAAGAAGTATCTGGCAAGCTGGAACGAAGGCACCTAAGAAGTGCCGTCCTCCCAACGAGGTCTGTTTTGAGCGAGTCCGACACCTGTAAGCGCACATTCGAGATCAGCATCCCAATCGAAGAAGTTCAGGCCGCAACCGACCGCGTTGTGGCCGAATTCCAGTCCAAAGCCCGGCTGCCGGGCTTCCGGCCGGGCAAAGTGCCGAAATCCATCATTCGGTCCCGGTTTGAATCGGACATCCGCCAGCAGGTGCTCGAAGATCTGGTACCCCTAGGCCTCCGGAAGCAGGTCGCCCAGGATAACCTCAAGATCGTCGGCTCGCCCAACATTTCCGATGTCCACTTCCACAAGGACGAACCGCTCCGCTTCAAGGTGGAACTCGAGATCGCGCCGGAATTCGAACTGGGCGAATATCGCGGCCTCAGCGTTCCCTACCGCGACCCGGTCGTGGAAGACGAGGATGTCGACCGGCGCATCGAAGACCTTCGCGAGCGCCAGGCCGAATTCGTCAACATCGACCCGCGGCCTGTCGAGAAAGGCGACCATGCCGTCGTCTCGCTCAAGAGCATTGCCGGCGTCGAAGGCGACCCGATCGAACAGGACGAAACCGTCATCGAAGTGGGCAGCGAGCATACGCTGGCCGTCTTCAATGAATCGCTCATGGGGCAGGAGCCGGGCGCCGAGGCGGAAGTCGAAATCGCCTATCCCGAAGACTATGCCAATCGCCGCCTTGCCGGGCGGACTGTGAAATTCCAGATGGTGCTGCGCGGCTTGCGCAAGAAGGAACTGCCCGAGGTCGACGACGAGTTCGCCACCGCGGCGGGCGACTACAAGGATCTCACCGAACTGCGCGACGATCTCCGCAGGCAACTTGTCCGCGAGCGCGAGTTTTTCGCCCAGGAGGAGTCCAAGCACAAACTCGTCGAACAGTTGGTCGATGCCCACCAGTTTCCCGTGCCCGAAGCCTTTGTCGAGCAGCAGCTTCGCAACGTACTCGAACAAGAGATGCGCGAACTCCTTGCGCGGGGCATCGATCCCCGGACCGCTGACATCGACTGGAACGCCATCAAGCTTGCCCGCCGCGACCAGGCGGCGCGCGATGTCCGCGCGAGCCTGGTCCTGGAGCGCATCGCCGAACGCGAGTCCATCGAAACCCTCGTCGACGAGGTGGACCGCGAACTCCAGCGTGCCGCGAAACAGCTTCGCGAACCGGTCGCGGCCGTCCGCAAGCGATTTGAGGAGGACGGCACGCTCCAACGCATTGCCTCCCGAATCCGGACCGACAAAGTTCTCAACTTCCTCTTCGAGCAGTCCCGCAAAGTGGCTGCTGCCGAAGAGTCTGACAAGTCCGACAGTTAATTGTTCCCGTTCGGGACGCGCCTTCGCGGTAGCCGTCCAGGAACTCGACGGTGTGTAATTTTGCCGCGGCGTCTTGCGGCAACACTCGCCTTGCGGTATCGTGGCTGAGTTGGTTACGCTGATAGGTGGCTTATTCAGACCTTTTTATCCTGAATGATCCGATTGACGCCCCGAGCGGGCGGCCGGTTGGCTTGCCACGAATTAGGAGGGTTCTTAAACCTGTATGCTCGTCCCCGACTTCGAAGTTCTACCCGCGCTCTGGTTGCAGGTGGCCGGATCGGCCGCCGAGGGCGGCTCGCACCTGGCGGCCGTTCTCGTCATCAGCGTGTTATCGCTGGGCGTAGCGGCGCTGTTCTCGCGCTATGTGCTCAGGCAGGATACCGGCACCCCCGAGATGCAAAAGATCTCGAATGCCATCAAGGAGGGCGCCGAGGCGTTCCTCCGCCGCCAGTACAAGACCATCACCGCCCTGGCCGCGCTCCTCGCCGTCGTCATCTACGTAGGGTATGCCTTTGGTAAGCCGGACGAGCCCGAACTGGCCGTCCGCATGACGATTTCCTTCGTGGCTGGCGCCGTCTGTTCGCTGCTAGCCGGCTTTAGCGGCATGTGGGTCTCCATACGGAGTAACATCCGCGCGGCATCGGCCGCCCGGACCGACCTCAACAAGGCCCTGCAAATCGCCCTGCGCGGCGGCGCCGTCACCGGCCTGAGCGTCGTGTCTCTCTCGCTGCTTGGTGTCGGAGGACTGTTCTGGCTCTTCGACGGGCTCGGCAATCCCGAGCGCGTTCCCCACCAGATCGTCGCGTTCGGCTTCGGCGCCAGCTTCGTTGCGCTCTTTGCCCAGCTCGGCGGCGGTATTTACACCAAGGCCGCCGACGTCGGCGCCGACCTTGTCGGCAAGGTCGAAGCTGGGATTCCCGAGGACGACCCGCGCAACCCGGCGGTAATCGCCGACCTGGTGGGCGACAACGTCGGCGACTGCGCCGGCCGCGGCGCCGACCTCTTCGAATCCATGTCCGCCGAAAACATCGGCGCGATGATCCTCGGCGTCGCCATCTTCATGGCCACCGGCGATGTCGAATGGATCCTGTTCCCGCTCGTCCTCCGCTCCTTCGGCGTCATCGCCACCATCATCGGCATGCTCACCGTGCCGTTCTTCTCACGCCGCATCGCCGACCCCATGGGCGCGCTGAACGGCGGTTACTGGGTAATCACGGTGCTTAGCATCGGGGGCCTCGCGCTCACTACCTGGGCAATGCTCGAAGAGGTCTGGTACTGGTTCTTCTTCTGCGGGCTCGTCGGCATCATCGTCGGCATCGCCTTCGTCTACATCACGCAGTACTACACCGCTGGCGGCTGGAGGCCCGTGCAGGAGATCGCCCGCGCCAGTCGCACCGGTTCGGCGACGAACATCATCATCGGCACCGCCGTGGGCTTCGAAACAACGGCGGTCACCGCCATCACCGTCGGCACTGGCCTGGTCGTGGCCTTCGTCCTCGGCCAGCAGGCCGACCTCGCGAACGTGAGCGACATATCCACCGGCGTGTTCGGCACGGCCGTCGCCACCATGGGCATGCTCATGTCCGCCGCCTACGTTCTCGCGATGGACACGTTCGGGCCGATCACCGACAACGCCGGCGGCATCACCGAAATGGCCGAAGGCACCGACCCCTCGGCCCGCCAGATCACCGACTCGCTCGACGCCGTCGGGAACACCACGAAGGCGCTCACCAAGGGATACGCGGTCGGTTCGGCCGCGCTGGCCGCGTTCCTGCTATTCACGGCCTACCTCGATGAGGTGCGCGTCGAATTCGGCGCCATAGCACGGGAGGACCCCGAACGTTACGCCGACCTGACCCAGAACCTGAACCTGTACGCCCAGGGCGACGACGAGCAGGCTGTAGCCGCTCAAGCGGTCCAGGACTACGTCGCCGAAATGGACGGCCGCGGCTACACCCACCGCCAGCAGGAGTTCCTCGCCGTCGCCAGCTCCGAGGAGAAGACCGCTTTCCTCCAGAAGGAGGTTACCGACGGCGACCTGACCGACGAGCAGGCAGCAGGGCTGGCCGATAGCCCCATTCCCCTGCCGCGAATCATGCCAATCAACCTCGGCAAGGTTGAGGTCTTCGTCGGCGCGCTCCTCGGCGCCATGCTCGTCTTCCTCTTCAGCTCGCTCGCCATCCGTGCGGTCGGCAAGGCCGCGGGCGGAATCATCGAAGAGGTGCGACGCCAGTTCCGCGAAAACCCCGGCATCATGACCGGCGAGGTGCGGCCCGACTACACCCGCGCGGTCGACATCACCACCCGTGCGGCGCTTCGCGAAATGGTGGCCCCTGGCCTGCTGGCCGTCGGCATGCCGATCGCGGTCGGCGTCATCTTCCGCGTCACGCTCGGGGGGAACTCCGGGTGGGAGTCGGTGGCCGCCCTGCTGATGGTTGGCACCATCGCC
>CAYPUQ010000269.1:0-9211 GCA_964413655.1 uncultured Solibacteraceae bacterium | reverse complement strand
TCAAACGCCTGGTTGACCAGTGGATCGACCTGAGTATCGAGTACTCACGGCTGACTATGCAGATGACGGAACCTAAGGGCAACTGATAGAGAACTCGGTACTCTCAAGTATTAGAAAGAACGATTTGAACCGAAAACTGCAGGGACCAAGCTCCCGCCGCTTTCCGTTCTTCTTCGAACTGCACCTGCACCTCGAGCGCAAGTTCGATTTCCGCGGCCAGCGTTGGGCCTGGCGCGCCGGCGCCAACAACATCACCATCCGCCACAACCCCGACACCGTTAATCCGATCCTTGGCGCCTCGCAGTTCCTGACCTTCTACGGCGGGTCCGGGCGGTCGACTAACTTTCGGATTCGCTGGCTGGGGAAGTCGTGAGGGTGCCTGACTATTCATGAGCCTTCGAAGATCGGGCCGGAAGCACTCTGGACCTTGCTAATGCCGAGCCGGCTGCGAATCTTGGACGAATTTAGGGGCCGGTTCCGAGACACTTCTACTTTGCCGTGACAAGAACAATTAAGATTCGCAACATTAAAATTCGTGACATTGACTCCAGCGGCCACGCGTGATATCGTCCCCCCAAGTTGAGAAAGGGGCTTGTCCCAATGTACTTCCGATCGGTGTGCCTGCTGGCGCTGCTGGCGGCGCCTGTCTTCACTCAGGAGTTTCGCGCGACTCTTCAGGGCACGGTTCACGACCCGAGCCAAGCCGTGGTGGGGGGCGCGGAGGTGGTCCTCCGCAACGTGGATACCGCGGTCGAGCGGCGGACGATGTCCGGTCCTAGCGGCCAGTACCTGTTCCAGTTCCTTCCGCCCGGCAAATACTCGCTGACAACCCGCGCGGCGGGTTTCAAGACCGACGTTCGCGATGGCATTCAACTCAGCCTCGGCGACAATGTTCGATTCGACATCGAGCTTTCCGTGGGCCAGGCGGCCGAGACGGTTACCGTGGCGAGTAGCGTTTCACCAGTCCAGAGCGAGTCCTCCTCGCTTGGTTCGGTGGTGCGGAAGGAGATCATCGACAGCTTGCCGCTCAAGGGCCACTCGAGCCTGTTCATGTTCACGCTCGCCACCGGTGTTGTCAACAACCGCTACGGCGAGGATACTCGGGCTAACGACACCATCACCAACGTGTCCTACTCGGCCAACGGGGCGCCGGTGGCATCGGGCGACGTGTCGGTCGATGGTGTTGCCAACACGGTCAATGTAAACCGCGGTGTCAACATCTCGCAGTGGGTCCCGGCGGTGGACGCGGTCGGCGAATTTAAGCTCCAGACGGGCACGCTGCCCGCCGAGTACGGGCGTTCCGGCGGCAGCTTTATGAACATCGTCATCAAGTCGGGCACGAATGAACTGCACGGCACCGCTTATGAGTTCATGCGCAACGCCGCGCTCGACGCGAATTCGTTCTACAACAACCGCGCCGGGCTGCGACTGGCGCGCTATAACTCGCATACCTACGGATTCACGCTCGGCGGACCAGTCTGGCTGCCGAAACTCTACAACGGGCGCAACCGCACGTTCTTCTTCTTCAGCTTCGAGGGTTCCCGCGAAGGCAACGGCTTAACGAACCTCCTGAACGTCCCCACCCAGCGGATGCGCACCGGGGATTTTTCCGAGTTTTCCGGGGCCATCTACGATCCGCTGTCCGCGCGCCTCGTGAACGGTGTTCCGATGCGCGACCCGCTTCCCAACAAGATCGTGCCCGTGTCGCAGCAGGACACGGTGGGCCGCAACATCATGACGTATTGGCCCGACCCCAACATTGCCGGCCCCAACCCCAATACGCCCTGGGTGCAGAACTTCACATACTCCTACAAATGGCCCCGCGACTACGACACCTACGTGATGAAGTTCGACCAGAGCTTTGGGACGAAGAACCAGATGTTCGCGCGGGTGAACTTTGGCGAAGGGCGACTTGTGTTTCCCCGCTCCTTTGACGGCATTGCGGCTGGTTCGGCTCCCGGTGGTGCGGGCAACCGTGTCAAACGTCCGCACTTCGGAATCGCGTTTAGCGATACCCATCTCGTGAGCCCGAATACGACTATCGATCTCCGCATCGGCTACGCGCGCGGCATCGAGGACAACAAGCCATGGTCCGACGGCTTCGACCCGGTGACGCTCGGATTTCCCTCCTCCTACCGGAACCTGATCCAGGGCCTGGCGTTCCCCACCGTGTCGGTCACCGACATCCTGTCGCTTGCGGGTTCGCCCCTGATTTACGACCCCGGCGACACCTGGTCGCTCCAGCCCTCCGCATCGTTGTATCGCGGTGCTCACCTCGTGAAGTTCGGCGGCGAAGGTCGTCTCATTCGCGGCAATTTTTTCCGCAACACGGCACCAGTGGGGTCGTTCAGTTTCGGTCCGAATCAAACGGGAGGGCCTAACGTGAACACGCCGGCCCAGGGGTTCGCGCCGGCGTCGCTGATGTACGGCTACGGCTCGGGCTCTCTCCCCAACAACACGGGCGTCTCGATTCAGAACCTCTACTATGCCTTCTATGTTCAGGACGATTGGAAGGTTACATCGCGCCTCACCCTGAATATCGGACTGCGCTGGGAGTACGAGTCGCCGCGCACCGAACGCTACGACCGCGCCACGCGCGGCTTTGATCGTCTCGCGCCAAACCCCCTCCAGGTCGGCGGCCTCAACCTCACCGGCGGCCTTGTCTACGCCGGGGTCGGCGGACAACCGCGCGGAATCTACGCGCCAGACCGAAACAACTTCGCGCCCCGCATCGGTTTCGCCTACAGTCTCACGCGCAAAACAGTGCTGCGGGGTGGTTACGCGCTGAGCTACATCCCGGTCGTCGGTTCGGTATTCTCGGACGGTTATTCGAACAGCACCCCGTGGGTCGCGTCGCTCGACGGCGGACTTACCATCGCCAACCGCCTCAGCAACCCATTCCCGGACGGCCTCATTCCGGCCGACGGAAACTCCAGGGGCCTGCTGACCCTCGTGGGCCAGGGTGTGTCCTTCGTCGAGCCCGGAGACCGCGTGCCGCAGTTTCACAACTGGCACTTCGACATTCAGCGGGAGTTGCCGTCGCAGATGCTCGTTGAAGTGGCGTATGTCGGTTCGCGGGGAGTCGACCTCGTGGCGCCCTCGGAAAATCTGAACCAGGTGCCCACTGAGCACTTCGGTCTCGGACCCGCCCTCAAGCAGCAGATCGACAATCCATTCTTCGGAACGCTCACGAGTGGCGCCTTGACGGGCCGCACCGTGGCGCGGGAACAGCTTCTGCGCCCGTATCCGCATTTCACCGGCGTCTCGCGATCCAACCCGGCGTTCGGCAACAGCGTGTATCACGCTCTCCAGATGAAACTCGAAAAACGGCTCGCTCACGGAGTGGCGGCGCTCGTTTCGTTCACGGCGTCGAAGAACATCACCGATCTCCATACGCCTCGGAATGCCTACTTCCGCGACACGGAGCGCGCGGTGTCGGACTTCGATGTCCCGCAGCGTCTCACCGTCGCGGCGGCGTGGGACCTGCCGTTCGGCCGCAAACGGCACTACCTGTCCAACATCTCGCGCGCCGCCGACTTCCTGATCGGCGGGTGGCAGCTTTCCAACTTCATGACCTTCCAGGGAGGTTTCGCCACGGCGTTCGGATTCGCCGGCGGCACCTTCCCGGCGGGGACGTCGCCGCGCCCGAATGTCGTGGGCGATCCCAAGGACGGCGTCTCGGGCAGCCATCAGTCGCGCCTGGACCGCTATTTCAACACCGATGCGTTCGCCCGGCCCGACGATTTCACCCTCGGCAACTTGGCGCCGCGCGTCCACACCATCCGCACCCCTGGGATGAACAACGTGAATCTGACAATGTCCAAGAACTTCATGGTCACCGAAAAGTTTGTCGCCCAGTTCCGAGCCTCGGCCTACAACGCATTCAACCATCCGGTCTTCAACGGGCCGAACACGACGGTCGGTAACGCCAGCTTCGGCCGCATTTCGTCCCAGGCAAACATCAGCCGCCAAATGGAATTCGGTCTGCGGGTTACCTTCTAGACGCCGGCGCCTCGGGAAGGGCCTCGGGACGCACCAGCGACCAAAGCTGTTGCCGCAGTTCGGGGCGGCTGAGGATCGACGCTGCGTAAACCAGCGATCCGGCCGCGACTGCCACAACCAAACGGGTGAGCCCCCGCTCCAGGGTGAAGACCGCCAGCAGCGCTGGCAGCGCGGCCAAGGCGGCGGCGAATGCGGGCGCCTTCAAATTGGCGAAGTAGGCCGCCAGCGTCACGCCCGCAGACCGGGCTCCCTGGAGCAGGATGTAAATGGCCAGCGGCGGATAGACGATGTTCCACGCCACGCCGACGCCGAGAACGCCACCGAGCCGCGCCCCGGCGAAAAACGCGGCTGGGAGCAGTACGGTGTTGAACAGCGTGAACTTGAACAGGAGGACCGTGCGGCCGGTGGCCGCGAGCAGGGATCCGGTCAGCGAGGTGAGGGTCCGCAGGAATCCGACCGTACACAGCAAACGCACCGGCGGCGCCGCCGGCAGCCATTTTTCTCCGAGGACAACCAGCAAAAAGTCTTCAGCGCAGATGGCCAGTAGCGTGAGTATGGGGAAGGACACGATCGCCAGGTAGCGCGTTGCGCTGAACCAGTGTTGCGCCAGACGCTCGCGCTGATCCTGGAGGGAGGCGAAGGCGAGGAAACCCACGCGGTTCACCACCGGCCCGATGCGTTCGTTGACAAACGTGGCCAAGCGGAAGCCCATCGTGTAGATGCCGAGCGGAGTAGCGCCGAGCAGCTTGGCGACCACCAGGTAATCGGCGTTGTCATAGAAGCGCCAGAGGATGTTGCTGGCGGTGAGCGGACCACCCCAATGGAAAATCTTCCGGATCACCGCGGCCTGCGGCCGCAGCGTGAACTGGGGCCGGACTCGCAGCAGAATCACGGCTGACTGAAGAAACTCCTGGAGGAGCAGATTGGCGACAAGGCTCCATACGCCGTACCCTTGCCAGGCCATCCAAACGGCAACTGTCGCGGCGGCGAGACTGGTCAGCGTCTCGATGACGGAAAGTTCCGGCAACCGGAGCTGGCGGGCGATGATTCCCTGGGAGACGCCCCTGAACCCGCCGAGCAGAACGACGAAGCTGAGCGCGCGGACCATCGGCGTCAGCCCAGGCGTGTCATAGAACCACGCGATGGCAGGCGCCGCCGCGAAGAGTGAAGCGGTTAACCCCGCGGATGTGGCCAGCAAGGTCGAGTAATAGGTGGGGACGCCTTGTTCATCGTTCCGGAAGTAGACAACCGCGTTGGCGATGCCGGCCTCTTGGATGCTGGAGAACATGGCCACGAAGAACAGAACCATGCCCAGCAGGCCGAAGTCGCGCGGCTCGAGCAGGCGGGCCAAGAGCATGGAAACGCCGAAGCCGAGGAGATTCTTCGCCATCTGTCCGGCGAACGTCCACAGGTAAGCGGAACGGACTCGGCGTGAGTCGTAACCCGGGCTGTCGGTGGGGGAAGACAAGGAATCGGGCAGACCCGAATTCTCAAGCTAGCATAGCTTCGACCCATAGCTTGGGCGCCGGCGCCGGGAACGAAAAGGCGCCGGGCAGTTTCGGGGGGCTGCCCGGCGCTTAGGATGTCTCGCGCGTGAGGAGGAAGAGCGCACGAGACTGGGGAGATTTAGAGCCAGCCCATTAGCCTAACACAGCAACCCGCCGTGCCCCAAACAGGCTAACTCCCATCCGGAGATTCGGTAGCGCGACAGCACCGGCGGCAGGAGTAAGTCGAGGACGTTGGGTTTAGCCGAACGGAAGCAGCCAGGCGCCGAAATGATGGGCGTGTCGCCATGGTAGCCGAGCAGCAAAAGGTTGCCCGGCTCCACCGGGGCCAGGAATTTTTCGATATGACAGCCGGCCGCGCTCATGGCTTGGCCAATGGAGTCCTCGGGACCGGACGGCGTGGTCGTCGAAGCGACCAGGATCCCGGTTGGCCGCATGCGAAGCAACTGTTCAAAGCCGCGAACGAGGGTCTCGCTGTTCTCTTGGGCGTCGAGCACGGTAACCGGACCCACCGGATACCGTTCCAGCCGCTGGCGCATGATACCTTCGAAAAGCTGCCGCGCCCGCCCGCCGCAAAGAGGATCGGTGTAGACTACGCCGAGCGTGGGTCGGCGAATCGGGCGAGCCTGCAGAATGGGACCGCGTTCCCGCAGAATGGAACTCACGGCTTCAAGCTGGGCCCGGGCGATCGCGAATGGCGCCGACTTGACAGTGGCCAACCGTACCCCGCCGCGCTGAAAAGTGAAGTTGTTGGCCGTTGCGATAACAATGCTCGCGGTGCAGTTGATTTGCCGGAGCAGATCGTCGTCAACCAGGACGCAGCAGTCTTCGGTGGCAAACAGGTTTGCCCGTCCGCCGGCGGCCGGCCGTATCTCGAGACAGCCGCAGCCCATCGCCTGCGCCACCTCCAGAACCGCGTCGTCTTCGCCGACTTCTCCCTCTTCCAACTCGGTAACCCAGACCTGCTCCATTCCCTCTGTGCGCAGAATCTGGATATCCTCTTCGCTCAGGATGTGTCCTTTTCCGAAGAGCTTGCGGCCGCCAGGCTTGAAGATCGTGCTACAAAGAACACGACCGGCGGAGGCAGTGATGTCAACAGTAAGGGCCCTCAAGTTATCCTCCAACTATGGTACTAGTACCATTAGTACCTTTTAAATTATACACTACGTATACCCCGTAGGAAAGAGGCAAATGAAAAAAAATGAAAAAAAATGCGATGCGGCCGGCGGAGCATGCGCCGGGCCTCGACCACCCTTTGTCGCGCAATAATGCAGTGGGGCGTGCTGGGACTATCTCTCGAATTGTTTGGGGCTACTTCTTGATTGCAGGTAATTGGACGAAATTCGGTGCGACGCCCGGAATACTGCCGACGAACCCGGCAAGCGGCGATGCGATTTCGCTGGTCCGCTCGTCGCGCAATACCTTCAGCATCGCGATTTCGTCGCAAGCCTGAAATTTCGGGCAGCGCAGGCAGTCGCGCCAAGCTTTGAGCGGCAGGCGGCCGCGATCCACTTCATCAAAGCCGAGGCGGCGAAAGAAGCCCGGGACGTAGGTGAACGCGAACAGTGAGGCCAGGTCGCATTCGCGGGCTTCCCGCTCGAGCGCCTCGACAATCAACCGGCCGACTCCCTGCGACTTCTGGTCGGGGCGAACGGCCAGCGAACGAACTTCGGCCGAGGTCGGGGTGTAGAAGTGGAGCGCTCCGCAGGCGAGCAACTCCGAATGCCGTTCGGCAACGACAAAATCGCGAATACTCTCGGCGAGTTCGAATTCGTCACGGGGCAGCATGACGCCTTGCGCGGCGTAGTCGTTAACCAACGCCAGCATGGCTGGAATATCGCGCATTGTCGCTTTGCGGACTACCATCGCAGAGACTCCTATTCAAACCACCATGCGGGTGCCGATCTCTTCGCCATCGAGCAGCCGGCCGACGATTCCCTCGACAGCGCCCGGAGCGATCCGCACCGCGCCGACACCCCCATCGATGGCCTGAACGGCGGCGTTCAGTTTCGCTTCCATGCCGCCGGCCGCGATGCCGCCGGCGATCAGTTGGCGGGCCGTGGCGCGGTCGAGTTGGGAAATCACCGTGCCGCCGGCGCCCAGTACTCCCTCGACGTCGGTCAGAAACAGCAGTTGATCCGCGCGGTAGGCGGCCGCGCACGCGACCGCCATCTGGTCGGCATTAACGTTATAGATGTTCCCGGCCCGGTCGCCCGCAACGCAAGCGACGACGGGGAGGAAGCCCCCAGCGACGAGGTGATCCAGTACGGCCGGGTTGCTGCGAACGGGCCGGCCGACGGCGCCGAGTTCGGGTGCCATCTGCTCCGCTTCGGTGAGCGCCGCGTCGATTCCGCTCAGACCGACGGCTTGCGCGCCGGCGGCGACGAGCGAGGCCACCAGTTCGTGATTCACGGTTCCGGCGAACACCTTGAGCACGGCGTCGATAATCTCTGGCGTGGTGACGCGAAGGCCGTGGACAAAGCGGCTCGAGACGCCGCGCTCGGCGAGGAATCGAGTCATCTGCTTCCCACCGCCGTGGACCACAACGAGATGGGCGCCGTTAGCGGCGGCGGCAGCCAACTCGCGCGCGAGCCGGCCGCGCGAGCCGGGGTCGTCCAGCAGCGTGCCGCCGATTTTCAAAAGGACCTTCAAAGAAGGGCCTCCGTCTCCGGAAAGCCCAGGACGAGATTCATGTTCTGGACGGCTTGGCCGGCCGCGCCTTTCACAAGGTTATCGATGACGCCGACAACGACGCCGCGGCCGGTGGCGGGGTCGAACTTCACGCCGATGTCGCAGAAGTTCGTGTTCTGTACCGCCGCGAGATCGGGCACGCGGCCCGGGTCGTAAACGCGGACGAACGGCTCGCCCGCGTAGCGCCGCTCGTAGATGCCGACGATCTCGTCCGCCGCCTGGGCCGCGGGCGCGTGGAAGTAGATGGTTTCGAGAATGCCGCGATGAACGGGCAGCAGGTGCGCCGTGAAGCTGAACTGGGACTCCGCCAAACCCGAGTTCATCAGGACCTCGGGCACATGGCGGTGGTCGAGGATGGAGTACGCCGAGAAATTCTCCGTTACCTCGCAGAAGCTGGTTTTGAGGCTCGGCTTGCGGCCGGCGCCGCTGACGCCGGATTTCGCGTCGCAGATGACGGGCGAACTCCCGTTCACAAGGCCGGCCTCGACGAGCGGGCGCAGCGCGAGGTTGGCGGCGGTCGGGTAGCAGCCGGGGTTTGCGACCAGACGCGCGGGTCTGATGGCCTCGCGGTAGAACTCGGGCAGTCCGTAGACGGCTTCGGCCAGCAGCGCCTCCTGGGTGTGGTCTTCCTTATACCAGCGCTTGTAGTTGTCCGCGGTCTTAAGCCGGAAAGCGCCGCTGAGGTCAATCACCTTGGCGCCGGTTTCGAGTAGCGCGGGTGTCAGTTCCATCGAGACATCGTGCGGCGTAGCCAGAAACACAACGCCGAGCCCGGCCGCCCGCACTGCTTCGGCTGTACACGGGATACGTTGCGGGCCTTGAGATCCGCGCGGACGAGGCCGGTCCTCGGAATCCTGCCGGTGCTCGATCAGGTAGACCTCGACGCCGGAGTGCCGCTGGAGCAACCGGACCAGTTCCGCGCCGCTGTAGCCGCGGAAGCCGACAATGCCAATGGGAATCGCCATGTGGATATTTATTCAGTCAGTTGAATAATTATACCACCTGGACGGTGG
>CAYPUQ010000268.1:0-9218 GCA_964413655.1 uncultured Solibacteraceae bacterium | reverse complement strand
ATCCGGGATACTTAGAGAAGTCGACGGAGCGCTGAAGGCCGCATTGGACCTCGACTGAGTCCCCGAACGCCCTGTGCTAGATTGGGGTGAAGCGGCGTTCGCGCTCTTCCCCCTTTTACACATGGCATCCGATCCCTCTCCAGGTCCCGGCGCGAAGTTTCAGCGCCTGGTCGAGATCATGGCGCGGCTGCGCGCGCCCGGGGGCTGCCCGTGGGACCGCGAGCAAACCTTCGATTCGATCAAGCCCTACACGCTCGAAGAGGTCTACGAAGTCCTCGACTCCATCGATGCGCGCGACTGGCCCGCGCTGGCCGAGGAACTCGGCGACCTGATGCTTCAGTGCGTGTTCTATGCGCGCATGGCCGAGGACGAGGGGCTGTTCTCGATCGGCGACTCGCTCGATGCGATCAACGATAAGCTCGTCCGCCGCCATCCCCACGTCTTCGGCGACGGCGAAGCCCGCACCGCCGGGGACGTGAAGAGGCGCTGGGACGAGATCAAGGTCGAAGAGATGCAGGAAAAGGGCAAACCCGCCGGCGCGCTGCTCGACAGCGTTCCACGCAGCCTGCCGGCTCTCGTGGAAGCACAACAGGTCTCGTCAAAGGTCGCGAAGGTGGGCTTCGACTGGCCGGACGACGGCCAGGTCCTCGCCAAGCTGCACGAGGAACTGGATGAACTGGCCGAAGCGCGGGCCGTGCGGTCGCAGGACGAAGTGGAGGCCGAACTCGGCGACATCCTGTTCGTCATCGTCAATCTCGCGCGGCACTACGAAGTGGACGCCGAACAGGCGCTGCGCAAGGGCAATGCCAAGTTTCGCCAGCGCTTCAACTATCTAGAGCGGCGGTTGGTGGAGCAAGGCAAGAAGTTGGGGGAGTCCGCGCTCGAAGAGATGGAAGAGCTATGGCAGGAGGCGAAAACGCGCCTATGATCGAGGTGCGCACGCTGTGCGCCATCGACGACCTCACCGAGGCAGTCGGACTGCAGCAAGAGATCTGGGGGTTCGCCGATGTCGACCTGCTGCCGGTACGGCTGTTTGTCGTGGCGACCAAGATCGGCGGGCAAGTCTTCGGCGCCTTCGACGGCGATCGCATGGTGGGCTTCTGTCTGTCGATTCCGGGCCTGAAACCCGGCGGCGGGTATTACCTGCACAGCCACATGCTCGGCGTCACACAGGACTATCGAAACGCGGGCGTCGGAAGGCTGCTAAAGCTGGCGCAACGCGATGAAGCGTTGGCTCGCGAAGTAACGCTGATCGAATGGACCTTCGATCCACTCGAATTGAAGAACGCTTATTTCAACATCGAGAAGCTCGGCGTGGTGGTGCGGCGCCACGTCTACAACCAGTACGGCATCACGTCGAGCGCGCTGGGCGCGGGACTTCCGACCGACCGGTGCGTCGCCGAGTGGTACCTCGACAGCCCGCGCGTGCGCGGCGTGCTGAACGGGTCGCGCGAGCCGCGGCCTCTGGTGGAGGCCAGCATCGAAGTGCCGCTTGAGATCGCTACCCTGCGCTACGAGAATCCGGAGAAAGCCCGGGAGATCCAGCGCCGCGTCAGCGACCGGATGCAGGAGTATCTCGGCCGGGGGCTGACGGTCATCGGGCTGGAGCGGTCGGAATCGGCGGGAACTTATTTGTTCGGACGATGGGACTACAAATAGACAAGATCGTCTTGCGGCAGATCCGCATGCCACTGCTGCATTTCTTCGAAACCAGCTTCGGCCGGACCTACGAGCGGGCGATGGTGCTGGTGGAGGCCGTAAGCGATGGCGTGTCAGGCTGGGGCGAGGTAACCTGCGGCGAGAACCCGTTCTACAACGAGGAGTGGACGGACTCTGCGTGGCTGATCGTCAAGGACTACTGCGCGCCGCGCGTATTGGGACACGATCTGTCCGGCGCGAGCGAGGTGAACGCGCTGACGGCGCATATCCGCGGACACAACATGGCGCGCGGCGGGCTTGAGGTGGCGGTGTGGGACCTGGAATCGCGGCTCGCCGGCCAGCCGCTGTACCGGCACATCGGCGGCGGCGCCCGGCGTGAGATTCCGTGCGGTGTTTCGATCGGCATCCAGGACACCGTAGACGATCTTCTGAGGAAGATCGAAACCGAGTTGGCGGCCGGATATCAGCGGATCAAGGTGAAGATCCGGCCCGGCTGGGACGTGGATGTCATTCGCGAAGTGCGGCGGCGCTTTCCGAATATCAAGCTGATGGCCGACGCCAACTCCGCCTACACGCTGGCCGACGCGGAACATCTGCGCCGGCTCGACGAGTTCTACCTGATGATGATCGAGCAGCCGCTGAGTCACGACGAGATCATCGACCACGCCGAGCTGCAGCGAAAGCTCGAAACGCCGATCTGCCTCGATGAATGCCTGCGCTCGGCGCACCAAGCCGCGCAGGCCATTCGAATGGGGGCGTGCAAGATCATCAACATAAAGCTCGGCCGCGTGGGCGGGTTCGCGGAAGCGAAGAAACTGCACGACGTCGCGCAGGCGGCCAGCGTGCCCGTGTGGTGCGGCGGCATGCTTGAGTCGGGTATCGGCCGCGCGCACAATGTCGCGCTATCCACGCTGCCGAACTTCGTGCTGCCAGGCGACGTTTCGGCGAGCAAGCGCTATTGGAAGCGCGACATCATCGAGCCCGAGGTAGGCGTCTCGCCACAGGGTACGATCGTGGTACGCGATGAGCCGGGCTTCGGTTACACGCTCGATCTCGACTACATCCGCACTCTGACAGAGCGGGAGGAAGTCATCCATTGAACCGGGGCGGCCGTCCGTCGCCCGTCAAGCTATACAGCCTCGTTGGGTTGATGGTCGTACTCTGGTCCATCAACTTCATCGTGGCGAAGGTAGCCCTGCGCGAGTTTCCCTCTCCGCTGCTCGGCGTGATGCGGTTCGTGTTGGCCGGGGTGGTCGTGATGCCGTTCTACCTGTGGCGCCGGCAGACTCGGACGACGGCGCCGCACGACAACCGCGACCGTGTGCGGCTGGTGCTGCTCGGCCTGCTGGGCATCGGTCTGAACCAGTTGTTCTTCGTGATCGGAATCGGCCTTACCAGTGTGGGGCACGCCTCCTTTCTGATGGCGCTGACGCCGGCTTGGGTCCTGATTCTGGCCGCGCTCGCCGGGTTGGAAACGGTGAGTATGCGCAAAGCCGCCGGATTGGCGCTGGCGATCTTCGGCGTGATGGTTTTGCAGACGGCGCCCGGCAAAGCGTCGAGCGGCGCGACGATTGCGGGTGACTTCTTCATCTTCCTTTCCTCGTTTACCTTCTCCATCTTCACCGTGTGGGGCAAGCCATCGGCGCAGCGGTTCGGCAGTCTCACCATGAACACTTACGCGTTCGCCTCCAGTGCGCTGGTCCTGGCGCCGCCGGCGGCCGGCTATTACTGGGGCTTCGACTATCTCGCTCCAAGTTCGTCCGCCTGGGTGAGTTTGCTGTACATGGCTCTTTTCCCGTCCCTGCTCTGCTATCTGATCTACTACTACGCGCTCTCCTATATCCCGGCGACGCGCATCTCGATGTTCTCCTACCTGCAGCCGCTGCTGGCCACCACGATGGCGATCCCGCTACTCGGCGAGACGCTCTCGGTAACGCTGCTGTCGGGCGGGGCGCTGATCCTGGCCGGCGTGGCGCTCAGCGAGCGATCGTGAGACGCGCCGCTATGCTGGTGAGGTGAGTCTCGAAGGCAAAGTGGTACTGGTCACTGGCGCCGCGCGGCGAATCGGCCGTGGCATCGCGCTGCGGCTGGCGCGCGAAGGAGCGCGCGTGGCGATTCACTACGGGGCCTCCGAAAACGACGCCCGGGCGACCGCGCGGGAATGCGGCGACGCGCCGGTCTTCCAGGCCGACCTGGCGGAGGTCGACGAGATCCAGCGCCTTTTTGCGGCAGTCGCGGACCACTTCGGCCGGCTCGACGGTTTGGTGAACAACGCCGCCCGCTACACTCGGATCGATCCACTCGAAGTCACTGAGAGCGACTGGGACGAGGTTCACAACGTGAACCTCAAGGCTGTCTTTTTCTGCTGCCAGCAGGCGGCGCGGATCATGTTAAGCCAGGAGACTGGCGGCCGCATAGTGAACATCAGCTCGCTCGGCGCATTGCAGGCGTGGCCGCTCTATGCGCACTACTGCGCCTCGAAAGCGGGCGTAGTTCACATGACGCGCGCACTGGCCAAGGCATGGGGACCGAAAGTCGCCCTGAACTCCATCGCGCCGGGTTACGTGCCCTTCGATGCGCATGACGCGGTCTGGGAGCACCTCGTCGCGCAGACGCCGGCCGGCCGTCCTGGCACGGCGGACGACATTGCCGCAGGGGTGCTGTTTTTCCTCACTGCGCCGGACTACGTGACTGGGCAACTTCTGCCCATCGATGGCGGTCTGAGCGTTCCGTAGCACCGTTCCGGGACCCACCGGAATGGCCGTCGGTTTCCGCTACGATTGAGATAGATGACGCGGGCGGCTCTGGCTGGAATTCTGGGAGTCTGGCTTTGTCCGGGCGCGTGGGGAGAAGGCCTGATTGCGCCATTGACGGCCGAGCAGGCAACGCAGACGCGCAAGGCAATCGAAACGTTTAAGCGGGATCCGAGGGGTCCCTTCTTTCGCATCCGCTGGTTCTGCAAGGACGGAACGGTCCACCCCCCGAATCCTTATCCATGCAAAGAGCGTGGTGGTGGCAATCAGCACGCGGAACTGGGCGACACCGCGAAGCGGCTGGCGCAGTGGAACGTCAACATCGCGACAATTCTGGCAACCGCGCCGGTTGAGCCGTTGTTCGACGCCGGGCGTGGGCACCACCGGTTGAAAGAGTTGGTGCTCGAAAAGTACCTCGTCGAAGTGGACGACGGGTGGATCTTCCGGCGGGCGATTTCCTATCGCGGCGCCAGGCAGATCGAGGACGAGGAAAAGGCCGGGCGGCGGCTCCTCGAAACGTTGCTCGCGAAACCGGATTGGGTGGACCGGAACTTCTTCCTCGTGCTGCAACTGATGGACGCGATTCCGCACGGCGTTCCCGACAGCACCGTGAAGCGAATCCGAAACCTGGCGACTGAAATCGCCGAGACCGACGGGCGTTTCCAGACACTGCGTGCCAAGATCCACTCTTATCCGAGCGCTGACGACGAGGATGCCACGCGGGCGTTTCTAAGGGACAAGGCTCCAACGGAACCGGTGGCGGCGAAGCTGAAACAGCTTGCCGATTCGATTCAGGCACAGTATGCGCCGCGGAAACTGACCGAGAAACTGCGCGTGGTAGCTGCGCGTTTTCCGGACACCGGTGTGGCGGCGGCGTTGACCCAGCTTAGCGATGTGAGCAGCACGGGCGGGTTGTTGCAGCTTTGCGACTCGCTGGCCGAGGCGTCGCTGGCGATCCGGCGGCAGGTCGTGTCAAGCAAGGACGGCCGAGCCAACCTGGCACTGATGGACATGAACCGCGACCTCCACGAGGCCGCCTTCCACTTGCGGCGTCCCCTCGAAGCAGCGACGCGCGGCGAACTGCTGCGTGACCTCGAAGGCCATATCCGGCTGGCGGCGGGTGGCGGACTGCTGTCGATGCGGCAGTTACAGGCATTGGAACAGGAACTGGCCACGATACGGATTCGCACGGAGCACAAGCCCGAAGAGTGGCGGTCGGCGATGCGCTATGTCGCGCGGAGCGTGGAATGGGCGCGGGCCACGGCGGCGGCCGAGTTCGGTCCGGCCGTGATGCTCTACCAGGCCTTCGAGCCGAAGGCGGCTGGGCTGGTGGACCACCTGCTGCGGTCCTCCATGGCCCTGCCGCTCGCGTCGAGGGTAGAACTGCTGATGCTAGATGCGGACCTGTCGGCGGGAGTTCGGCATTCTCTGTTCGGACGGCCGTCGAGCGGCGGCGTGACCGCGCTGAACCCGGGCGTGGCGGTGGCGCGGCTCGGCATCATCGAACCGGGGCAGGAAAACAGTTCTGGCATCGATCCGAAGAATATCTACGTGATCCCCGAGACAGCCCACGACCTGAAGCCGATGGCCGGCATCCTGACGCTCGACAGCGGCAACGCGCTGTCGCATGCACAGTTGCTGGCGGCGAATCTCGGGATTCCGAACGCGTCGGTCCCATCCGCGCTCCTGCCCGAACTGCGGCGGAACAAGGGAAAGGAAGTATTTTACGCCGTCACTCCCCGGGGCGTGGTGGTGCTGAAGTTGAGGGCTTCGCTCGGCGAAGAGGAGAACCGATTGTGGGCCGTGCAGCCGGCGGCGCAGGCCAGCCCGGTCACGCTGAGTACGTCGCGTCTGAATCTGGACTATCGCGAGTTGCCTCTTTTGCGCGATTTGAAGGCAAGCGATTCCGGTGTTATTGTCGGGCCCAAGGCGGCAAACCTCGGCGAACTGCGGAGAATGTTCGGCGAGAAGGTGGCGGGTGGGTTCGCGGTTCCGTTCGGCGTGTTTGTGGCGCACATCCGGCGCGATCTGGACGGCGATGGTAAGACCCTGGAGGAAGAGATCGCGGCTGTTCTCCGCGAGGCCGAGCAGATGCGCGACCGGGGTATCGATCCGCTAGAGGTCCGCCGTGCGGTGTACCCCAAGCTGGATAAGTTCCGGAAGATCATCGAGACCATGCCGCTGGTGCCGGAGTTCGAGCGGGCAGCGCGCGCGCGGTTGCGGCAGGAACTCGGGCCCGACGGCACGTATGGCGTGTTTGTGCGGAGCGACACGAACGCGGAGGATCTGCCGGAGTTCACCGGAGCAGGCCTGAACCGCACGGTGCCGAACGTGGTTGGCGAGGCGAGGATTCTGGCGGCGGTGCGCGACGTGTGGGCGTCGCCGTTCACCGAGCGGGCGTTCGATTGGCGGTTGCGCGCGCTGCGTGGCACGGACCGCGTCTACCCATCGGTCGTCGTGATGCGCGCGGTGAACGGAGACAAGTCGGGCGTGATCGCGACAATGAACCTCGAGAGCGGCGAGACGAACGAGATTACGGTGAACGTGGCCGAGGGTGTAAGCGCCGTGGTCGATGGCGGCGTGGCGGAGTCTCTACTATTGAAGCCCGACGGCCGCGTGAGACTGCTGCAACAGGGACGTTCGACGTATCGCAAGGTGTGCGATCCGAAGGGCGGGTTTCAGTTCCTGCCCGCATTGGGTGGCGATTTCGTGTTGGCCGAGGAAGAAATCCGGCAGGTGCGCGGACTGGTCGACGAGGTGAAGCGGAAGTATCCGCCGGCGAAAGCGGACGACGGCACGCCGCTGCCGTGGGACATCGAGTTCGGATTCGAGAAAGGCGCGCTACGGCTGTTTCAGATCCGGCCGCTGGTGCGGTACCGCGAAATTGAAACGCTGCAGGCGCTATCGCGGCTGGAAGGCGGCGCCGCGCCGGGGGAAATGGTGCGGCTTGGGGAGCGGCCGGCGCCGTGAGACTCGCGGCCGTGGCGGTGGCGGTTCTTCTTCCGGTGTGGGCGCTTGCCTACCCGCTCGACGGCGACAAGGAGACGGGAATCCGGCGGCTGCTCGGGTACCGGCTGGCGTCGGAAGGAAAGCTCAAGAACCGGATGGCGCTTCCGCCGGGTGCGTCGCTAACGAGCTCGGATGTGAAACTGCGCCTGATGAAGGCTTCGCGCGACTTCGACATTACGCCACGAACGCCGAATGATCCGGCCTTGCAGGCTGGGTTGGAGCGGATATTCGCGGGCCGCGATCCTACTTACAACATCGCCATTCTCGATATCTCGGATCCGGCGCGGCCTCGCTATGCGGCGCTGCGCGCGGACGAGAAGCGGATTCCCGGCAGCGTCGGAAAGCTGATGGTGGCGACGGGCATCTTCGGGCAACTCCAGCGGCTGTATCCATCGGACGCGGAGGCGCGGCGGCGGATGCTGCGCGAGACGGTGGTGGAGGCCGATAACTTCGTCTACCGCGACGGCAAGACGGTTCCGTTTTTCAAGGAAGGCGATGCGGCGGTAGTGAACCGCCGACTCGAGCGGGGCGACAGGTTCAACCTGTACGAGTGGCTGGACCACATGATGAGCCAGAGTTCGAACGCGGCCGCATCGATGGTGTGGAAGCAGGCGATGTTGCTGGAGCGGTTCGGCAAGTCGTATCCCGTGGATCGCGTGGCCGTCGAGGAATTCTTCTCGAAGACGCCGAAGGGCGAATTGCGCGATGTTGCACTGAAGTCGCTGGAAGACGGGTTGACGGCGTCGGGACTCGACACGGGCAGGCTGCGGATCGGGACGTTCTTCACGTCGGGCGGATCGAGCGTTGTGCCTGGCACGGCGAGCTATGCGTCACCCAACGAACTGCTGCGGTGGCTGTTGAAGATGGAGCAGGGGAAACTGGTGGACGAATGGTCGAGCCTGGAGATGAAGAAGCTGCTTTACTTCGCGCGGCCGCGGTACCGGTATGCGTCATCGCCGGCGCTGGCGAAGGCGGCGGTGTACTTCAAGTCGGGCTCGCTGTTTCAGTGCGCCCCCGAACCGGGGTTCGAATGCCGCCAGTACCGGGGCAACAAGCTGAACCTGATGCATTCGGTGGCGGTGGTGGAGTCCGGCGACAAAGCGTACCTTGTAGCGCTGATGTCGAATGTGTTGAAGCTGAATTCGGCGGTGGAGCACCAAACCATCGCGACCGAGATTGAGCGGCTGGTCCAGGGGCGGAAGTAACCATCCGTCACAGATCGCGGCCGTCCATCACTCCCGCCAAAACGTCAGGCAAACCCAACCTGCCTCCATTCGCCTCGACGCCGCCACAAAGCCCAAGCGCCCGAATGCCGCGGCTACCGCACCCTCGCGCCGCTCCTGGAATCCCGCCACGACGAGCCGCGCGCCGGCCGCCGCCACTCGCGCCAGTTCCCCGGCCGACAACCGCAACGCCCACGCATTCAAGTTCGCAACAATCAGGCTGGCCCAGCCGGCGCACAGGCCGCGCGGGCTGCCCGCAAAAACACTCGCCGTGACGTCATCTCGCCGGAAGTTTTGCGCCGCGATCCGCGCCGCTGACGGATCGACATCGCACGCAACCAGTCTCCGCGCGCCCAACAGATACGCTGCCGCGGTGAGAATACCAGATCCCGTACCGGCGTCCAACACCGTGTCGCTTTCCCGCAGCGTTTCCTCCAGCGCCTCCAGCGCGAGACGCGTCGCGGGCTGATACCCGCTGCCCGACGCCATCCCCGGGTGAGAGGCCAACCGAACCCGCCCATCGGGCGCCGGCGCGCCGTCCCACTCCGGCGCCAGCCACAGCCGCTGGCCCACC
>CAYPUQ010000267.1:0-9274 GCA_964413655.1 uncultured Solibacteraceae bacterium | reverse complement strand
TATTCACGTCATCCTCGCCGCGCTGCCTCGATGGCGGCCACGTCGATCTTCTTCATCGTCATCATCGCCTCGAAGGCACGCTTTGCCTCACCGCCACCCGCCGCAAGCGCATCGGTTAGCGCGCGCGGGGTGATCTGCCAGGAGAGGCCCCAGCGGTCCTTGCACCAACCGCACGCGCTTTCGGTGCCGCTATTGCCGACGATCGCGTTCCAGTAACGGTCCGTCTCTTCCTGATTCTCCGTCGCGATCTGGAAGGAAAAGGCCTCGGTGTGCCTGAACGCCGGTCCGCCGTTGAGACCAAGACAGGGAATGCCCAGGACGGTGAAGTCCACCGTCAGCACATCGCCCTTCTTGCCGCCCGGATAGTCACCGGGAGCCTCGTGAACAGCGGTTACTTTGCTATCCGGAAAAGTGACGGCGTAGAAGCGCGCCGCTTCATGCGCGTCTTTGTCGAACCAGAGGCAGATGGTGTTCTTTGGCTTCATGTTCGTGTGGTCCTTGTGCTCGATCAGAGCGAAGGCCGCGGTCTTTGCGATGATCTCGATCAGGTTCCTCTTTGGGGGTAGATCACGCAAATCCGCGTTGCCTTTACCCATCATGCCAGGATCGGCCATCCCGGACGCCGGGCTGGATCACGCCCTCGCGCGGCGGATTCGTGGCGCGAAATTCCCCGTCGCACCAGCAAAGGCCGGGAGGTCCCCCTCTGGGCGATAGGTCTTCACACCCCTGAAGTACCTGAAGTGAACAGCATTGCCGCCAACGGGAGCCGCCTGCAACGCTCCCGTTCCGGAACTCACACTACTCCTAGCAAGCCAGCGCCACCCGCTGGAAAACGCCAGGCCGTCGAGGCGTTGGTTTGGCGAGAGGGAGGGTCGTATGCTTGGCCGCACATTCTCCTGGGTTGGCGCGGGAGTTTTGGTCGTTGGCGGATTGGCTGGACTGTGGCTGTGGTACATCTACGCCCAGCGCCTGCAACTGGACGAAGGCAACCGGCGCGAGCTCGCGCACGCCGCGCGCAACCTCGGTCTGATTTTCTCGGAACTGACGAGGACGGCGGACTCCTACTTCAAGCAACGATCCGTCGAAAACGAGAAGGACGTGCGGGAATTCGCAAGCCGCAATCCCTACATCGACGCGGCGGCCTCACCCGAACCGGGCCGCTGCGGCAACTCGTCGGGCAAGGCCGCGCTGGCGGCGCCCCACGAACTGATTCTGCCGTCCGCCGGAACCGGAGAGAACAAAAGAAAGGCACTCAAGGTTACGCCCGAAGCGATCTTCGACGATGTCGCGATCAGCGAAGCCTTCGAATACCTCTTGATTGCCGCCGGCGACGGAAAGATCCTTTTTGCGATGGAGCACGGCGCCGCCAACCGCCGCCGCGAGGCCCTGGGTTGGTTGTCGCGCCGCGCGGACCAGGAAGCCAACCGCGATCATCCCGTCATACGCATCCACGACCTCGGCGGCCTCCATGATTCCGCCGGGAAGCCGCTCAAATTCGACCAACTGGCGGCGTCCGCCGGTTCCCTTTCGGTGCGCTTGGGCGAAACCACCTACCAGCTCTATTACTACCCCTTCGAGATCACGTCGTTCAAGGAATGCGCTGCCGCGCCCGCGACCTGGGTCCTTGGCGGCCTTGTCGATCCCGACCGCGTGCTGCGCGAGGCCGTCACGGTCTCGCCGCACTGGACGCTTCTCTTCTTTCTGCTCCTGGCCGGCGGTCTCGCCGCTCAACCCTTCCTAAAGCTGGTCATGTTGAGCGCTCGCGAACGGTTCCGCTTTTCCGACTTCTGCCTGCTGATACCGAGTTCCACCATCCTCCTGCTGCTGGCTGCCGCCGCACTGCTGGATCTGGGCGCCTACCGCCGCCTCACAACGCTGGCCGGCGGGGGGTTGGAAGCGATCGCCGCCAAGATCGAAGACAGACTGGCGGCCGAGATCGGAGCCATGCGTGGCGAGATCGAGAACTTCGAGCGGCAACTCGCCCCCCTGGCCGATCCCTTCGGCGGCGCCGACATTACGAGCCTTTTGTCGGACGCGGAGAAACGCCTAGCCCCATCCGGAAGCGCGCGGGGCATGTTGCAGGGTTTCTGGGTTGACGGCGCCGGCACGCAGGTGTTCAAGGCCGGCGTGCATGAAGTGGGGACCGGCCGTGTAAGTGTGGCTCATCGTCCCTATTTCTCGGAGGCGCGCAGCGGCCATCTCTGGCACTTTGCCGGCGAGGACCGCGGCGAGCCATTCCTGGTCCAGTCTCTCCGCTCCTTCACCACGGGGGAATTGTCCTCGGTGCTCTCCATCCGCTCGAAGCTCGCCGGTAAGTGCTCCGCCGGTGGACCGGCAGTGGCGGTCATCGAGGGCCACCCTCTCCCGTTCGAATTCCCGCTTCTCCCCGCCAGCTATTCTTTCGCCGTGATTGGCGCCGATGGCCGGGTGCTCTATCACTCGGACCGGCGCCGTGCGCTCAAGGAGGATCTGCTGGAAGAGGTCTCCGATCCGGAACGGCTCGCGGCCGCCATGGAGGCTCGATCCGCCCGGCACTTCGGAACGAACTATTCAAGGCGCCGCGCCGGGGTTTTTATCCGGCCGTTCGAGAGCGTTCCGGAGGCCCGTTGGTCCATTGTCGTTCTGCGCGACAAGCAGTGGCTGGATACCGCGAACAACGAGGTTCTTCTCCGTGTGATGGTGTGGTCGCTTGTGCCCGCGGGCGCGCCGGTTGCACTGGCGATCCTGCTGTTCCTGGGCGGGAAGAGGACTCTGCGAACCATCTGGCCGGATCCCCGCAAGGCTGCGCTGTACCGCGCCGCCGCCGTGGCAGCGGCCACGGTGCTCTTCGTTGGTCTCGCCGGCGCGACGCTCCTCGACGGGCCCTGGCTGTTTGCGTGGTCCCTCGCGTTTCCCTGGGCCGGTCCCGCCCTTGTCGCGGCGGTGTGCCTCCGCGGGCGGGCTCACGAAGCATCCCCGGCGGCCGGCGGTCCGAGCTACCGCACGTGGTACATTCGCGCCGCGGCCGCGCTCTGGTTGACGGCTGCCGTGGTTCCCGCGATGGGCCTCTTCCGCTATAGCTGGTCTCTGGAGATGGCGAAGCTCGATAACTTCGACCAAACCCGGAAACAGCGGCTGATCGACGACTGGAAGGCGCGCGACCGCGAGCGCTGGACGCAACTCAAGATCGCCAATCTCCAAACATTCCTGGATGGGCGCGCCGGCGAGATCGCGAGCTACTGGATTCGGCTTGCCGAGCCGGCCAATCACACCCCATTGCATCGCAAGGTGGACGATCACATCCCGTTTTATACCGAGGCCACGGTGTCTCTCCGGTACCGCGGACCCGGCGGCGGCCCGGCTGCCGTCAGGCCTCCCGGCCCGGCGATCGGCTACGAGGATGCAGAAGCAGCTTTCCCCTGGACGGCTTGGATCGGATTCGCATCGGTCGCGCTCGCGATAGGCTGGTGGCTCCGCTACAAGGACGAGTATCTGTTCCTCTCCATCCTCCCTGCCCGCCTGTTGCCGTCCGTGAATTCCGGATCGCAGCCCCGGCTCGAGATCTTCGTCACGCCGTCCCAGCAGGACGGCCGCGCGCTCGCCAGTTCACTGCCCCAGCCCGCCCTTTTGCTCGCCGACTTTGAGTGCGTCCTGCTCGACCAGAACAGGCGTCTGGAGGCGCTCGTGAAACTGGAGCAGACGGTAGCCGCCGGATCTTCCAGCGCCGTGATTCTCTGTCACGCCGATCCGATTCGCCTGCTCGAAACCGCCGAGAGCGAACCGCCCGAGCTGCGCGCCGACATCCCGGCTTGGGAACGCGAGCGGTGGCTCCGCGTCCTGGAACCCTTCACCGTATACGTCACCTGCGTTAACGAAACGGCCGAAGCGGAGCCGTTCGCCGCGCCGCGCCTTCGCGAGGCGTACTTCGAGTCGCTATGGCGCTACAGTTCGCCCTCCGAGCGCCTCGCGCTCGTGCAGGTCGCGCAGGAAGGATTCGCCAACCCGCGGCAAGCGGCCACCATTCGCCACCTGGTCGAGAAAGGGCTGCTGGTGTTTCGGCCGAATCTCGAGTTGATGAGCGCGGCCTTCGAGAGGTTCGTCCTCGGCCGCGTCTCGGCGGAACAGGTCAGGAGTTGGGAGAAACCCAGGTCGGCCATGGGTTGGCGCGGTTCGCGCTGGCTGCTCTTGCTGGTCCTCGCGGTCGCGCTGCTATTCATCCTCGCCACGCAGCAATCCTGGATCCGAAGCGCCACGCTCATGCTCACCGGAATCGCCTCCGGTCTGGAAGCGCTCAAGGAGTTGCTCGGAACGATTCACCGGTCGCGACAGGCGCTGACGGAGTAGCACGTCAGGCGCGTCAGGCCGGCGCGGGGACAGCCCGGCGCTTTACGACGAACACATAGCAACAGATGCCCAGCACCAGCCAGACGCCGACGGCCTTGATGGGAGCTTCGAACGACCCCGTCTGCTGGATCATCCAGCCGGTCAGCCACGGAGCAACTACGCCGGCCAGATTCGCCGCCGTGTTCTGGATGGCAACGGGCAGAGCGCCCGGCATCAGGGTCTGCGTCAGCGCCCAGTAGTTGGCGGTCGCCAGGCCGAGGCCGCAGAGAGAGAAGATGGTGAAAAAGATCATCAGCGACGTGGAGTCGGTGAACACGCTGAACGTCTGCGTCGCGGCCGCGACGAAACCGGCGATAGTAAACCCCTTCCGCACGTTCACCGCGTCGAAGCCCCGCGCGATCAGGCGGTCGGCCGCCCAGCCGGAGAGGGCCGCCACCGCCGCCATGCCACCGAAGGACACGCCGCTGTACCAGCCCATCTGCGTGATCGACATGCCATGGCGTTCCTGAAAGTAGATCGGCATCCAGGTCATGCAGTAGTACACGAAATACATGTAGCAGTAAGTGCCGCCGATAATGCCCCACATCACCGGGTAGCGCAACGCCTGCGAGAGCGTCACCCGCTGTCCCAACGCCGCCGACGTCGCGGCGGAACGCGCCTGCGCCGACGGGTCCGAAGCCGGCACCCACTTCATCCACGGAATCAGCCAGAGCAGACAGCCGAGACCCAAAATGAGAAACATCGCCCGCCAGCCGAGGGCATGCACCAGGAATGCAGCGATCGGCAGCCCGATGGCGGGCCCCACCTTGGTGCCTGTCATGTAGATCCCCACCGCGAGGCCGCGCTGCTTCTCCTGGAAGTGGGCGCTGATGTAGCGGAGCGAGCAGGAGGTGACTACGGATTCGCCGGTGCCCACCAGCAGCCGGATAGCGATGAGCGCGGCGAGTCCCGTCGTCAGCGTCGTCGCGGCCGACGCGACCGACCATAACAGGAATCCGTAGAAGTACAGCATGCGTACGCCGTGCCGGTCCACCATCAGCCCGGCCGGAATCTGGAACAGCGTGTAGGTCCAGAAGAACGCCGAGAGCGCCATGCCTTGCTGCGTGCGGTCCAGATTCAGCCCGCGCGACATCTCGGGCAGCGCGACCGTCAGGTTCACGCGGTCGACATAGGCGATCACCATGCCGAGGGCCAACAGGCCGACGACCCACCAGCGGCGCTGGCTGGCAGCGGCGGTTTCGGAAAGCGCGGACGTCGTGGTACTCACGGAGGACTCCTTGTTATTACCGGCGCCACGGCTGGGCCAGTGCCGGCTTGTTGACGTAGCGCTTCATCTCGAAGGCGATCCGCCCGCCCGAGCCGGGTGCGAGATTGACGGTGACCGCCGAACGGTCGAGCGGCGTCCGCCGGCCGCCGACAGTCGCGGATACGAACTGGTGCTCGGCATAGCCGCCGGATTGGACAACGACCGGCCGTGATTCGACCGGGTTGGTGTTCACCAGGGTCAGGGTAACCGAATCGGCGGAGATCTTCTCGACCAGCGCCGCCACGTCCTCGGGCAGCCCGGCGCGCCTCCGCTCCGGATCGAAATAGCGCACCGGCGCGTGGAACGACCAGATGTTGCCGCTCAGATACGCGCCCGTCGTGAGTTGGGTCAGGGCATTCGTGCTGGCCGGATTGAGCACCATAACGTAGTCGGCCAGCCGCGTGTCGGGCGACGTTGGATCGGCATCGATCTCACCCACGCGCTGCCGGATTCGCTCCAGATCGGCGCGTAACGCTTTCTCTGGATACGAGTCGTCCTTGCCTTCGAGAAACGCCAGCCATCCCTCCGCCGGCAGCCGCTCCATGTCCTTGCGGTCCATTGACCACATGTAGATTTCCATGAGCCGGTTGTGACGCAGGTTCGGCGTGTATTGATACCACTCCTCGCGTCCCGTATGCTTGTACCCGCGCGGATCGCCGTACATCGCCGGCAGCATCGTCCGGCCGTTCACTTCCCGCTTCTGCGCGTACAGGTTGTCCATCTGGCGGCGCAGCGTTGCGAGGAAGCCGGCATCGCCGCGCGAGACCATGTAGGCGTTGGCAAAGCCCGGCCACGAACCTGCATCGAATGTGTTCCGGTGCGCGATCTTTTCGATCTCACCGTCGAAAATCGTGAAGTTCCAGCCGTACGTTCCCTTGTACCAGCGCCCTTCATACTCGCCGCCAACCTGGCCGTTTAGTCCGATATTCGTGGGTATGTTGCCCCCGTTCGAATCCGTGCGCTGCTTCCAGGCGCCCACGTACTCGAGAAGCCAGTTCCGGTACTTCTCGTCGCCGGTCAGAGCGTAAGCGTTCAACGCCAGCCCCGTCGAGGCAAGGTTCAGCGGATGGTCCCCAACGCTGTCGAGATACTCGTCGCAGTGCGCCAGCATCTTCGGATACACCGACATCAGGTTCACCAACTGCCCACGCCCGTGCGGCCCGTGCAGCAGGTGAAACGAGCCGGGGACGGGATCGCCCACCCAGTCGTATACGGTGGCCCTGCGCAGCATCGGCCCGAGCGAACCGTTCCAGATGCTCTTGATGATCTTGTGCTTCGGATCGTAGTTCGGCGCTTCGGGGTCCTCGTTCATGTAGAGGCCGGCGAAGCGTCTCATGCGCGTGGTCAGTCGCGGAGCCTTCGGATCGGCCAGACCGAGAAACATAAACGCCCGCATTCCCTCGCCCGTATGGAACCAGTCCGACTGCGTGATGAACTCCTGGTAGTACGCGCCATTCTCGGCAAGCTTCGTCAGCGTGGTGCGCAGTTCCTTGTACTGCTGCAAGTGTCCTTCGAGCGCGAGGAGGTAATTGCGCAGCACCGAGTCGGACCCGCCCAGCAGGTACAGCAGGGTCCAGTTGTGAAAGGTCTCAATCGCGTCGTCGGGGCCGTCCAGCGTCCCCCAGCGCGGCGTGTGCAGCAGGTAGCCGCGCGAGTCGACGTACTGCGCGGCGAAGCGGTCGCACGCCTGCGAATTCGCCGCCAGCACCTGGCGTTCAAGAAGCGCCCACGCCGGCGGCGACAGCGGCGTGTCGATGGCCAGATCCGCCGCAAATCCCAAACAGGCGGTCAGCAGCAGAAAACCCAAACGTCTCATGATTCCGTGACTCTATCACGCGGGATATAGTGGCGGGGTGATGGAATGTGTGGAACGGATCAAGCTGACCCATGTGCGGATTCCGCTCAAGGAGCCTTTCAGGATTTCAAACGGTGTTGTGGCGGAGAAAGACGGCATCGTGGTTGAAGTAGACTGCGACGGGCTTAAGGGCTGGGGCGAGAGTTCGCCGATGGCCGGGAGCTTCTACTCGGCCGACACGCCGGAGAGCTGCTGGCGGGAACTGGTGGACTGTCTCGCGCCGGCGGTAGCCGGGCGGCGATTTGCCGGTCTCGACGAGGCCAGCGGCTACATCGACGGGCTGCCGGGATCGAACTTCGCCAAGGTAGGACTTGAGACGGCCTTCTGGGACTTGGAGGCCAAGCGGCGCGGACTGCCGCTTTGGCGGCTCCTCGGCGGCGAACAGACAGAAGTGGAGTCCGGGCTGGCGGTCGGCCTTTATGAAACGACCGCCGAACTATGCGCCGCGATCGATCGGCAGATGTGCGACCGGTATAAACGGGTGAAGATCAAGATCGCCCGCGGTAAGGACATGGAACTGGTTCGGGCCGTGCGCGCGACGTTCGGCGATGTCCCGCTGATGACCGACGCCAACGCCGACTATTCCGCGGCGGACTTCGGCGTGTTCGAGGCGATGGACGGCTTCGGTCTGCTGATGTTCGAACAGCCGCTCGGCGCGCGTATGCTCGCCGAATCGGCTGAGTTACAGCGTCGTTTGAGAACTCCGGTGTGCCTGGACGAGAGCCTGGAAGGCGAAGCCGACGTGGAGCGGGCCGGTGAGTTGCGGGCCTGCCGCGTGGCTAACATCAAGATCCAGCGCGTGGGTGGTTTGCGGAACGCCCTGCGCGTGTACGAACTCTGCCGCAAGTGGGGCATGGACATCTGGGTGGGTACGATGCCCGAACTGGGCATCGGGTCGGCGCAAGGGGTGGCACTGGCGGCGCTGCCAGGCTGCAACTACCCGACCGACGTCGAGGCGTCTGCACGATGGTTTAGGGACGACGTGATTGAGCCTGGCATCGAAGTGAAGGACGGCTTGATCCGGCTGCCCGAGGTTCCCGGCCTCGGCTGGGAAGTAAGCGCGAAGGGGCTGGAAAAATACAAAGTGGCGGAATGGGAGGTGCGGGCATGAGCGGGCGTTGGGCGGAATTGAGGGCTGGAGGCACACTGTACGGCTGCTTCCTGTCCACTGGGTACACGGTGAACGCGGAACTGGTGGGCCGGGCCGGTTTCGACTTCACGATTATCGATTTAGAGCACGGAACGGGCGCCGAACGCGACGTTCTGGGCCAGGTGCAAGCGCTCGCCGCGACGGGAACCGCTCCGCTGGTGCGCGTCGAGAGCGGCGAACGCGTGCGGGTCCACAGAGTGCTGGACGCCGGGGTCGAGGGCATCATGTTCCCCCGCGTCGGGACGGCCGAAGAAGCACGCGCCTGTGTAGCGGCGATGCGGTATCCCCCGGACGGTGTGCGCGGCGTGGCAACGCTAGTGCGGGCGTCAGACTGGGGCACGCGGTTCGTCGAATACCGGGATGGCTTGAAGGAGTCGCTGCTCGGGATCATCCAGATCGAGACGGCCGAAGCGGTCGAGAACGTGGAGTCGATCGCGGCCATCGACGGCGCCGATGTGCTGTTCGTCGGTCCAATGGACCTCACCACAAGTCTGGGCATCTTCCGGCAGTACGACCACCCGTTATTCGTCGATGCGGTGGACCGGACGCTTCGTGCCGCCCAAGCGTCCGGCAAAGCCGCGGGCATCCTGCTGGCCCGGCCTGAGGACGCCCCACGCTATCGCGACATGGGCTTCCGCTT
>CAYPUQ010000266.1:0-9295 GCA_964413655.1 uncultured Solibacteraceae bacterium | reverse complement strand
GGTGGGGCGAACCTCCAGGTTTGCAGGCCGGTTTTCGAACCGGCCCCGCCCCGGAGGGGTAGCGACTCATCGGTTCGAGCGGAAGATTATATACTAGAAAGCAAATCCCAACTGGGAAAGGCAGGACCAATGCGCGCAGCCAGGTTCGCGTCCATCGCGCTCTTCTCTTCGTGTCTTCTACTACTCGCGGCCGGTCCGGTTGCGGATAAATACTCGCCAGCCGAGCGCCGCCACTGGGCCTTTCAACCGCGGCAGGACGCCGAAGTCCCACAGTTCTCGAACAGCGCGGATCGCGCGTGGATTCGGAACCCCGTCGATGCGTTCATCCTGGCGCGGCTGCAAAAGGAAGGGCTGAGGCCCGCTCCACCCGCCGATAAGCGGACGCTGATTCGCCGCGTGTACTACGACCTCACCGGTTTGCCGCCGTCGCCGGCCGAAGTAGAGTCCTTCCTGGCCGACAAGTCGCCGGAGGCCTACGAAAAGCTGATCGACCGGCTGCTCGCCAGCCCGCACTACGGCGAGCGCTGGGCACAGCACTGGCTCGATGTCGTGCGTTTCGCCGAGAGCGACGGCTTTGAGTACGACACGCACCGGCCCTACGCTTACCGATACCGCGACTACGTAATTCAGTCGTTTAATCAGGACAAGCCGTACAACCGCTTCCTAATCGAACAACTTGCCGGCGACGAACTGGGCGCCGAAGACGAGTTTCGCGTCGCCTCGGGCCTCCAGCGTCTGGGGCCGCTGCGGAAGAACGCCGGCAACCAGGAAGTCGCCAGCAGCCGCAACGAAGTCCTGACCGAGATGACCAATCTCGTCGGCTCGGCCTTTCTCGGTGTGACACTCGGATGCGCCCGCTGCCACGACCACAAGTTCGACCCGATCCGCCAGAAAGACTATTACCGCATCCAGGCGTATTTCGCCGCCGCACACGAGGAAGACGTTGTCATCGCCAGTGAAGACGAGAAGTCCGCCTGGGAGGCGACAAACAAAAAGATCGACGCGGAAGTCAAGGAACTCCGGGCGAAGATGAAAGAGCTGAAGGGCGAGGATCGGGCCCGGATGCAGCAGATGGTGCGCAATGCTGAGGAGCGGCGGCCCGGCCCGCTGCCGTCGCTGTTCAGCGTCCGCGACGACTTCGGGAAGCGCACGCCGGTGCACGTGCTGGCGCGCGGCGAGTGGGAACTCAAGGGCGATGCGGTGGGGATGCGCCCGCTCGGCGTCCTGTTACCGGACGGCGCGCCCGAACTTGATTCGGACCTGAAGTCGCCGCGGCTGGAGCTGGCGCGGTGGATCGCCGAGGACGGTAATCCGCTGACGGCTCGCGTGATGGCGAACCGGATCTGGCACTACCACTTCGGGCGCGGAATCGTCGCCACTCCGAATGATTTCGGACGCATGGGCGCGCGGCCCAAACATCCGGAGCTGTTGGACTGGCTGGCAAACCGGTTCGTGGAAAATGGCTGGCGGGTGAAGCCGATTCACCACCTGATTTTGCTCAGCAGCACTTACCGGCAGTCGGGCCAGTCGCCGTTGGAGGCGAAAGCGCTCGAAATGGATCCCGACAACGCACTGCATTGGCGCTACGACCGGCGGCGGCTTACCGCCGAGGAGATTCGCGATTCCATGCTCGCCGTGGCCGGACGGTTGAACCCGAAAACCGGCGGTCCGAGCGTGATCGTACCGGTGGAGAAGGAATTAGTGGATCTGTTGTACAAGCCCGCGCAATGGGCTGTTCATCCGGACCCGAAAGAGCACGACCGGCGAAGCGTCTACCTGATCTACAAGCGGAACCTGCAATTGCCATTTCTGGCCGTTTTCGACGCGCCGGACCTGCAAACCTCCTGCGCACGGCGCGAGTCGAGCACGCACGCGCCGCAGGCACTCGAACTGTTGAACGGGGCCTTCGCCAACGACCTGGCGAAGTCGCTCGCGGCGCGGTTGGACGGCGAGGCGCGGACGCCCGAGGCGCAGGTGGATTTGGCATACCGGCTGGCGACTGGCCGGCCGGCTTCGGCGAAGGAGAAGGAACTGGCGCTCGAGTTCTTGAAGACCCAGCCGCTGTCGGAATTTGCCCTGGCTGTTTTGAACCTCAACGATTTCTTGTATGTGAATTGACATGGCCGAACATATTCGCTGGTGCAATACCCGCCGCGATTTCCTGACGCAAGCCTTCTGCGGTTTTGGGTCCGTGGCGTTTTCCTCGATGCTGTGGCAGGAGAAGTTGCGCGCGGCCGGGACGGCGGCGGCCAACCCGCTCGCTCCGAAGCCACCGCACTTCGAGCCCAAGGCGAAGTCCGTCATCTTTCTGTTCATGGCGGGCGGTCCGTCGCACCTTGAGACGTTCGATCCCAAGCCGCTGCTGAACGAATTGCACGGCCAACCGCGGCCGAAGGAGTTCGGCGAAGCGAAGTATCAGTTCGTTCAGCCCGACGCGAAGGTCCTGGGTACCAAGCGGACCTTCAAGAAGTACGGCAAGAGCGGGATCGACGTATCCGATCTGCTTCCTCATATCGGCGAAGTCGTGGACGATCTGGCCGTCATCCGCTCGTGCTGGGGCGACATGGTGGTTCACTCGGCGGCGCAGTATCAGCTTTTTTCGGGCCGCATTCTGCCTGGCTTCCCGAGCATGGGATCGTGGGCCGTCTATGGATTGGGGAACGAGAGCGATTCGCTACCGGCTTACGTCGTTATGCCCGATCCAGATGGCGCGCTGGAAGCGGGCCAGCCGATGTACATGCACGGATTTCTGCCCGCGGTGTACCAGCCGACGATGATGCGGCCGGGACCGAAGCCGGTGCTGAACCTGGATCTGCCAAATGGCGTGGATCTGAGCGACCGTCGCAAGACCGTCGATCTCATCCACCGATTGAACGAAGCCGCGATGGCCAAAGAGGACGACGAGTTTCGGGCGCGCATGAACGCCTACGACCTCGCGTTCAAGATGCAGACCGAGGCGCCCGAGGTCTTCGACATCGGCAAGGAGTCGCGGGAGACGCTGGATCTCTACGGGGTCGGCAAGGAGCCGACCGACGACTACGGCCGGCGGTGTCTGCTGGCGCGGCGTTTGGTTGAGAAGGGTGTGCGCTTCGTGTGCGTCGTTTCGGGGGGTGGTCCGGGCAATCTGCAATGGGACGCGCACGAAGACATCGAGGAGAACCACATCCGGATGGCGGCGCAGACCGATCAGCCGGTGGCGGCGCTGATTAAGGATTTGAAGCGGCGGGGCATGCTGGATTCGACGCTGGTGTTGTGGGGCGGCGAGTTCGGCCGGTCGCCGGAGGCCCAGGGCGGCAAGGGACGCGACCATCATAATCTCGGATTCACGATGTGGATGGCAGGCGGCGGCATCAAGGGCGGCCAGATCGTCGGCGCCACCGACGGGATCGGGCTGCACGCCGTCGAGAACCGCATCCACTTTCGCGACATCCACACGACGATGCTTCATCAACTCGGTCTGAACCAGGAGGCGCTTAGTTACTTGCACATGGGGCGCAAGGAACGGTTAACCGAGGTTCTGGGCGAGGTGATCCGGCAGATCGCCTAAGCGAGGCTTTGCGTCGGCCGGGCGGGTCGCTGGGGCCGTCTCGAACCAGACTAGGGCGATTTTCGACATAAATCTTTTATTTTCATTAGAAATTTTATTGGTTAACCTTTCGGCTGAAAGCAACGTCTCCATTCCTTAATGGAACTTCCGCGACTCTTGCTGGCAGCGGCGATTCTGGTTCCCGCGCTCGGGGTGGCGGAAGACCCGCGCGAGTTGATGCGGTGCGCCGCCAGCCGCGACGAAGGCATTGTCGAACGGACCAGCGAGTACGTTTACACACAGCGAACCATTCAGCGGCGCTTCAACGGCAGCGGAAACGTGTCGGAGCAGGAAGTTAAGACCCACGAAATCAGTCACTTTTACGGCAGACCTTATCGCCGTCTCGTTCAGATCGACGACCAGGCGCTGCCGCCTGATCAGGAGAAAAAGGAAGCCGAGAAACTCGATAAAGAATTGGCGAAACGGCGGAACGAATCGGAGCGGGCCCGTGAGAAGCGCGAGGAGAAAGAGCGGCGAGAACTTGAAGAGCGGCGCGAGATGCTGGCTGAGATGGCCGATGCGTTTACGTGGCGCATCGCCGGGCCGGAAGTCGTCTCCGGTGCGAATACCTGGGTCCTCGACGCCACGCCCATTCCCAACTACAGGGGCAAAACTCGCGGCGGCAAGATGTTGAGCAACTTTCGCGGCCGCTTGTGGATTGAGACGGGCACCTGCCTCATTGCCAAAGTGGAGGCCGAAGTGCTCAATCCTATCTCCTTCGGCTGGGTGTTGTTCCGGATCCGGCCGGGCACGACCTTCAACTTCGAACTGGCCAAACTCGACACAAGCACGTGGCTACCTATGCGATCGCACCTCCGCGGCGGAGGGCGTCTCGCGCTCTTCAAGAATTATAACGTCGAGGTAGAAACGACGTTCTCCGGGTACCGGAGATTCCAGACCGATTCGCGCATCGTGTCCGCCGGACAGACGGTGTCGGGTCAAGGAGCCGCACAATGACGCTTGCTGTCACATTGACCGTGGCGATGATTGCGCTCTGCCTTGCCAGCGGTTTCTCGCTCGGCGTCTATGCGCGCGACCGCTCATGGTCCGCGAGACGGAGTATCGTACTGGCCGTGTTGGCGGCACTGCCTTGGGCCGCCGCGTACCTGATGGCCTACGACCTGTTCGGCGCGAGCCGGCTGATGCTGCTCTCGCCGGTGGTTGGACTGCTCGCCGCCGCGCTGGCATGCCGCCGCGCCGTCGAGCAGCACCCCGAACCCGGTTCGCCGCTCGACACGCATCACTCGATTCCGCTCGGGCCGCACGGGTCCGGACGATAGCGCTGTAGTAGCCTGAGAATTTCGAGCCATGAAGTTCTCGCGGCGGCAATGGCTGACGGCTTCGGTAGCGCCGGCGATCGTGCGCGGCGTTGGGCGCGTGCGGGCGAACCAGCGGCCAAGTATCCTCTGGTTGTCGGCCGAAGACCTCAGCCCCGACCTTGGCTGCTATGGCGATTCCTACGCCATCACCCCGAACCTGGATCGTCTGGCGTCGCGGAGTGTCCGCTACACGAACGCGTTCACGGTGGCGGGCGTCTGCGCACCGAGCCGTTCGGGGATCATCACCGGAATGAATCCGAGTTCGATCGGAACGCACCACATGCGCAGCAAGGGAGTTCCACCGGCCTATGTGAAGTGCTTCACGGAGTACCTCCGCGCCGCCGGTTACTACTGCACCAACAACGCGAAGACGGATTACAACTTCGACTGCCCGGTCACCGCCTGGGACGAGAACGGCCGCCACGCGCACTGGCGCAATCGCCCGAGCGGTGCGCCATTCTTCTCGGTGTTCAATTTCGGTGTCACTCACGAAGCGCAGATCCGTGCCGAGCCCGCCGCGATGGCCCGGAATCTGGCACAGGTGAAACCCGAACAACGGCACGATCCGAACAAGGCCGAGTTGCCCCCGTATTACCCCGACACACCGGTTGTGCGCCGCGATTGGGCGAATTACCACGACCTGATTACCGCGATGGACGTCCAGGTGGGCGAGATGCTGCGGGCGCTCGACGCAGACGGGTTGGCCGATAACACCGTGGTGTTCTTCTGGGGAGACCACGGCCGCGGCCTGCCGCGCGCCAAGCGCTGGATCTACGATTCGGGCATCCACGTGCCGCTGATCGTGCGCCGGCCAGGCGGGCAGGACGCGGGCGCGGTGAACGAGGAACTGGTCAGCTTGATCGACTTGGGGCCGACGGCGCTGTCAATCGCCGGCGTGACGGTTCCGGAGTGGATGCAGGGACAAGCGTTCCTCGGCGAGCGGCGGAAGCCGCCGCGGCGCTACATCTTCGCGTCGCGCGACCGCATGGGCGACAAGTACGACATGATCCGTTGCGTCCGCGACGCGCAGTTCAAATACATCCGCAACTACCAGGCCGAGAAGCCATACGCGCAACACATCGATTACATGGACGAGATGCCAACCATGAAAGAGTGGCGCCGTCTGCACGCGGAAGGGAAACTGCACGGTCCGCAGTCTTTGTTCGTCCAGCCCACCAAGCCGCGGGAGGAGTTGTACAACGTTACCAGGGACCCGCAGGAGATCGACAACCTGGCTGGGAAGCCAGAGTACGAACGGACGCTCGCCGAAATGCGGCAGGTCCATCTGGACTGGATGAAACAGACGCGCGACCTGGGTTTGATCCCCGAAGCTGAACTGCAGGCCCGCTGGCGGCTTGGCGGGATCTGGCAGCAAACCGCCGCGCCGGCGATGACGCCGAATGGCGGCAGCCACTCCGGTCCTTTGGCCGTGCGGCTGTCCTGTGCAACCGCGGGCGCTTCCATCGCCTACACCACCGAGCACGGGTGCGGCCCACGATGGAAGCTGTACACGGGCGAGATCACGCTCACCGAGAGCGCGACACTCCGCGCGAAGGCCATTCGCATCGGTTTTCTGGAAAGCCCGGAGGTTGTGGCCGAGTTCCGCGTGTAACCGAGGTCCGATGGCGCGGGCAGGAATGAAGCGGTGGTGATAAGCTACGGAGTTACTCTACCGAAGGAGTTCCTTCCAAATGAAGCAGAAGTTCTATGGGTGGTGGATTGTCTTCGCCGCCTTCTGCACTTTCGGCCTTGCGGTCGGACTGCCGTACTACAACATCCCGTTCTTCTACGACTACTACGGGGATAATTTCGGCTGGTCCAAACCCGACATCACACTTGGATTCCCGCTGGCGGCGTTCATCACCTTCGTCGGTCCGTTCGTCGTCCCGCGCATCCCGCCGCGCTACCTTATCCTGAGCGGCACCTTCGCCACGTTTCTCGCCTTCGTCGGGTTTGGCACCATGCGGGGCTCGCTCGGCGCCTTCTACTTCTTCTGCTTCGTCTACATGGTGGGCTACATCCTGTCCGGACCTATCGCGCACCAGATCATCATCAGCCAGTGGTTCCGGCGGAAACGGGGCACGGCCATGGGGATCTGCTACGTGGGTGTCGGCGTGTTCGGCGCCGCCGGCGGGCCGCTGGTCGCTTGGATGACGGGTTCCTGGGGCTTCCAGACGGCACTCATTACACTGGGCGCGCTGGTGCTGCTCTCCTGGCCCGTCGCGATCTTCGTTCTGAAGAACAAGCCGGCCGACGTCGGCCAGTTTCCCGACGGCGCGGACCACCCGCCCGCCGAACTCAAGATCCAGCAGCGGCCGTTCGGCGACATCATGCGGAAGAAGACCTTCTGGCTGCTGTTGATCGGCAGCGCCTGCTCCATCGGTTCCATCGGCGCGATCAACCAGCACATGAAGCTCGTCTTCCGCGACCAGGGGTTCACCGATCAGGCTACTGTCGATTCGCTGTGGGCGTTAGCCAGCCCGTTGATCCTCATTTCAAGTATCGCCGGCCGCCTCGTCGTCGGCTGGCTCGCCGACCGTTTCCCCAAGAAGTACGTGATGGTGGCCACCTATATGCTTGTCGCCGGCACGATACCGCTCTTGCTACTCGTCCGGCCCGAACAGCAGTACTTCATGTACATCTTCGCCGTCCTATTCGGCTTCGGTATGGGTGCCGACTACATGCTCATCCCGCTGATGGCGGCCGAGCAGTTTGGGGTGAACTCGCTGGCGCGGGCGATGGCGGTGATTCTGCCCACCGACACGATCGGCCAATTCTGGCTGCCCTATGGCATTTCCCATCTCCGCGAATGGTGGGGCGACTACGACCACGCGCTGATGGTGATCTTCCTGATAGCCTTCATCGGCGCCGTCGCCATCGCGATGCTTCCGAAGCACGGACCGAAGGATGACGAAGCACTTCCTGTACAAGAATCTGAACGAACTGCGGCAGGCCGCTGAGCAGCTCGGCGCCCGGCACGTTCAGTTCGAAGACGATCCGCAACGTGTGGTGGCGGCGCTGAGCCGCAAAGTTCAGGTTGGCGATGTTACCGCCGGGAACTCGATGGCTATTCATCCGATGGAGGGCTGCGACGGCACGCCCGACGGCCGTCCGGACGACTTGACGCTTCGCCGCTACGAGCGATTCGGCCGCGGGGGAGCGAAACTGATCTGGTTCGAAGCGACCGCGGTGCGCGAGGATGGACGCGCCAACGCGCGCCAACTCTGGATCACGGAAGAGAACGTGGGCGCTCACGCCGCGATGCTCGAGATGACCATGCGGGTTCACCGCAAGGCCTGGGGCGACACCAGCGACGTACTGGCGCCGCTGCAACTCACGCACTCCGGCCGCTACAGTGTGCCGTCGAAGACGATCGCTTACCACAACCCGCTGATCGACCGGAAGTCGAATACCCCGGCCGATCTCGATCCGATCAGCGACGGTGAACTCGAGCGGCTGGAGGACGACTTCGTGCGCGCGGCGAAACTGGCGTGGAAAGCCGGATTTCGCGCCGTCGACGTCAAGGTGACGCACGGCTACCTGCTGTCGGAACTGCTGGGCGCGAAGACGCGCGAAGGGCGCTACGGCGGTTCGATAGAGAACCGGACCCGCTGCATTCGCAACATCATGGGCAAAATCCACGCGGAGCTGCCCGGGATGATGCTGTGCATGCGGCTCGGATGCTTCGACGGCATTCCGTACGGCACCGATCCGCAAACGAATCTCGGCGTTCCGTTTGAGCACCCGGCGCCGTACCCGTGGGGTTTTGGCGTCGATGAGAACAATCCGCTCGAGCCGGACCTCGCCGATGTGAAGCAAGCCGTCGCGCTGTTTCGCGACGCCGGGCTCCAGCTGCTCAACATCTCGCTGGGCTGTCCGTATTACAATCCGCACATCGGGCGCCCGTTCGAGCGGCCCGACGAAGGGAACTACGAACAGCCCGAGCATCCGCTGCTGGGCGTCGACCGCCATTTCCGCATCGCGGGCGAATTGCAGCGGACGTTCCCCGATCTGCCGATGGTGGGCACGGGCTACACGTGGCTTCAGAAGTACTGCATCAACGCCGGCGCGAAGAATATCGAGGATGGGAATATCCGGTTCATGGGGATCGGGCGCGGCGTTTTGGCGTATCCGGACTTCGCGAAGGACGTGCTGGAAAAGGGTGATCTCGACGAGCTGCGCGTGTGCAAGACGCTCACTTATTGCACTTTCCTGATGCGGCAGAAAAATCATCCGCTCGGGCAGTTCCCCACCGGCTGCCCTCCCTTCGACAAACTCGTGTACGGCCCGGTCATGAAGGATGCGCGCGCCGCGTACCGAGAGGCGCAGGCGGCGAAGAAGTGAGAAGCACGGGAATTCGGCCTACGTTCGTTATTTAGCAGATGCGAGT
>CAYPUQ010000265.1:0-9303 GCA_964413655.1 uncultured Solibacteraceae bacterium | reverse complement strand
GCCGCCTGTTCGCTCCCCCGGCCGCGCGCGTTGTCCGTCGCTTCCAGGTAGTTGGCGCCCACCCCGTCATCGGCCAGACGCAGACCATTCCGCCGCCCGAAGTCCCGCCACGCGCGGTTCACCGCCAGAATCGTCCCCGTGTCGTCCACGAGGGCACAGTTGGCGCGGAGCGCGTCGAATACCGACGAGATCAGAAACGAAACAGACATGCCGTGCGGGTATGATTTCGCCATTCGCGTCTGGAATGGCGTTTCGGGAGAAAGCGATCTCAGCGTCAGTTTATCATTCTGTCTTTGTTGCTTACCTCGCCAATTCCCGTATACCGTCCCGGCACCCCAATCTCCACCCGCGATCTCCCACTGCTACTCTGGGTTTAGGTTGTTGTATGCGGAGGAGTATCCGTTTCGGGGTCTGGTGCGCGCTGGCGGGGGCGATGGCCCTGCCGGCGCCGGCGCAGATCACGCAGTTGATCTGCCAGCCGCTGGCCGATCCGCTGTTTGTGCGGTCCGAGGGGTTGACCGAGCGCACGGGCACGATCGTCCTGACGTGCCAGGGAACCAGCGGCGGAATTGTCGATGCCGGGTTGATCGCCTCGGTCAATCACAGCGTCACGAACCGGTTGGACGAAAACGGCAACGCCGATGTCACGGTCGCCGCGCAAACCGCCACCGGAATTGAGGTGGTGGCCTCGTCGCCGCGGCTGGTGGGCAACAATCAACTCGTTTTCGAACAGTTCCAGTTCACGATGCCGGCCGATGGCGAGAGCCGGATCACGATCTCCAATATTCGGGTCGCCCTCGACGGCCCCGACTCGACGAGGCCGGTGGCCGTCACGCTTTCCTTCAACGGCCGCAGCGGCATCTTCCTGTCGCAAGCCACGGTGACCGTAGGCGTGCCCCGGCGCGGCCTGTTCGCCAGCAGCACGACTGCACGAATCGTCTGTCTGCCTTCGCCGGTTCCGGAAGAGGTGACGTTTTCCGGGCTGTTGACGGCCGGCACCAGGTTCGCCTCGCTGCGCGTGACCGAAGGGGAGCCGACGGCGTTCGAGCCGAGGCGGCCGGGAACGGCCAACGGGGTTCGCATCGTGATTCGTTACAGCGGCTTTCCGGCGGGTTCGCGCGTGTGGACGCCGGATGTCATTGCCGGGTCGTCGGCCACACGGCAGACGGCGGCCGGGGATATGGGGGTCCCCGCGTCGGGCGGGAAGTATACGCCGGGAGATCCGGGCTCGCTCCTGTTGGCGCGGGTGCGGTTCACCGACGACAGCGGTGCAGGAGGATCGCTCCAGTTTCAGCCGGGTCCGCCGGGATCGCCAGAAGTGGCTTTCGATTCCGTCAGCGAGGTTCCGCTGCGGAACGGCTCGGGGCTGGCGGTGTTCGAAGTGGTCGACGGCAGGCCCCATTCGCTTGAAAGCGCACAGATCCCGACCTGGGTTTCCGTTCCGCGGCCCGAGGTGAACACGCTTGTCCCCGTCGTGGCTTCGGCGCGGATCTCGTTCGGTCCGCTCTCGACGCAAGCGGCGGCATCGAGACAAGCGCCGGTGGTTCGGTTTCGCGACGTTGAGCCGAAACGGGACTGCGACACGCTGAACGACTGCAATGCGAACTATTTTCCGCGGCTCGAAGTGGACGCACCGGCGCTGACGTTTACCGGAACGGCGGGCGTGAAAGGACACTACTCGAAGTTCATCCGCGTCTTGAACCGGAGTGGCGGCGCGATGGCCTGGACGGCGACCGTGCAGTACCGGAATGGCGAAGGTTGGCTGGCCACCAGCCCGCCGGCCGGAGTGAACAACGCATCGATCCTGCTGTTCGCCTATCCCGAGAACGTGGCGCCCGGAAGCTACGATGCCGTGTTAACCATCGACGCCGGCGCGGCTGGGACACGGACGTATCCGGTGACCCTCACCGCTCGCGACGCGCCGACGGTGGAACCGCCGCCGGAACCCGTCGTGCCCCGGATTACGAATGTGACAAACGCGGCCAATACCGCGGTGACCATTCTGTCCCCCCTGGCGCTGGTCAGCATCTGGGGCGAGCGGCTGGCGGGAGACGACGTCAGCGTGGTCGTTGATGGTCAGCCGGTGGAGATTCTGTTCCGTTCAGCGTCCCAGGTGAATGTCATTCTGCCGGATCGCCTGAGCCAACCACGAGCCGGCATCCAGGTGCGCGTCGACGGCGTCTGGAGCGCTCCGTGGGGAATGATCGTCGCGCCGGCCGCGCCGGTTGTCTTCGCGCGAGGGGTCCTGAACGAAGATGGATCGGTGAATGCGGTGGACAATCCCGAACGCCCCGGAAGGATTCTACAGGTGTTTCTGACCGGCGGCCACGTTATGGAGCCGGGCGGGCTGACGGTGAAACTGCACGACCGGGAAATCGAAGAGCCCTTGTATGGAGGAGCCGCGCCCGGACTGCGGGGCATTCAGCAGGTGAACTTCTGGATTCCCGGCGACCTGCCCTCGATGTCGTCCGAGATGATTATCTGCGCCCAGCCGGAGCGAGGGGCAGCGCGGGCGTGCAGCCAGCCGGTGTTGGTCCACTTACGGCGGTGAGGGATCAGGGGGCCGCGCGGGCGGCCACACGTTCCGCCTCAACCTGAGCGGCTTCGTAACCCCGCGCTGCAAAGTAGGTGACGGCGTCGAAGAAACGGCTGAGCGACCGGTGCAGTTCGTCTTCGGCGTAGAGATCCAGCGCATCGCCGCGGAAACTATGCTCACGCACGTAGGCGAACATCTTCTGTTTCAGGGTCTGGATGCGGAGAATCAGTTCCGCGAGCGGCACCCCCTGACCGGCACGGGTGCGGCCGAGCGCCTCGAACTCGGCGCGGACCTTCGTCTCGTCCGCCTCGTACAGCCACTCGCTGAGACGATTCAGCACGGTGGTGCAGCGGTCCGTCAGGTCCGATTGCGGTAGCGAGGCCAAGGTTCGCATCCGCGGGTCCCTTTCGATCTCGCGAACCACAGAACGGGCGATCTCATCCGCATGCATTTCCAGCAGTCGCACCAATTTGGCCGCCAGCATCAGCCACCTCCTATATCCAAGGTAACGGCTGGGCGGCCAGAGTCAAGAAAAAACAGCAATGGTCAGGACGCGCGCGCGTAGCTAAGCAGGTCGTCGCGCGCCTTCTCGTAGCCCGCGACCACGTGGTAGACGGCCGAGTCGAAGAACTTGTTGATCTGGTGCTCGAGTTCCTCCTCGGCATAGATTTCCACCGTGTCACGGGTGAAACCCTGATCGCGGATGTATTGGAGAATCTTTCGCTTGAGGGTTTGCAGGCCAAGAACACTTTCCCGCAGCGGGATGCGCTCCTGGTAGCGTTTGCGGCCGAGCGCCTCGAATTGTTTTCTTTCTTCCTGGCTATCCGGCGCCGTCAGCCAGACACCGAGATGTTGGATGACCAACTGGCACCTGTCATGGAGTTCGCTTTGAGGAAGCGCGGCCAGATGTTTCAGCCGGGGATCTTCGGCGTTGGCGCGGAGTACGGCGTGGGTAATCCCCTCGCAGTGATCCTCGAGGAGCCGGATAAGATTCGTTGAGAGCATGGCGTACCTCGCTACTTCATGAGTAGCCTGCCGTGACCGTGGTGTCAATGGCAACAATGAAGAGGTGCGCGTTTTCGTTTACTTCGTCGGCAAGCCACGCGATCCCCATGCGAACGCTCTGGCCAATGAGTACATGAAGCGGACCGGCCGCTACGTTAAGTGCGAGATGCACGAAGTGGCACCGGGACGGCCGTCTTGGAGCCAAAAGCACCCTTCGGCGTTGAAGGTGCTGCTCGATCCCGGCGGTAAGCCGATGGACTCGGCACGGTTTGCGAGTTTGTTTGGCCGGCTGGAGGACGAGGGCCGCGACGCGGTGTTCGTGATCGGCGGGCATGACGGGCTTCCGGCGGAGTGGAAGGCGGACGCAAGTCTGCTGCTGTCGCTCTCGGCCATGACTTTGCCCCACGAACTGGCCCGCGCGATGCTGGCCGAACAGATTTACCGCGCCTTTGCGACGTTGCGGGGCCACCCTTACCCGCGTTAACGTGGAACGAGACCCTGCGAGAAGGTCCTCACAGACGTTAGACCTGACCGGCCCCATGTCCTGGTTCACGCGAAAAACGCCCAACCTGCCACCCGACGCGACACCTGGAGAGCGCACCGTAAAGACGGAAGGGCTCTGGCAGAAATGCGAGGCTTGCAGCCAGATCCTGTGGCGTAAGACGCTCGATGAGAATCACCGGGTTTGCCCGAAGTGCGGCTACCACTTCCGTATTGACGCGGTCACCCGGCTGAAGATGTTGTTGGACGGGGAATGGGAGGAGTTCGACGCGAACCTGCGCTCAACCGATCCGCTGGGATTCACCGATAACCGTCCCTATAAAGAGCGCCTGTCCGAAACCCAAAAGACGCTCGGGCTGAGCGATGCGATTCTGTCCGCGCGCGGGCAACTGAAAGGCCGCACGGTCTACATCTGTTCGATGGAACTGAAGTTCATTGGCGGCAGCATGGGTGCGGTGGTCGGCGAGAAAATCACGCGCGCTATCGAGCGGTCGATGGCTGATTCCACACCGTTGATCATCGTCTCGGCGTCGGGAGGCGCGCGCATGCAGGAGGGCGCGGTCAGCCTGATGCAGCTGGTGAAGATCAGTGCCGCGCTCATGAGGTTGGACGAAGCGCGAATTCCGTACATCAGCGTGCTGACCGATCCGACGACTGGCGGCGTCACTGCCAGCTTTGCGATGCTGGGCGATCTCAACATCGCCGAACCGGGCGCCTTGATCGGGTTCGCCGGACCGCGAGTGATCGAACAGACGATCCGTCAGAAGCTTCCCGATGGATTCCAGCGCAGCGAGTTCCTGTTGCAGCACGGCTTCCTGGACGCCGTTGTGCCGCGGCAGGAGATAAAGGACTACGTTTCGCGGGCACTCGACTTTTTCGTGGGCAAGCAGTAAACGGGGAGGTTCCGGTGAAATTCGTCTTCGCGCTGTTACTGCCGGTGTTTATCTGGGCGGCCGACTACGACGTACTGATTCGAAATGCGCGGGTTCTCGACGGAAGCGGCAACCCATGGTTCGCCGCCGATGTCGGGATTCGAGACGGTCAGATCGTGGCGGTTGGCCCGCTGCGCGGGAAGACGGCCGACCGGGTGGTCGACGCAGCCGGCCGCGTTTTGGCGCCGGGGTTCATTGACGTTCACACGCACATCGAGGGCACGGTGGAGAAGGTTCCGCGCGGGGACAACTACCTGCTGGACGGCGTGACCACGGTTGTTACCGGCAACTGTGGCGGATCAGCCGTCAAACTGGCCGAGTGGTTTGGGCGGCTGGAAAATGCCGGCCTTGGTTTGAACGTCTCGACGCTGATCGGGCACAATTCGGTGCGGCGCGAGGTGATGGGGACAGCTCAGCGGACGCCGACTCCGGCGGAGATGCGCCGCATGGAAGCGTTAGTCGAGCAGGCGATGCTGGATGGCGCCGTCGGGTTGTCCACCGGGCTAATCTACATCCCAGGCACCTATTCCGAGAAGGCGGAAGTCGTTGCGCTGGCGCGGGCCGCCGGCAAATATGGCGGGGTATACGCCAGCCACATGCGCGACGAAGGATTTGTCCTTGAAGCCATTGAGGAAGCCGTTGAGGCGGGCAAGGCGGCGGGTGTGCCGGTGCAACTCTCCCACTTCAAGATCGACAACCGTAATTTGTGGGGTATGAGCACGAAGTCGCTGGCACTGGTGGAGAAGTACCGCCGCGAAGGCGTGGACGTTGTGATCGACCAATACCCCTACGACCACTCGAGCACGAACCTCGGCATCACTCTGCCAAGTTGGGCGCTGGCCGACGGTCCTCCGGCGATCGCCGAGCGGCTCAAGACTCCCGCGACACGGGCGCGGATTGCGCGCGAAATGAGGGAGAAACTCACGAGCCTCGGCCAGCCCGATTACTCTTACGCCAAAGTCGCTTACTATGAGCCGGACCACGGCATTGAAGGCAAGAGCATCAGCGAGGTTAACGTACTGCGCGGCCGCGCGAAAACCGTCGAGAACGAGATCGAGACAATTCTCGAAATCATGGAGCGCGGTGGCGCGCAGATGGTCTACAACTCGATGTCGATGGAGGACGTCGAGCGGATCATCAAATGGCCGCACACCGCGGTGGCCAGCGACGGCGGAATTCGCGAGTTCGGCCGCGGGATGCCGCACCCGCGCTCCTACGGGACCAACGCCCGCGTGCTGGCGCTCTTCGTGCGGGAGAACGGTTGGCTGACGCTGGAGGACGCAATCCGGCGGATGACGTCGCTGCCCGCGCGGACGTTCGCCTTCCGCGACCGCGGCCTAGTGCGGGAAGGAATGGCGGCCGACCTGGTGCTCTTCGATCCCGGCAAGGTGCTGGACAAGGCCACCTATCAGAACCCGCACCAGTACACCGAAGGTTTCGACTTCGTCCTGGTGAATGGCACGATCATGGTGGACGAAGGAAAACTCACTGACGCGAAGGGCGGCCGCGTTTTGCGCCGCCGTACGGAATGATTCAACTCACGGGCGCGGCCAAGCGCTACGGTCCCAGAACGTTGTTTGAGGGGTTGGACTGGCTGGTGACGCCACAGGACCGCGTTGGCATCGTCGGCGGCAACGGTACCGGAAAGTCGACGCTGTTGAAGATTCTGGCCGGCCTCGAAACGCTCGACGCCGGCTCCATCACGCGCATGAAGGGGATCAGTACCGGCTACCTGCCGCAGGAGGGCCTGATACTTTCCGGGCGCAGTGTGTTCGCCGAGTGCCTCTCGGTCTTCGATTCTCTGCGGGCGAAGGATGCGGAGATGGAGACGCTGGCGCGTCGGATGGGCGAACTCGATCCGCACGGGGCCGATTACCAGACGGTGGCGGACCGCTTTCACCGGTTGCAGAGCGAGTTCGCGGCGCACGACGGATATTCGCTGGAAGCGAAAGTGGGAACCGTGCTGGGCGGCCTCGGGTTTCCGGCGGACGACTGGCAGCGGCCGACGAACGAGTTCTCGGGCGGCTGGCAGATGCGCGTGGCGTTGGCGAAGCTGCTGCTCGCGGCGCCGAACCTTTTGCTGCTCGACGAGCCGACGAATCACCTCGACCTTGAAGCCCGCAATTGGCTTGAAGGATACCTGGCCGCCTATCCACACGCCTTCGTGCTGATCTCGCACGACCGCTACTTCCTGGATGTCACCGTGAAGAAGACCGTTGAGATCTGGAACCGGCGCGTCTGGTTCTACACGGGCAACTATGACCAGTACTTGAAACAGAAGGCCGAGCGGCTGGCACAGCAGGAGGCCGCCTACCGCAACCAGCAGGACAAGATCCGGCAGCTCGAGGGGTTCATCGAACGGTTCCGCTACAAGGCCTCGAAGGCCAAGCAGGTGCAGAGCCGGATCAAGGAAATCGAGCGGATGGACAAAGTGGAGGCCCCTCCGCCCGAGGAAGAAACGGTTCATTTCCGGTTCCCGCCGTCGCCGGCTAGCGGCCGCGTGGTGGCCGAGTTTCGTGGCGTCGCGAAGTCGTACGGCGAGAAGCGTGTCTTCTCGGACGTTCACTTCACCATCGAACGCGGCGACCGCATCGCGCTGGTGGGTGTGAACGGCGCGGGCAAATCGACGCTCATCAAACTGTTGGCCGGCCTGGAACCGTTGACGGAGGGCGACTACCGGCTGGGCCACAATGTCCGGATCGAGTACTTCGCGCAGGACCAATACAAGGAAATGGACCCGGAGGCGCGCCTGTTGGATGATCTTTCCACCGCAGCGCGGCGTGCCACGCAGACGGAGTTGCGCGGCCTGCTCGGGTGCTTCCTGTTTTCCTCGGACGACGTCTTCAAGAAGATCGGAGTGCTGTCGGGCGGCGAGCGGAACCGTTATGCGCTGGCGCGGATTCTGGTCCAGCCGGCGAACTTCCTGCTGCTGGACGAGCCAACCAACCACCTCGACATGCGCGCCAAGGACGTCCTGCTGAACGCGCTGACAGAGTATTCGGGCACGGTGGTTTTCGTGTCGCACGACCGGTACTTCCTGGACAAGGTGGCGACGCGGGTGTTCGAGATTGGCAGCGGCGAAGTACACGTTTACCCGGGCAACTACGAGGACTACCTGTGGCGGGTAAGCGGACAGGCGGAACGGATGACAGCGGAGTTGGCCACTGCGGCGCCGGATGAGGAAGAGGTCCGCCGGGCCGTGGAAGTCGCCCCGGCCGCGCCGTCCCGTCCGCGAATCAACCCGCTCAAGCTGCAGAAGATGCGCGACAGGTGCCGGGAGATCGAGGAAGAGATCGCGCGCGCCGAGCGCTCGATCTCCGAGTTCGAGAGGGAGTTGGGCGGCTTCGTAAGTGTCGAGGAGACGCAGCGGCAGACGGCGCGGTTGGAGGAACTGCGGCAACGCCACGAGGCGCTGATGAGCGAATGGGAAGAGGTCACCTCGGCGATCGAAGCGAGCCAGGTGGGCTGAGACGCCGGGAGTGCCGGCGGCTTCAATCGCTTCGAATGCTGCCCGGCCCCCCTGCCCCACTGTAATTGAAAAACTCGGACTGGAGAGGGGAAACGGAACTATCGCGGTGAACCCGGCGAGCCGTCCGGTTCGATACGAACCACAACCTTTTTCCGGTCTTTGCTCCGCCCCGCCGAGTATCCGAGCGCGGTAGATCCCGCAATCACGCCCGCCGCGAGGGCCGTGCCATGTTGGGGCATTGGCTCGCGACGACAAAGGCTCTCTGGCCCCAGTGTCCCGCGATGCTGGCCCCCGACGGCCGAAGTCTTCTGGTCAACCACGCCGAGGCGATTCAACCGGCGGTGAGCATGTAGCCCTGCGAATCGAACCCTGACCCTGCACGATCCGTTGCGTTAGGATTCCGATAAATTCGTACTGATCGATCTGGAGCGGGGAGCCTTCAGGAGCCTATTCTTTCCTTGCAGTATGAATTTGGGTGTGCCTACTTTGCGACGACCGCCCAACGACCGGGTGGATAGAGTCGTTTCTGGTCTTCGCTGATGTGAAAATCCCAGTAGGCGTCGAAGTCGGCGCTCAGATATAGGGCTCTGAGTTTGAGGAGGGCCTCTGCCATCGATGGAATCCAGCGCATGCCGGATCGCTCCATGCGGTCCTTGATGAGATTCTTGCAGGCGCCCTCGACCGGGCCACTGGCAATGGGCAAACCGCGGGCCAGGTAGTCGTGATAGCGCATGCGGTCGCGATTGCGGTGAAAGTAGCCAGCGACGGCGAGTAGGCTCTTGGCTTTGGGTCCCGACAGCTTGCGCTTGGTCACGGTTTGACGGAGACCCTTGACGAGTTGGTCGACATGGCCTTCCAGG
>CAYPUQ010000264.1:0-9304 GCA_964413655.1 uncultured Solibacteraceae bacterium | reverse complement strand
ACTCAGATCTCAGCGTCGGCCATTTCGCCTGCCTTGCCAGCAGTGGCGCTATTCGCTCAGCCGGACCGCGGGGTGTTCCGGCGGGAGGAGTTCCGCGGCCGGCATTCACGGCATCTGTTGCTCGATAGCAGATCGAGTTTCGCCTATTTCCGCCGGGCCGTCGGGGACGACGGGGCGCGCTCAACGTGTTGCGGCGCGGGACGCCCTCGTCCGGCTGGCCGGCATTGCGGATTCACGCATCGCAACTTGCACGCCTTCGGGGCGTTGAATTGAATCGAGGCGGTCGCCAAAGGTCGCCGGTGATTTTCACTCGACGCGGCGTCCGGTCCACAAAGGCCGCTGGTACTGGTGCTAGTGGGGTACTAGATCTCAGCGTAGTCGCGTTTCACCTCAACACTTTGCGAGTTAAATTATTAAAAGTTAATGTTTCAGGCAGTGATTACGTAAACACTTCGATGATATACTGCCCCAGCACCTGTTGACGGGGTGTCTTTTCGCTTCCTTACACTTTCGGGTGAACGGAGTTGATCGAATGGACTTAGGGAGATGCGGCGCCTGATACTCGGTCCGGCGAACCGCAACTGGGGGTACGAGATGGCTTTCACTTATCGGCTGGTCGTTTTATTTTGTGTCGCTGGGCTGGCTTTGGCACAGACCGACCGCGGCATTATCAACGGGACCGTGACCGACCCATCGTCCGCGGCTGTGGGCGGCGCGCGCGTCGTGGCTACGAACACGGCAACCAATGTCAATAGCGTCACGACGAGCACTAGTTCCGGCGACTTCACGATTCCCGCCTTGCCCGTCGGCACGTATCAGCTCCGCATCGAACAGCAGGGCTTCAAGGCCGCTGTCCGGAGCGACGTGATCGTCTCCGCCGGCAGCACGGTCACTGTCAACGCGCAACTCGAAGTGGGCGCCGTGACCGAATCGATCCAGGTGGCGGCGACGCTCGACCTACTGCAGACGACGACCGCCAAAGTGGCGACCGCCGTTACTAATAAGATGGTCGACGAGCTCCCGCTGGTCGTTGGCGGCGCGATGCGAGGCGCCTTCGACTTGGCGCTCATCACACCGGAAGCCAACCAGCCGGGCGACGACAGCTTCAACGTGGGTGGCGGACAGGGAGGCGCTTTTGGCGCCACGCTGGACGGAGTGTCGATTCTCACGGGCCGGTTCAACTCCGTCCAGTGGACTAACGTCAACACGCCCTCGGTAGACGCCATTACGGAATTCGCCGTCGAGACCAGCGGTTTCAAGGCCGAGTTTGGGCGCGGCCAGGGCGGTATGATCACGTTTTCCTCCAAGTCCGGCTCGAACGATTTGCACGGAACGCTTTACGAGTTCCTCCGCAACGACGCGTTCGATGCCCGGCGCTTCTTTGAGGATGCCAGGGCCAAATATAAGCAGCACGATTTTGGGTGGAGCGTCGGCGGCCCGGTCTATATCCCGAAAATCTACGACGGCCGCAACCGGACGTTCTTCTTCGCTTCCGGGGAGTGGTTCCGCAATCGAGTTGGCGCCGGCAGCGGCCGCTTCAGCGTGCCAACGCCGGAGATGTACAACGGCGATTTCAGCAACTGGGTGGACGGCAACAATGTCCGGCTTCCCATCTTTGATCCGGCGACGACACGGCCGAATCCGTCCGGTTCGGGGTTCATCCGGACCCCGTTCGCGAACAACCAGATACCGCAGACCCGCTTCTCCACGCTGTCGGGCAACTACGTGGCCCTCATCCGCGATATTCTCGGGCCGAACAACGGCGCCGCGCCCGGCACTAGCGACTACGTGCGGAACAATTACATCAACAACGTGGGCACGGCGCTGGATCCCTGGACCAAGTACAGCGTCAAGGTCGACCACAACTTCGGACAGAACGACCGCGCCAGTTTCCTGTACAATTACGGACTTCACGAGACCAAGCCGGGAGCCGAAGGGTTCCCCGGTTTGCCTGCCCCGCTTGTTGACCGCCGCATCGACAACCAGAACAGCAATGTCATTCGCGGCACCTACTCCAAGGTCATCACGCCGACCATCGTCAACCACGCTTTCGGTGGATTCAATATGATGCTTGACAGCCATTACGCATTGACCCTGGATGGCGGCTGGGAGCAGCAAGGGATCTGCCTCGGGGGCGCCTGGGATTGCAACCGGCAGTTGCTGCGGACGACCTTCTCCGATTACAGCACATGGTCGGCTGCCGCTTATGACGGCTCGGAGAACTTCGCGTTTTCGTTCGGTAACGACCTGAGTATCACCAAGGGCAAGCACACCTTCAAAATCGGCTATCTCTGGGAACGCATTCACTACAACGGCTTCGGCCAGCAGACTATCGGTGGGCTGGTTCACGGCGACCGCCGCCTGACCAGTGTGCCCAACGACAACAACCTCTCGACCGGGGGCGGGAACGGCTTTGCCTCTTTTCTTTTGGGACAGGCCTTCTCGGGTGGAACCGAGAATGATCGCTTCGTTGGCCAGCAGTGGCGCAGCCACGCCTGGTATTTCCAGGACGACTACAAAGTTACGCCCAAACTAACCCTCAACTACGGCGTCCGCTACGAATTCACTCTGCCCCCGCTCGAGCAACTGGATAAGTGGAGCGACTTCGATCCTACTCTGCCCAACGCCCGCGCGGATGGACTTCCGGGCGCGCTGCGTTTCGCTGGAACCGGTCCCGGCCGGGAGGGGTCTCGCACGATCACGCCGGGGTGGTATGGCGGGATCGGTCCCCGGCTTGGCATGGCCTACGCAGTCGACGACAAGACCGTGCTTCGTCTCAGCGGCGGCCGCAGCTTCGGCATCGCCAAGACCATCACAGGCAGCACGCACTTCGAAGGAGCCGTCCTGATCTTTCGCCCCCAGAGCCTCGACAACGGAGTTACGCCGTCATTCACGTTCGATGGCGGCTTGCCGCCCTATGTGAGGCCGCCGGTGATCGATCCGACGTTCTCAAATGGCAACAACACCGCTTATTGGGACGGCGAAGCGGTCCGCTTGCCCGAGAACTACCAGTGGACGTTCTCGATCCAGCGGCAGGTCGACAGTTCGACGGTTGTGGAGGCCAACTATCACGCCACTATAGGCGCCCATCTGGTGGCCGGTCTCAAGCGATACAACCAGCTTCCTTTCAGCATGCTGGAGCGCTTTGGACGCAATGTGCTCGCCAGCAACATGAACTCGGCCGCCGCCGTCTCGGCCGGGCTGCGCCGCCCGTATGCCGATATCGACTGTCAGTTCAGTCTAACCTGTGCGCCGGTCAGCGTCGCTCAGTCGCTGCGCCCGTTCCCGCAGTTCCTCAACGTAGACACCTCATCGGGGACCGGCGATAAAAGCGGCCACTCCAGCTACCATGCTTTTCTGCTGAAGATCGACAGGCGCTTTAGCCAGGGGATGACCATGCAAGGCTCCTACGTGTTGTCGAAGCTGATTACCGATGCCGATGGTTACAACCCGGACAACGCCACCCTTGACCATTACAACCGGCGGCTGGAGAAATCCATCGGCGAGTTTGACCTCACCCACAACCTCAAAATGACCTATATCTATGAGCTGCCGTTCGGTAAGGGCAAGCGATGGCTCACCGGTGGGCCGGCTTCCTGGGTGCTCGGCAACTGGCGGATTGCAGGCAGCCAGTTCTATTCGAGCGGTTACCCCCTTGCGCTGACTAACAGCGCTGCTTTGGGCGGAATCCTGTTTAATGGCCGCAGCGCTGCGACTATCACCACCTATGACGGCTGGATCTCCCAAAATAGCAACCCGGATTGGAAGGGCGCCGATCGCTTCTTCCAGTCCGCTTCGTTCTTCGGTCCTCAGCCGAATGACCGTGCCGGCAACGTCACGCGCCACAACCCCAAAGCCCGCCAGCCGGGCAACTTCAACGAAAACTTTTCGCTGGCCAAGACGTTCCCGATGACCGAATCGGTTCGACTGGACTTCCGCTGGGAGATGTTCAACGCGTTCAACCGCTTCCGGCCGGCTCCGGGCAGCGTAAACGTTCAGGACCCGAACTTTGGCCGCGTCCAAGCCCAGCTCAACGAGCCACGCCGCATGCAGCTTGGTTTGAAGCTGTACTTCTGAGCTTCACAGGGAGAAGATCTTCTCCACCGGCACGTCCAGACCGGGCAGCAAATCCGGCGCGGTCAAGGACTCGCCGCATTCGACGATGCGAACGGTCTGCGCCTCGCCTTCGTAGACGTGGACGCGGCGGGTCCGCGGATATACTACCCAGACGTAACGGGCTCCGTGCGCGAGGTACTGCGCGACCTTTTCTTCCAGGTCTTCCGGCGAATTCGCGGGAGAGGCGACCTCAACGGCGAGGTCCGGGGCGCCTTCGATGTATTCATGGGCTCCAGTTGCGGCGATCCGATCCGCTCGTACGACGGCGATATCGGGCCGGCGCACCACGTCGGGCTTCAAACGGAAGCCGGCCTCAAACAGCGCCTCTCCAGCGCCTTCCGATTCTGCGAATTTCAGCAGGCTCGAATAGATCCGCGCTGCAATACGGCTGTGAATGATATGGGGAGGCGGAATGGCCACCAAGACTCCTTCGTTCAGCTCATGGCGCATACCGTCATCCGGAAGCCGCATGAACTCCTCCACACTCATGAGCACTTTCGTTGACATACCAAGCCCTTCTTCATCATGACCAGTCCGGCCGCGAGAGGCAACAAGACAGCGCTATCCTGGCCGGGTGGCCCTCGACCAAGTAGCAATAACCGGCACAACCCTCCGCGTCTCGCGCCTGTGCTTCGGCAACATGACGTTCGGCAGCCAGACTGGCGAGGCGGAGGCTGCCCGGATGATCGACTTCTGCCTCGACAACGGCATCGATTTCCTCGATACCGCGAACGTCTATAACAAAGGCGCCGCCGAAGAGATGCTCGGCCGCCTGCTTCGCGGGCGGCGCGACGGCGTCGTGCTTGCCACCAAGGTGCGCGGCAAGATGGGCGACGGTCCGGACGAAAGCGGACTGTCGCGCGCCGCCATCTTTCGCGCCGTCGAGGACAGCCTGCGGCGGCTCCAAACCGATTACGTCGACCTGTACTACTTCCATCAGCCGGACTACGCGGTCCCGATGGAGGAAAGCCTTGATGCCATGGCGGACCTCGTCCGGCAGGGCAAGGTCCGGTACCCGGCGGTCTCGAACTACGCGGCCTGGCAAGTATGCCGGCTGCACTGGCTCGCCGAGCGCCGCGACTGGCCGGGTCCGCGCGTGGCGCAGATGATGTACAACCTGGTGGCGCGCGGTATCGAGAACGAGTTCCTGCCGATGGCGAAAGACCTCGGCGTCGCAACCGTGGTCTACAATCCGCTGGCCGGCGGTCTGCTCACGGGCAAGCAGCAGCGCGGCGAACCGCTGCCCAAGACGCGCTTCGATGGTAACAAGATGTACCTCGACCGCTACTGGCACGACGCCATGTTCGACGCCGTGGACGAGTTACGGCAAGTGGCGGCCGGTGCGGGCCGCTCCCTCATTAGCCTGTCGCTCAACTGGCTGCTCCATCACACCGCGACGGCGTCGGTCATCCTCGGCGCCAGCCGCATGGAGCAGTTGGAAGAAAACGTCCGCGCGGCCGGCGAAGGACCGCTCGACGAGGAGACGCTGGCGCGCTGCGGCGCGGTCTGGGCGCGGCTGCGCGGCGTGGCGCCCAAGTACAACCGGTAGCCGTTCCCCATAGTCAGAACCTGTACGAGACCGACACCTGGAGGGTCCGGGGTGTCGCTGCCTGAAAGGCCGGGGTGAGCCCGCTCAGTGGGCTGCCGGCGCCCAACATGAGATCGGCGGTTGAGGTCGAGAGTCCGAACAGCGGGTGATTCAGGTAGCGCACCGGGTCGGCGAACGTGGGGCTGTTCGTGACGTTGAAGGCCTCCAGCCGCACGCGCAGCGACGATTCACGTACCAGCAGGAAGCTGCGTTGCAAGGCGAGGTCGAGCTGAGAGAGGCCGAATCCGCGGAGCGCGTTGCGACCGAGGCTGCCTTGGCGGGTGGCGTCAAGTGTGCGGAACGCGGCAAGGTTCAGCCGGCGGCCGCCGGGCGCGAACGGGTCGTCGAGCCACAGTGGCTGGCCAGAAATCAGATCCGGCCGCGAGTTGTCGAAGGCCAGCCCGAAGAAGTTCCGCGTGTTGAGCACATCGATGGGGAACCCCGTGCGCGCGCGGAAAACGCCGCTCAGTGTCCATCCTCGCGCGGCCTGAGGCAGGTCCCAGGTCATGGCCAATTGCAGGGAATGGCGCACGTCGAAATTCGACGGTCCACGATCCTGCTGGGAGCCAAACCCCGGGAAGACGCGGTAGGTCGCCGAGTCCCACGAACCGTTGTCGATCGAATGGCCCCACGTGTACGAGGCGATGCCGCGCAGACCACGGGCGACGTTGCGCCGCACCTGCAATTGCAGCGAGTCGTAGCTCGACGATCCGTTGTTGGTGGCGAGAATGATCCGGAGCGTTTCGGTGGCCGCGCCAGTCTCGCGGCGCAGCAGGCGCCGGCCCGAGGACGCGACATAACCGGCCGAGACGGCGGTGCGCGACGAGAAGCCCTTTTCGACCGTGAGGTTCCAGTGCAGCGCAACGGGGAGCCGCAGGTTCGACTCGTAGCCGTAGACCAGCGGCGTCCCGGCCAAGGTCGCCTGACGCGGATCGCCCAAGGTGACCGCCCAACGGTTGTGCGGAGCGCCATTGAGCAGGTCGATCGAAGACGTGAAGCCGAGGTCGTAGAAGACTCCGGCGCCGCCTCGGACGACTAGGCTCGCATTGGGATCCACCAACCAGGCAAACCCGGCGCGCGGCGCGAACTGGCCCATGCGGGTCCGCCAATCGAGTTCGAACGGCGCGGCCGGCGCAGGGGGCGGCGTCGTGATGATGCCGCCCGTGACGTTTCCAAGCACGGTCGCGACCCGCTGGCCGGAATAGGCCGGGGCAGGCGTGATCTCCCAGCGCGTGCCATAGGTGAGCGTCAATCGAGGATGAACCTGCCATGTGTCCTGCGCGAAGAACGACAGCGTCTCAAGCAGACTCGATCCGGCGGCGACCGAACTGAAATTCACCACCGGCTCTGCCCCTTGCAGAAGGTTGGCCAGGCTGACATAGTTGCCGGCAACGGAGGTGAGGTGCTCCAGCCGGCTTGGCCGCAAGCGCTGGTAGTCGATGCCGAGGCGGAACTGGTGGCCGAAGCGGCTGGCGGCCAGCGTGTTGACGAGGTTCCACTGGTTCTGCCGGCTGCGCCCGCCGTCGCCGCTTATTAACTGTCCAAAGTCGCCGAGGGAGAGCCCATAGAGCCCGTTGCCGGGGACGCGAACGGGCGGCAGCACCGATGACAGGTCCAGCGGCGTCGCGCCACCGGGGAACGCGGGAATCCACGCCGTATCGACGCTCATGCGCGAAACGTTCAAGCGAAAGTCGTTGGTGACGGCGGGGGACAGCGAGACAGCCGCGCCGGTGGTGAACGCGCTCGAAACGAAGCGCGAGTGGTGGTACTGCAAGTAGCCAAGCTGGTTGTCCGACGGCGTACGGTTGAATCGCGCGAATAGTAGTCCGCGGGCGCCGAGCGCGTGATCTACGCGCAGGCTCGCCGTGCGGACCGAGCCCGGCCAAAGCGCCTGCGCGTGATGCACAGCCGTGTCGCGGGCGAGGTCCGGGCCGTTGGGCATTGGGAAGGCGTCGAGCACCGGGCGCCTCTCGACCGGCGCGGTGCGGCGTGTGAGCAGCGAAGGAACGGCCGTCTGCCAGACCGCCGAATGGCGGAGCCGCAGGTGTTCGAACGAAGCGAAGAAGAAAGTCCTGTTGGGGCGGATGGGTCCACCGAGCGCGGCACCGAAGTCCTGGAACCGGCGCTGGCCTTGCGGGATGCCGGCGCTGTTGGCGAACCAGTCGGCCGCGCCAAGCGCTTCGTGGCGGACGTTGCCGAAGAGTTCCCCGTGCAGATCGTTCGTGCCCGATCGCGTGACAATGGCGACCTGCGCGCCGGGCATACGGCCAAACTCCGGCGCAAAGGTCGAGGTTTGGATGCGCATCTCGTGCAGTTCGGCGGCGGCAAGCAGTCCGTGCAGGCTGCCGATGGCGGTCATGCCGGGGAGGGTGTTGCCGGAGAACTGGCCGGGGAGGCCACTACCCCCGATGCCGTTGTTTGCGCTGACGCCGTCCACCGTAAAGTAGTTCGTGTTGGGGCGCTGCCCGTTGGCGGTGAACTGGCCGGACTCGCCGCCGGTGGCGGGCGTGTGCAGGACGCCGGGCGCGAAGCCCACGAGGTGCTGGATGGCGCTGCCGTTCAGCGGCAGGTTGTCCACCGCATCGCGGCCGAGAATCAGCAGGGAACTCGCGTCGTTGGTGTTGATGAGCGAGGCGTCGCCCTCGACGGTGACGGTTTCCTGCAGTGCGCCGACTTCGAGGAGGAAGTCGAGGCGGGCGTTCTGGCTGGCGCCGAGATGAACGCCGAGCCGGGCGACGGTGCGAAAGCCGGGTTGGCGCACCGTAACCTTGTATTCGCCGGGCAGAAGCGATGTCACCGCGTAGATGCCTTCGCCGTTGGTGCGGGTGGCGCGGCGGAAGCCGGTGGCGGCATGGAGCACGGTTACCGATGCGCCGGGGACCACCGAGCCGGAAGAGTCGCGGACGACGCCGGCGAGTTGGGTGCGCTGCTGGGCGGCGAGCGGCGAGAGGACGAGGGTTAGGAGGAGGAGGAGAAGAACAGGGCGGATGAAGCGGACGAGAGGGCGCATTAGCGGTTGGCCATCGATTCCCGCGCGGCCGGGTAGGCGGCGACTTGGCGTTCCCAGGCCGAGTAGGCGGCGCGAATCTGGGCGGCTGCGTCGCCGCCGGGCGCCGGGCCGGCGAGGACGCGTGTCAACGTCTGATCGAGATCCTGAGTTGAACGGAGAAGCTGCGCGGCGCACGACTGCCAATCCGGGCATGGAGCGACCACGCCGGGCCGGCCGTGGTCGCCGAGCACCGGCTCCAGCGCGGCTTCCAAGTCACGCGCGGCTTCGCCGATTGCGCCGGCATGCCGCCGCCAGATCCGCTCCAGCGTGCTCCGGCCGGCCGCCGGCAGGGTCCGCTCCACCGCGGGCGGAAAACGTTCGGCGAGGTTTTGCAGCGCATGGGCGCGCGCCAGGGCGGACTCCGTGCCGTCCAGGACGCGATTGATCATCCGGTCGACGAGCGCTCGGCCACCCAACTGCTCTTCCAGACCGCGGTGGAGCGTGCCTGTATCGGGCGGCGGTGCGGCGGTCATCCGCTCCGGCTGGTCCGGGAGGCGGACGGCCTGGGCTTCCTCGAAGCGAAGGTCGACATAAGGCAACGCCGATACGGC
>CAYPUQ010000263.1:439-9309 GCA_964413655.1 uncultured Solibacteraceae bacterium | reverse complement strand
TTTCACCGCGCCGCGTCTATGGCTACAGCAGAAACTTCAGCGGCTGGCCGTCGCTGATGCGGAAGGGGCGGCCGATATTAGACACGTATTCGTGTGTATAGTCCACGCCCAGCTTGTGGAACAGTGTCGCCGTGAAATCGGGGACCTCTACCGGTGAATCGGCGACGAACATGCCGTCGGCGTCCGAGGCGCCCCAGACGCGTCCACCGGCGATGCCGGCGCCCGCCACGACGATGGTGAAACAGTTCGGCCAGTGGTCGCGGCCGGCGTTCACGTTAATCTCGGCCGTGCGCCCGAACTCGCCCGACATGATCACCATCGTGGAATCCAGCATGCCGCGCTCGCTCAAATCGTCGAGCAGCGCGGCGAATCCCTTATCGAGTTCCGGCAGAAAGTCGTTGGCGAGCAGGTTGAAGATATTCGAGTGGTGGTCCCAGGCATTCTCGCCGCGCTGCACGGTCACGAAGCGGACGCCGTTCTCAATGAGCCGCCGGGCGAGCAGACAGCCCTGTCCGATACTGGTGCGGCCGTATTTCTCGCGCAGTTTCTCGGGCTCCTCGGCAATGTCGAACGCCTTCTTCGCGCGCGGCGACCGCATCAGCTCGAACGCCGACTGGTAGTAGGAGTCGAGCGTCTCGAACGTGTCGGTGGTATCGTATTCGCGGATCTTCGCGTCCACGAGCGACAGCAGCGACTGCCGCCGGTCCATGCGCGCCCAGTCGACGCCCATCGGCAGATCGAGGTCGCGCACCTGGTACTTCCCCACGTGCGGCTCGCCGCCGCTGAACGGGTTGAAGCGCGGCCCCAGGAAGCCGGCCCGGCCGGAGTTGCCGCGCGGCTGCGGAAACCAGACGAACGGCGGCATCTCGTTGCGTGAACCCAACTCCTTCGCCACAATCGATCCGAGGGTCGGCGCCAGCACCGTCGGCAACGCGTCGTGCCCGCTGAGCAACAGCGTCTGCGCCGCTCCGTGCGCCGACTGTTTGTGCGTCATCGACCGGATGACCACGTACTCTCCGGCGCGCTTCGCCGTCAGCGGCATGTGCTCGCAAATCTGCAATCCGTCGAGGCTCGTGGGAATCGGCTTGAACGGACTCCGGTACTTCCGGTCGGACTCCGGCTTCATGTCGAACGTGTCCAGGTGGCTCAGTCCGCCGGCCAGGAAGATGTGAATCACCGAGACGTCTTTCGGGTCCACCTTGCGCTTCTCCGGCGGCGCGGGCGCCTGAGCGCGCAGCTTCAACACCTCGCCGAATGGCAGATAGCCAAAGGTGGCGATGGATCCGATACGGAGAAAGGCGCGGCGGTCGAACATGGCTTCCCTCAATGGTTGTACAGAAATTCCTTCGAGTTCAGGATGGCCCAGAGCGCGTCCTGCAGGACCGGGAGCCGCTCGCCGGCCGTGATCGCCGCCAGCAGCGCATCGCGCTCATCGGTGCGCGGGAAACGGGCGAGCGTCCTCAAAAACAACTTCTCAATGATTTGTTCGTTCGTAAGCGACGGGTCGCTCGCCCACACCGCGATCGCCGACTGCGGCGAATTGATCTTCGCGGCGATGGTGTCGCCGGAGATCATGTGCATCGTCTGCGCGATGTCCGGCTGCGCCTCGCGCTCGCAGATGATGTCGCGGTTCAACCGGCCGAACGACGACAGCATGTACGTCGAGCCGGCGTATACCTGCATGGCGCGCGTCTCCGGTGGATGGCCGCGGAACTTCTGCGCCACGCCCGTAGCTTGAGAGATGCTATCGACAACCGCCTCGGCCATCGGCCGCCGCATGTAATAGCGCGAGTAGTTGATCGCGTCGCTGCGGTTCGAATCGTTCGGCCGCGCGCTGAGCTGGTAGGTCCGCGAATTGAGGATCTGCCGCACCAGCCGCCGGAAGTCGTATCCGTTGGCGGCGAAGTCGGCGGCCATCGCGTCGAGCAGCGCGGGATTCGTGGGCGGATTGGTGACGCGGAAATCGTCGATCTCTTCCACCAGCCCCAGGCCCAGGTAATGTTTCCACACCCGGTTCACCGCCGCCCGCGCGAAGAACGGGTTCTTCGGATCGGTGATCCAGGCGGCAAGTTTTTCGCGGATGTCCTCCTCCGGATCGTCCGGTTCCTCGGGACCGTCCAGGTACTTCGGCGTCACCGCCTGCTTTGTCTTCGGGTGCTCCACCTTGCCTTCCACCATGTAGACGGTGGCGTTCTCGTCGTTCTCGTAAACCTCCTTCACACCCACGCGCGCGAAGAACGCGGCGAAGCCGTAGAAATCGTCCTGGGTCCACTTTTCCCACGGATGGTTGTGGCACTTGGCGCATTCGATGCGCACGCCGAGGAAGACCTGGCTGACGTTGACGGCGTGATCGGGCGGGTTCGAGTCGAAGCTGATGTTGTAGAAGCTCGACGGCTCCTTGCCGAACAGGTGCGCGCCCTGGCTGAGCAGCAGTTCGGTGACCATCCGGTCGTAAGGCTTCTTCTCGTCGAACGACCGGCGGACGTAGTTATAAACGATACGGCCGCCCTTGGCTCCCGCCTCGCGGGTGCCGGCGCGGAACAGTTCGGTAAACCGCAGCGCCCAGACCTCGGAGAACTCGCGCCGTTCGAGCAACGCGTCGATCGCCCGTGCGCGCTTGTCCGGATCGCGCGCGGCAAGGAACGCGCGCGCTTCCTCTTCGGTGGGCAGCAAGCCGATCGTGTCGAGGTAAACGCGCCGCAGGAATTCCTCATCGGTCGAAAGCTCCGACGGGCGAATGTTGAGCCGTTTCAGCTTCGTGAAGACGTGTTCGTCGATGTAGTTGTGGCGCGGCGTGTCCCGATAGTCCGCCGCCGTTGCCGACTCGGCCACCAGAATCCGCGCGGCGACGGCTTTACCGAGCGTGCGCACCATCACCGGCGTCTCGCCGGGCTGGAGCGCTTTCACCAGCCCCTTTGAGTTCACCTGCACGACATCGGGATTGTTCGACGAATACTGCACGAGGTTGGTGACGTCGCGCACCGTTCCGTCGGTGTATCGCGCGGTGGCCGTCAACTGCTGAGCGGCGCCTTCGCCGATCAGCAAGCGCTCCTCCGGCTCGACGGTCAGGCTGGCAATGCGCGGTGAATCGCCGGAGTCGAACTTCGCGCCCTCCTCGATCCACTGAAGGATGGTCCGGTATTCGAGCGAGCCGGGCCGGATGCGCAGCCCGCCGCCGTGCGCGATTTGCATCGTGGGCTTCTGAAGAATCGCACTCTGCTCAGGCGCCTTCAGCTCCACGCGCGGCTTCTCGCCTTTCGTAATAGCCTCGAAATCGAGCTCCGGCTCATAGCCGAACAGAGACAGTTTGAAGCCCTGCTGGCCGCGGATGGAGCCGTGGCAATTCGAGTTCGCGCAGCCGGCCATCGTGAAGATGGGCACGATGTCGTTGACGAAGCTCACCTTGGGCTTTTCGCCGGCGGCTACCAGCAGCGCCGGCGCCAGGATCGCCGCGAGTCCGCTATTCCTCATCGTTTGCAGCCTGCGCTTTCGCCATCATATTCCCTTCCACGGTGATCGGGTGCGAACGGCCCAACTCGCCGGTCGCGGTGCGGCCCACCAACACCAGGCGGCCGGGCTTGGCGACCCACAGGTCGGCACGCGTGACGCCGGCGGCGATCTCGACCGGCTCCAACTCGGCCGTCCCGTCCCCCTCAATGCGCATCGGCTCCTGCGAATCGTCGAGACGCGTCACGATGACGGTCATGCGGCCGGTCTTCGCCTTCTCCGGAACCTGGAGAAAAACCCCCGGCGCATCGGCGACCGTCGCGTACAAATGGTGCTCCGCGGAATCGCCGAGAATCTTCTGCCGCGATTTCCAGTAACGCGTGCGCGCCGTCCGCTCGACCTCGCGGCCGTCCATCACGCCGCGTCCGCGGAAAACGATTTGGGAGAGCGCCGGCGGCGCGTCCGCCGAAACATGAAACGGTATCTCTACGTTCGTCCCATCGAGATAGTGAATCTCGCCGCACGTTCCCGTGTACGGAGTGTTCTTCGGTTCGGCGGCAACCTTCGGCGCCGTCACCCCGGCCGGTAGATTCTCGGCCCAAACCTCGATGGGCGTGTTCCAGCCCTCCAGACGCCGGACCCGCACCAGCACCGTGTTCTCGCGGCCGCGATACAACGTCTCCGACGTCCCCACCACCCGCAGCGTAAAATCGGGCTCGGCGGGTTTCACCTTCAGCCGGTAGGCGAACGCCGGATTGCCGCGAAACTGCGAGTCGCGAATGGCGACGGTATAGCGTCCCGCCTTCGGCAGCGCGACGGCGAGGTGCGGATCGAGATTGGCCGGTTCCTTGCCGGTGTTCGTCGTGGGCTCGTCCTGCCAGGCGATGCGCTTGCCGTCTTCGTCGTAAACGATCACAAGCGGATCGAGCAGAAATCCAAGCTGCATCGAGCTCGCCTCGAACAACACAGTCTGTGGCCGGTCCACCCGGAACGTGAAGTAGTCGGCGGCGCGCGGTGTGTCGATGACGCCGTTGGCCACTACCGGCAGCCTGACCGGAAGCGGGTCGCGGCGGTTGCGCGCGGCCGTCCGCTGCACGGTAATTTCAGGCAAGGCGCCAACAACGAATGGGACCGGCAGGGTCGCGCCGCCGGCGTGCAGGCGGTACTCGCCCGGCGCCAGATCGCGCGGCAATCGTAACCGGACGCGGGTCTCGTCGAAGCTTCGCGCGATCACTTCGCCCTGTGCGATACCGTCGCCGAGCGTGACTCCTTCGACCCGGTCGAGGTTGACACCGCGCAGCGCCACTTCGACCTCGTCACCCTGCCGCCCACCCGAGGGCATGGCGTAGTAGGCATGCGGCATCTCGCCGGCGATCAGCCGGTAGTCCGCATTATCGGAGCCGCTTTCGCCGCTGCCGTAGACGCGGAGGTAGTAGACGCCGTCCTTGCCAAAGCGGTGGACGAGGTGTGGGTCCTTGAAACCGTAGTAGTCGTCCGAGTAGTCGATTTCGTTGCCGTCTGCGTCGAGCAGACTGACGACGCCGTCGAGCGGCGACCCGTTGCGCGTCGCCAGCAGGTCGAAGGTAAGCGTTTGGCCGGCGCGGGCTTCGAAACGATAGTAGTCGTAGTCGCCGGCCTTGACGATGCCGTTCACCAGCGCCGGAAAGGTCAGCGGGTTGGCCTTGTCGTGCGTATTGTTTGGTTCCCGCTCGAAGGTCTCCTCGCGGTCGCTCACGTCGAACCAGCCGAGAATGGAGCCGTGGGGCGCAATCAGGCGGAAGTCGTGACGGCCCAACTCGGCGTCCGCCGCCACGCGGACGCGCGCTTTTACGTGGTACGCGCTCGCCTCCAGAACCTCGGCCGACAGATTCTCCGAAGCAAAGCGCACGGCGTTCGCGTTCTGCAAGTTGCGGCCGCGGATCGTCACCTCAATCTCTCCGCCCCGGCGAACACCATGCGGCCAAGTGCCGAGGATCTGCGGTTCAATCGGCGGCATCCCGGCGGCGTGCGCGAACACGACGGCCAGCGGAAGCGCCAGGATTCTGTAAGTCACGGATAAATGCCAGTTTACGGCCACTTTATCACTGTTCACAGGCCCAGTTCAAGGCACAGAATTTTCCAACGCGCGATGAGCCTGAACAAAGAGGTTGATTCCAATGCGAGACGAGCCCAAAACGGGGATTTGATTCCAATGCGGAGTGAGCCTGAAAGTGCGGGGCGCTGGCGATCTCGGATGTTGCGAGGCTATGCACATCCGCATGAGCAATTTGGAACGGCTCACCGTAGCCGAAATGGAAGAATTTGTGTCGAGCAATCGGGGCATCGATTGCTCGGTGATCGAAGGAGCGGCGGCGTACGGATTCATCGAGCGGGTGCTGACGGCCCAACGCTACCGGAAACTCATACGGCGCTGGGTGGACCAGCGCCAGCCGGCGCGGCGGCCGAGTTTCCCGCGCCGCTACACCGACGCCGGCATTGCGTTGCTGGCCGAAGTCGACGCGGCGCACGAGGACTTGTCGGGACCGGCCGTGCGGCACTTGCTGGAGCGGGCGTGGCTGGTGTTCGGCGACCCGCGGTGCGAGCGGCTCGCCACCATCTCGGTGTCGCACATTTACAACCTGCGGCGGTCGGCGGCCTACCGCCGGCGGCGGGTACGGGTCCAGCCCACGCAGGCACGCCGGGTGTCGATTGCCGAGCGGCGGCTGCCGGAGCCGCGCGGCCGGCCCGGCTATCTCCGCGTCGACACGGTGCATCAGGGGCAACACGACGGCCGGCCGGGCGTGTATCATATCACATCAACGCCGTCGGACACGGTGACGCAATGGGAGGTGGTCGGTTGTGTCGCCACCATCTGCGAACGCGACCTGATCCCGGTGCTGGAGGCGATGCTGCACCAGTTCCCGTTCCGCATTCTCGGTTTTCACTGCGACAACGGCTCGGAGTTTCTCAATCGCCAGGTGGTGCGGTTGCTCAACAAGCTGCTGGTGGAGGAGTTCACCAAGTCCCGCGCCTACCGGACGACCGACAATGCGCTGGTGGAAGGCAAAAACGGCGCGGTGGTCCGCAAACTGATCGGCTACGGCGCGATCGGGGCCGAGCATGCGGCGGCGTTCCAGCGATTCTACACCGCGCAGTTCAATCCGTACTTGAACTTCCACCGGCCGTGCGGATTCGCTACGCTGACCACCAACCGGCGGGGCAAGCAGAAGCGTACCTATCGGCACCAGGATTATCGGACACCGTACGAGAAGCTGACTTCGCTGCCGAATTGGCAGCAGTATCTGAAGCCCGGCATCACCCCGGCGCTACTCCAACGCCAGGCGCCGCGACACAGCGACACCGAAGCGGCGCGCCGCATGCAGCAGGCCAAGCTGGCGTTGCTGACGCAGTGCCGGTCCGCCCGCTGAACCGCCGACCCACACGCCGCCGGCGCAGCCCAGAGCGTGGCGGCCAACTGGTTACGGAGAAAAGACGCAGCGTGTACCGGCCGGCGCGCCCCCAAACCTTTTGTCGGTCGTCTCAGCAGAACGTGCTCGCGCCCTGCGGGCGCTCGCATTCAGAAAAACCAACCAAAGAAAGGAGAGTCTTCGCCACACCGACTCCAGTCCGCGCGGCGGTCTCCGTTTCAGGCTCACTCCGCATTAGAATCGAGTCTTACTTTCAGGCTCATCCCGCGTTGGAATCAAAAATCGATTTCAGGCTCATTTCTGGATTGGAAAGTGCTGTGCGTGGCGGCTTCCAAGGGAATCGGCACTCCGCGCCCTAACAAACAGAGGTGATCGTATGCCCAGATCTTCAGCGACGGGACTTTCGATCGCCGGCTCATGAGATAGTCGCGCTGCAAGCGCAGTCACCGCGATGGCAGGCAAACTCGCGCGGCCGAACACGACCCAGAGCCCGGCCCATCCGACGAAGAAGCCAACGTACATCGGGTTGCGCACGTATCGATAAAAGCCCACGACAACCAGCCGCTTCGGGGGAGCAATCGGCGCCGGCGTTCCGCGTCCAGTCCGTCCGAAGGCCCAGACGCACCGGAGCGCCACCTGCAAAACCGAGCGCCGAGGGCAGAGCAGCAATCCATCGCCATGACGCCGCGCGCGGCGGCTTGCGCCACTTCGCTACGCAGGGAATCGAGAGGTCCATCTCATGGGCGACCTGTAATTTGCTTTCCCTCCAGACAGGCCAGGATGATCCGTGCCCGATGGACCAGGCGTGCCTCTTGCCGCCGACTCCGGCTGAGCGTGACCAGTTGCTGGCGGATTTCCTCGGGGCATTGTAGCGGGGGTGCGTGTCTGGGCATCCCAAACATTTTAATACATAAATGTACTAATGCAATTAAGCACTAGCATCGGACAGTCGGCGAAGGTTGGGCGAAAAGCCTCTTGCTCGCCTGCTGCATGCAGGAGGTCTCTGAGCCGCCGGGCCTTCCTGCCCCTGCCAGCACCGAACCGCTCGGTTCACCCTCAGCCGCCCTTCCCCACTGTCTGAATCGCAGGTTGGAAAATGGAGAATTCTCCTGCTGTACGTCTAAACAAATTTCGCATATACTATGCGAGGGAAGCGAGGTAGTCGAATGCGATTTGTGTTCGTGTGTCTATTCTGCCCGGTCCTGACCTTTGGCCAAGGGAATCTGGGCGGCCTCACCGGAACTGTCACAGATTCCTCAGGCTCCGTTGTGCCCGATGTGCAACTGACGATGACGAACCTGGAGACCAACCTGGTGTTCCGAGTCATCTCCGACAACCGGGGTTACAGCTTCCGTGCTCTGCAGCCGGGTCTTTACCGTCTGGAGGCCGAGAAACCGGGTTTCAAGAGGTTCGTGCGCGAGCAGGTAAGCGTGCTAACCGCCACCACGATCGATCTCACCATCCCGATGGAGGTTGGCAACGTCACCGAATCCGTCACCGTCGCAGTGAACGTGCTGGCGCTGCAGACGACGTCGCCTGAAGTGGCCACCGTGCTGGAACGCCGTCAGATTCTGGATCTGCCGATTCAGGTGGGCACAGGCTCAATCACTACCGCTGCTTCGGGGCGCCGGCAACCGGAAGCGTTCATCTTTCTTACGCCGGGCGTCACTGGTTCGCAGTGGGGCAAGAGCATCAACGGCAGTCCGGAGTTCACCCAGGAAATGCTGATAGACGGCATTTCGGCGCAGCTTGCGGGCAACCCGGGATTCCTAGCACAGAGTGCGCCGCCGTATGAAGCGATTGAAGAATTCAAGATGCAGAACACCCTCTTCCCTGCCGAGTATGGGCGCGGGCTGGGCGTGATCAATTTCACTATGCGTTCGGGCTCGAACCGGTTTCGCGGCGGACTGTTTGAGCTATTCCGCAATGACAAACTCGATGCCCGGCAGTTCTTCGCGGCACGCCGGTCGATTGTACGATTCAATGAAATGGGCGGATCCCTGGGCGGACCGGTGC
>CAYPUQ010000263.1:0-429 GCA_964413655.1 uncultured Solibacteraceae bacterium | reverse complement strand
CTGATTCCAAAGCTATACAACGGCAAGGACCGTACGTTTTGGAACTTCAACTACACGCTGGTGCGGAACGCACCGCCGATCAACGGCAACTTGGTGAGTCTGCCGACGGCCGAGTTCCGGAATGGCGATTTTTCGCGCTACACGGACGCTTCGGGTGCGATGATCCCGGTGTTCGACCCAGCCACAACCTCGGAAAACGGGACCCGCCAGGCGTTCCCGGGCAACATTGTTCCGCAATCCCGGGCCAGTCAAGTGGCACAGCGCACTTTCCCGCTGATTCCGGGACCAGACAACGCCGGCACGTACGTCAACAACTTCGTGCATCGAGGAGCTAATTACACCGAGGATAACATCTGGTCGCTGAAAGCCGATCATCAGTTCAGCGAAAAGCATCGGGTGTCATTCTCCACATGGCATTCGCTGAACGAC
>CAYPUQ010000262.1:0-9312 GCA_964413655.1 uncultured Solibacteraceae bacterium | reverse complement strand
GGAACCACGCCCCCATAATCTGGACCATCCAGAAAACCGAATCCGTCCACGATTCGTCGAGGCCCTTGAGCCGCCATAGATCCGTTGTGAGGGGAGCGTCGCTGTCGAGCAGGAGTATGTTCCAACAATCCGGATGGTTGGCTATGGCGATCCTGTAATCGGCGAGTGGGGTTCCGCCCGTTGATATGAAGTCGATTCGGCGTCGCTTCGTGCGAGCCCTGTCAACAATCTCCGTGAAGAATTGGTGGAAATCTTGCTTCAGAGTGTGATCGCCTTCGATCGAGTCCCGCCGATCTCGCCCTTCTTCCAAAGTTCACCCAAGGTATACTTCTCGAGCCACGCGTCGAGTTCCCTCATGCTGAGCCGTTTGAACTGCGTGCTGTTGTCAAAATCGCGATCGAGACTAGAACCGACTCCGGCCTTTCGGACATCGCGTCGACCAGAGCCTCGGAGTGCGTGGTTACGATCAATTGGGTGCGCTTCGAGGCCTCGATGAGCGCCTCTGCGACGATGCGGAGAGCGTCGGGATGAAGGCCAATCTCGGGTTCCTCGATACAGATCAGCGGCGGCCTTAGCGACCCCCGAATCCAGACGCACCTTCACATCCTGAAAACGGTCGCTGAGACGATGGAGGTAGCGCCGGACGTCTTCAAGAGCCCCACGAAAGTCCAGTTCCTGGAGTACAAGGGCCAGGTTATCGCCCGTTTCATTCAGAAAGGCCTTGGGTACGGAGGAAATTCCATGTCTGCTCTGGGCTGTCGGCCCCGTCATGAACTCGCGGAAGATCCGAATCCTTTCGAACTCGCGGCCGATTCGGGTAATCGGCGTCGGATCGATGGGACTCCGGAAGCTGGCAAGGACCGATTCCGTAACGGGCAATTCTCCGGATTCATTCGCCGAAGGCCGCGCCGATCCGAAACTGACGTGCGCTTGCGTCCGGTCGAAGAAAACCTCACTTCCACTCGCGCTTCGCAGCCGCTCTTTGATCAGCCCAAGACCACGAGAATCCTCGGAGAGTTTAAGGTCGTACAGTAGCTGCGAGCGTTTCTCGCGATCCCGGATACGACATTCCAGGCTGGCGATCGGCGATGGGTGCGGCCCGGACAGCGAGGCCCAAACGCGAACGCCGCCGCCGCGAAGAATCGCCGATTGGAAGTCAACCGGAGCCGCCTGCAAAAGACTGATGGCCTCGATCAGGTTGCTCTTGCCGGCGCCGTTCGCGCCGATCAAGATGTTGAGAGGACTAAACTCGACAGTCGTGTCCTTGAACGACAGAACGTTCTTTAGCGTGATCTGTTGGAGGAGCATCGGCGAGCTTTACGCCATTAGCTTCTTCGCCAGGTTGCCGTGAACGTCAGTCAGCCTGAAGTCGCGGCCCTGGTACTTGAAGGTCAGGCGCTTGTGATCGATGCCGAGGCAGTGCAGGATGGTCGCCTGCAGGTCGTGGACGTGGATGGGGTCTTCGGTGATGTTGTAGCCGTGGTCGTCGGTTTCGCCCACCACGATGCCCGGCTTGATGCCGCCCCCGGCCAGCCAAATCGAGAAGCAGCGCGGGTGATGGTCGCGGCCGTAGTTTTCCGGGGTCAGCTTGCCCTGGCAGTAGACCGTACGGCCGAATTCGCCCGCCCAGATCACCAGCGTATCGTCCAACATCCCTCGCTGCTTCAGATCTTGCACCAGCGCGGCCGACGACTGATCCACCGATTTACACTGCAACGCAATGTCGCGGGGCAGGTCTCCGTGCTGGTCCCAGCCGCGTTTGTAGATCTGAATGAACCGCACGTCCCGCTCGGCCAGGCGGCGGGCCTGCAGACACGCGGCGGCGTAAGTGCCGGGCTTCCGCGCCTCCTCACCGTACAACTCGAACGTAGACTCGGGCTCGCTTGACAAGTCCATCAGCGACGGCACCGACGCCTGCATCCGGTACGCCATCTCGTACTGTTCGATGCGCGTCTCGATCTCCGGGTCGAGGAACTCTTTCATCCGCTGGCGGTTCAACTCGCCCGTCACGTCGAGCATCCGCCGCCGCTGTTCGCGCGACAGGCCCGGGGGATCGGAAAGATACAGCACCGGCTCCGCTCCGCCGCGGAACTTCACGCCCTGGTAGCGCGACGGCAGGAATCCGCTGCCCCACAGCCGCGAGAACAGCGGCTGATCGTTGTTCAACCCGCTCTGCTGCACCAGCAGCACCACGAACGCCGGCAGATCGCCGTTCTCGCTGCCCAGCCCGTAGCTGACCCAAGCGCCCATGCTCGGCCGGCCCGGCTGCTCGCTGCCGGTCTGGATAAACGTGATGGCTGGGTCGTGGTTGATCGCGTCGGTGTGCATCGACTTCACGATGCAGATGTCGTCGACGATCCGTCCGTGATACGGCAGCAACTCGCTGACCCACGCGCCCGATTCGCCGTACTGTTTGAACTTGAAGACCGATTTCGCCACCGGAAACGACGACTGCCCCGAAGTCATGCCGGTGATCCGCTGCCCCATCCGCACCGAATCCGGCAGTTCCTGGCCGTGGAACTTATCGAGCGCCGGCTTGTAATCGAAGGTTTCCATCTGCGACGGCGCACCGGACTGGTGCAGGAAGATCACCCGCTTCGCCTTCGGCGCGAAGTGCGGCAAGCCGTCCAGGCCGCCGGTGGCCATCAGCTTCGGATTCAGCAACGAGGCGAGCGCGGTGACGCCGAGGCCCGTACTCAACCGCGAGAAGAAGTGCCTGCGTGTTTCGAGAACCGGTATTTCCTTGAGCGGGTGCATACAACTACTCCCTCGTAATGGTCTCGTCGAGGTTGAGGATCACGCTGGCCACCGTGGTCCAAGCGGCCAGTTCGGCCTTGTCGATCTTCGCATCGTACTTCGATTCGCCAACGGACAAGAGCTTCTGCGCCGCTTCCGGGTCCTTGCGGTAATCAGAGGTGTGCTTTTCGGCGAGGTCTCGCAACGACTGCCGCTCGCGCGACGAAGGCTTCCGCGCCGCCGCCAGCCGGAATCCGTGGTCGATTCGCTTGCCGGCATCGCGGCCCGCCTCGACGATCATTCGTTGCGCGAGCGAGCGCGCCGACTCGACGAAGGTGGGATCGTTCAACAGGACCAGTGCCTGCAGCGGCGTATTGGTGCGCGGGCGCCGCGCGGTGCACTTCTCGCGGTCGGGCGCGTCGAAGGTCATCAGCGCCGGCGGCGGCGCCGTCCGCTTCCAAAAGCTGTACATGCTGCGGCGGTACAAGTTCTCGCCATGATCCTGTTCGTAGGCTTGTGCCGAGTAGACATCGCCATAGGCGATCTCCTCCCACACGCCCGCCGGCTGGTACGGGAAGACGCTCGGCCCACCGACCTTTTCCACCAGCAGCCCCGACGCGGCCAGTGCGTTGTCGCGCACCGTCTCGGCGGGCAGCCGGAACCGCGCGCCACGGGCTAGCAGCAGGTTGCCGGGGTCACGCTCCCGCAGCTCCGGCGTCATCTTCGACGACTGCCGGTAGGTGGCCGATGTGACGATCAGCCGCTGCATCGCGCGCACGTCCCATCCGCTTTCGACGAATTCGGCGGCGAGCCAGTCGAGCAGTTCGGGGTGGGTGGGCGTGTCGGCTTGCGAGCCGAAGTTTTCGGCCGTGCTCACCAGGCCCTGGCCGAAGTACATCTGCCAGAAGCGATTGATCATCACGCGCCCGGTGAGCGGGTTGTCGCCTGCCACCAGCCACTTCGCCAGTCCCAAACGGTTAGGCTCGGCGCCGCCGGGCAGCGGCGGCAGGACGCTCGGCGTGCCGGGCTCGACCTTGTCGCCGGGCCGATTGTAGGCGCCGCGATTCAGGAGGTGGGTCTCGCGCGGCTTTTCGTCCTCACGCATCACCATAACGTTCGGGATCTCTTGCTCGATTGCCTTCTTGCGCTGCTCCAGTTCCTTCTTTTCGGCCCAAGCCACACGCATCGGCGCCGGCGCGGCGTAGGTCAGAAAGTAATCGCGCAGTGACTCGGTCTGCTCGCGATTTCGTTTGCCGTCCCAATAAAGCAGAAACTGCCGCACCGGATGATGCACGGCGAGCGTGAACGCTTCGTGCGTATCGAGCGCGCGGTTGTAGATCCGCAGATCGTCGACCGAGCCGCGATAAGACTCGTAGAAGTCCAGGTCCTTGTTATATCCGATCTCCAGCGTTCCGCCTGCCCCGCCGCCGGCGCGGAAAGCGTTCTTCACGACGCGGGTTTCGGCCGGCTCGCCGCCGACCAGGATGCGCAGACCGCTGGCTTTGCCCGAGCCGTCGTAGCTGAGGGTGAGATGATGCCAGCGGTTGCGCGGCAGGCGCTCGGTGGTCTCAACAACGATCGAAGCCTCCGGATCGGCGCCGATGCGCACGCCAACATGCGAACCCTTCCGCAGTTCAGGTAACACCACGCTGTCGCCCATGTACACAAGAAAGGGAGGCTGGTTGCCCTGTTCGGGCAATTGATAGAGGATCGTCGAGTCCTTCCAACCGCCGGGCCGCGCCCACAGCGCCACCGTGAACGCGCCGTACGGGTTGAAGCCTTTCACTTCCCCGAGCGTCACGCGCGTGAAGGTGTTGAAGCCGGCCGCTTGACCGCTCTGGCCAACTCCGTAACTGATCTCGCCATTGACCAGGCGGCCGTGGCGGTAGCCGCCAGAGGTGTCGCTGAGGTTGTCGTCGAAGTCCCAGTGCGCGATCAGTCCGTCGCGGGTGGCCTCGGGCAGCTTCCCGGCCCGCAGTTCCCACTCGCGCTGCAACTCTTCCACCTGCCAGCCCGGCAGCGCGTTGTCGCGGGCGCAAATCTCCTCACTCAGCTCGATCAGCTTCTGCTGCCGCTTCGCGTCCGGAAGCGGCAGGAACGGCTGCGCGTTGCCCTCGCGGCCGTCGAGACCCTTCTCGGCCACCGTGTTGAAGAACGCAAAGAAGCGGTAGAACTCTTTCTGGCTGATAGGGTCGTACTTGTGATCGTGGCAGCGCGCGCAGCCCATTGTCAGACCGAGCCAGACAGTGGAGGTGGTCTCGACGCGGTCCACCACGTACTCGACGAGGTATTCCTCCGGAATCGCGCCGCCCTCGTAGTTGATCATGTGGTTGCGGTTAAACCCGGTGGCGACGAGCTGGTCGCGCGTCGCGCCCGGCAGCAGATCGCCGGCGATCTGTTCGATGGTGAACCGGTCGAAGGGCATGTTCTGGCGGAAAGCGCGGATCACCCAGTCGCGCCACGGCCACATGTCGCGGTGGCTGTCGATGTGGTAGCCGTGCGTATCGGCGTAACGGGCGAGGTCCAGCCAGACCATGGCGAGGCGTTCGGCGTGGCGGTCCGTGTCGAGCAGGCGGTCGGCCAGCTTCTCGTAGGCGTCCGGCGCCTTGTCGGCAACGAAGGCGTCCACTTCTTCGGGCGTTGGGGGCAGGCCAGTCAAGTCGAGGTGGAGACGGCGGGCGAGCGTGACCTTATCGGCTTCGGGTGAGGGACTCAGACCCTCCCGATCGAGTCGTGCGAGCACGAAGTGGTCGATGGCGTTGCGCGCCCAGTTCTTACGCTTCACCTCGGGCAGGGGCAGCCGCTTCGGCGGAACGAAGGCCCAGTGCTCCTCCCATGGCGCCCCCGCGTCGACCCATTGGCCGACCAGTTCAATCTGCTGTTCGGTAAGAGTTTTGCCGCTGTGGGCGGGCGGCATCCGCATGGCAGCCTTTTCGGCCACCAGCCGCTGGTACAGGCGGCTGTCCTTGCGGGAACCGGGCACGATGACGGCGTTCTCACCGCGCACTTCGAAGGCGCCGTCGCGCGTATCGAGCCGCAGCCCGGCCATCCGGGTCTTCTCGTCGGGGCCGTGGCAGAAGAAGCAATTATCGGAGAGCACCGGCCGGATATCCCGGCTGAAGTCCACGCGTTTCTCTCCGGCCGCGCGCAACCACGCGCCCGCGCCCAGGACACACACCCCCGCAAGGGCCGCCATCAACTTGTTCATTGGCTTTGACTCTATGATATCCAGGTACCCGCCTGTTCTGCTGCTGTGCGGCACTGCGGCACCTTCATCGCCCCTTTTGAACGCCCCTGATTGAGGCACTGCGGACGGGATCCTCCGGCCTACCACCAATTAGAACGAAGCCCGGAGGGTATTTCGAATCTCATCGACCAGTGGCTCGGCGATCCGGTCCGCCGCGGCGGACATTGGGATGGCGGTAAGCCAGACAAGTATTCGGCGAGACCGCACCATCACTTCGGCCTTATGGAAGAGGCGCCGTCGCTGTCGCAGTGATTCCCATGTGGCGCTCGAACACGGATACATCAGGCAGCAAACCGCCAGAGCCGTTTCCGCTAAGTTTGCGTAGCCGAGGATTTGCAGCAAGTCGTGCCGGTGTTCCTCGCGCAGTATTTCCTCCTTGGTGGCCCACCGGCCTTGCTGAAGCTCTTCCCAATGCCGTTTGTATTTCGCATCGAGGATGAGAGTACATCCCTCCAGTTCAAAGACGAAATCAGGAACCAGGTACCGCTGCGATCCCAGATAGGGAGGCTCCCAAGTCAGGGGCGAGATCGTCTCTCGCTTCCTTCCAGCCCTCAACCGCCCACCTGTTCGAATCGCGACTGCGCGAAGCACGGTCTCTACCCACGCTTCGAAGAACAGTTCCATGGGCATAGTCCACGGAATGCCCTCCAAATCGCTCAGACCGGCGAGCCCCCTTTCTTCGAGTGTCCAGTCGATGGCCTCAACGCCTTCGAGGAGGACTTCGCTTCGTAACGGCCGCCGAAGCCAGGTATCCATGTCGCGTGGCGACGGGCGGCAGGCCGGCACCGCTCGGACCCTCAACAGGAGGGATTCAGCGAGCCCGATTAGCCTGTGTACGTAGGTCCCCTGTTCCCGCTGAGTCTCCAGCGACCGGAGTTGACGCTCGATCGTGAAACGAATCGCCGCTTTAAGGTGGCGATCGTCGCGGAGGTCAGGGAACGTGCGGGGGACGGCAAGGAAATGTCCGCGCGGAAGGTTCCTTGTGGCGTATCGCTGCCATCGCACCGTGCCCTTGGGTGCCAGCCGTTCTCGCTCGATGAACTCAAACCGGCGTTCGAGTCGGTCGAGTAGGGCTTTCAGTCTCGCCAGAACCATGAAAGAGAGTACCCACGGTGGCACCCTGCGCTCAGATCGCTTCAGCAGGGGAAGGCGCAAAGGTGTCGGGCTGATCAACCAGCCCATTTCCGCAAGCATAGGTCCGAGACCCGGCCAGGGAAATCGGGGCTGCACGACCAGACCGTAATCGGGCTTTGCCGTCAAAGGAGAGATCAGGGGAACAGCTCCAACAGCACTCTTGGACTCGATCAACAGCCGGACATCAGTGCCGTCATAGTCCCGCCTGACTGATACGTCGAGCACTTCCAAGAGCGGACGATTTTGGGTGATCAGTTGATCGGCAAGCCGTGCCGCCTGTGCCTGGCGGCCCACTCCTCCGCTGAGTCCGAAGAACTGAACTGCGGATTTCTCGACTAAGCTGTGATCTTTAAGTTCGAGGCAAATGTCCTTCGATGACGTCAGGCGGACCAGGGGACTACGGCCAGGCATGCTCAAGATGACGCCGGCTGGGCGAGCCCGCGCCCGACCTCGGAGCTTGCTAGAGGCTGTCGAGCCACTGGAGGTAACTCCGAATACTCTCGGCAAAGCCAGTTACGTATCCCTGCGCCAGATATTCCGCGAGCAGTGGAGCCAGATTGGTCTGTAGGCTTAATCCTGCAACCGCCTCGTCCTTGGTCAGGAAGTACGAGTGACCCGGAACCAGCGATAGCGCGTCATCGGAGGCATACTCCACGAAAATCGAGATCAAATCCCGAAAGGCCTTCTGTGTTAGCTGGCATCCATGCTGTTCCACCACCTGCATGCTCGGCCACAACGGAACGAATGCGAAGCGGCGCCGGACTGCTACATCGACAATAGCAATGCTGCGGTCCGCAGTATTCATGGTGCCCAGGATGTGCAGATTCGGCGGTAAATGGAATGTCCGGCGGAACGGCTTCCCGAAATCGTACGGCAGATCGATCTTCCGCTCAAATCCGGGGTCGGCCTCGAAGAGGTAAATCGCTTCGCCGAGGATCTTACCCAGGTCCGTTCGGTTGATCTCGTCGATGAGAAGCAGGTACTTCTTTGATGGACTGTTAAGCGCCTCGGCGGCTGCCTCCATCAAGAACCCTGGAGCCGGAGCGAAGCGGAATCCCAAGGAACCGTCGCCAGCCACGGGGGCGAGACCTCCGATGAAATTCTCGTAGGTGGTATTGGGGTGAAACTGGATCGAACGGCCCACCGAGGCGTACTCGTCGCGGAGAATCTGGCCGGCCATGAGCGTCTTACCCGTGCCGGGAGGGCCTTGAAGGATGACATATCGACGACCGTTCAATAGTTCGGCCACCTTCTCACGGGTAGTGGATGCCATCAAGTGTTCGAACCAGGTTGTTTTGAGCGCTTCTGACGACTCGGTGAACTCGGCCAGCGGCTTATGCCCTCGCTCCTCGAACATCACGTCCAGCAGAGCGGTAACCGCTGCTGCCGTGCCCTCCGAATCCCCCGTTGGGGTGAATGCGGCATAGATGACCCTTCCGTAGCGTTCGAATATCTTCTGGTAGGGAGACCAGAGCCGTTTAACAGCACCGGGAACATCGAGGTCCACGCGGGTGGGGTCCTGTTTGGCCCACGCGATCTGTTGCCCTTTTCCATACTGAATGTTCAGCCATTTGCAGATCGCCTGGATCTTGCGGGCATGACCCGGACGCCCCAGAATTGCCTCGTCAGGTGACAGCCCCTGCGTGCCCACCACCATCGCCACCAGGCATGGTTCTCCGGATGCAGGAAAGACAACGAAGGACATCCCTCCGTATGGTCCTGAGGTCGGATTCGATGGGTGGATGTACGCGGCAAACGGAACACCTGAGTCGCTGCTGAACTCTGGAGCCCTAAGACAAACCGTGTCCTTCGCGTTCCGCCGGTAGCGGCCAGCCTCAGCACCAAACAATGCCTCAAAGGCTAGTTTGTTTCGTTCGTTCCAGGCCTCACCCGAACCACGGTGGATGATCTCCAAAAGGGACTTCAGGCTGTCGGCCATGGTTTTGCTTAGGATCTCGGAACAGCAATCCGAACGAAATCAGGTCGTTTCATGGCGACCCGCGACCGCTCCGGAATGCTTCGTCGCATGCGGAAAGTGAACTGAGCCATTTTACATAATCACCGACTCGACGAGGGAGCACCGCACCGAAAGATTAGCGTATACCCCCTGCCCCATTTCCGTCACCTTCGGCTCCACTCGTCCACGATCATCTCCGCTAACCGGCCGAGGAGCACTTTGCCGGGGTTCTCGGGGC
>CAYPUQ010000261.1:3341-9414 GCA_964413655.1 uncultured Solibacteraceae bacterium | reverse complement strand
CTCGGCGGACCAACGAATGATGTCGGTCCGCGTCGAGTGGTCCGGTGGGGTCTTCCAGGCATCGCCTCCCACTCCGCAATTCCAGACCAGGATCGTAATCTCGGATTTCGCAGGCAGCAGTCGCAGTAAGATCTCACCCCCGACGGGCAACGATTTGTTCGCCTCGAAGTCGCCAACGACCATACCAGGCTCCGATGAACCTCGTCATCAACTGGGTCGCCGCCGCCGCCCGCAGGTAGCGAGTATAAATCGAAGCCAACCACTCTGGCCTGAGGCAGCCGGTAGAGGATGAAATGTTCTTCAACGCACACTTCACGCGGTACCGGAGAATGATCAGCCGCTACTGCACGTACCCGAGGCTCTTCAGGACGTCCATGTCCTGCTTGGACAACTGCTGTTCCTCGCCGCGCTTCTCGGTGCGGGCGAACCACTTGCGCAGCCGCTCGGTTTGCGTGCGGTACGGGTTGCTGTTCTTCGCGTGAACCTGCGGCTTGAGTTCGAAGGGATCGCGCGAGATATCGTACCTTTCGAGGTGGTTCTCCCCGGGCGACCAGATCCACTTGGCGTGTCCCTCGGCGTAGCCGAACCGGAGCGGCAGTTCCTCGTCGGAAATCCAGAGCCAGGAAAGCCAGCCCGGCGCGAAGCCCTTCTTGCCCGGAAACGTGAGGAAGTAGATCATCCGTTCGGACAGCGATCCCTTGCCGGCCGCGGCGGGCGCGAGCGAACGCCCGTGAAACGTCAGGCGCGCTTTGTTGGCTTCCACTTTGTCCTTCACGGTGAGGTCCACCACCGTCGGCGCCAGGTCGAGAATCGACACCGGCGTCTTCACCCGCTTGCCGGCCGCCATCTTTCCGGGCAGACGCATCACCAGCGGTACGCGGACGATGTTCTCGTAGAGATGTCGCCCATGGCCAACGTAATCGTGCTCGCCCAGGCTCTCGCCGTGGTCGGAGGTCAACACCACGAGCGTCGATTCGCGCAAGCCCTGCTTATCGAGCGCATCGAAGAGCTGGCCCAGGTGATGGTCCGTATAGGCGATCTCGGAGTCGTAGTCGCGATACCGCTCGCGGATCTTCTCGTCCGTCACCGGCGTCTGTGGACCGGCTTTTGGGTTCCGCGTCTTCACCTCGAAATCGGTACGGAAGTTGTACGGCGAATGCGGGTCGAAATAGTGGACAAACAGAAAGAACGGTTGATCACCCTTGCCGTTCCTTTCCAGCCAGTCCACAACCTTCGGTGTCACATCCTCGGCCCACCGGCTGGAATTGAACAGTTGGTAGGAGCGGGTCAAATCCTCATCGTAATGGTCGAACCACTCGTCAATGTGCGTCAGCCGCCCGGTCAAAACCCAAGAACTGATGAACCCCGCCGTCCGGTATCCATGAGCGCGCAACAACTGGGGCAGGATCACGAGTTCCCGGTCGCTCGGCATCGCCACGCCGTTTCGGCGCGCCCCGTGTTCTTGCGGATAGCGGCTCGTAAACATCGAGAAGTGCGCCGGCCCGGTGAGCGGAATGGTCGTGTAGGCGCGCTCGAAGACAACGCCCTCGCGGGCCATCAAGTCGATCCGCGGCGAGGTTTTCCAGGCGTAGCCGTAGCAGGAGAGATGGTCCGCGCGCAGGGTATCCACCGTAATGAACAGCACGTTGGGCCGTGATGCGTCGCGTTCAGCCGCTGGCGCGATTCCGGCCAACATGCCGCCTAACAGCAGGCAGGAACCAATAAATCGAAACATTAACAGTCACTCATCATGATCTCCAACCCGCGAGATCCACGTCAATAACGGGCGTTCTCGCCGTCCAGCAGGTTACGGCAAAACGGACCGCCAGCGTGGCGGCGGCAGTTTGCCGGGCACGATGGATTCCTGCATACGCCGCGCCACCTTGGTCAACCGCGCGACCACCTCCGCATGCGCCGCGGCCAAGTTCGTGCGCTCGCCCGGATCGTGAACCAGGTTATAGAGTTCGGGCGGGTTGGCGCGCTTGCTCGATTTCAACCCGCCGCCCTTCGCCTGCTCCCGCTTGATGAAATGTAGCTTCCACGAACCCGATCGCACCGCGAACAGCCGGCTACCCCGGTAGTGGAGCAACTCCTGGCGCGGCGAATCCGACTTCCCCTCAAGGAACGCCGTCAGGTCGAGCCCGTCGATTTCGCGATCCTCCGGCGCCTCTCCTCCGGCCAAGCCGACTAGCGTGGGAAACAGGTCCATCACCGAACCGATGCCGGCGCGAGTCTTTCCGGCCGGAATGCGGCCCGGCCATCGCGCCAGGCATGGCACCCGCACGCCGCCTTCCCAGGCGGTGGCCTTTCCCCCGCGTAGCGGGCCGGCGTTTCCGCCAGGCACCTGGGTGTTCAATTCCGGTCCGTTGTCGCTGATGAACATCACCAGCGTGTTCTCGTCCAGACCTCGTTCGCGCAGCGTCCGCATGATCTCGCCGACGCTCGAGTCCATCTCCTCCACTACGTCCCCGTACGGCCCGTAGCTAGACTTCGCCTTGAACTCCGGCGCGGGCTTCCACGGCACGTGCGGCAGATGATACGGCATGTACAGAAAGAACGGATTCTCGCCGCTCGATTCGATGAACCGCCGCGCCCCTTCAGTCAGCTTCGCGGTCATTCGATTCAACGGCACTGCCGACTCCGCCGGACGCGCCCCGCGAAACAGCCGTAACGTTGGCAGGTGGACCACCGGGAGCCGCATGTCGTGGCTATAGAGGATGCCGTAGAAATTATCGAATCCATGCCGGTCCGGCCGGTACCGCGGCCGGTCGCCCAGGTGCCACTTGCCGATACAAGCGGTGCGATACCCCACACGGCCGAGCGCCGCCGCGATCGTGATCTCCGAATCCGGCAGCCCGAACTGTTCCTTCGGAATCAGCACGCGGGTGACACCGGTCCGGATGGGGTAGCGCCCGGTTAACAGGGCGGCGCGCGACGGCGAGCAGGTCGGCGTCGCATAAAACTCGGTGAACTTCGTTCCTTCTTCGGCCAACCGGTCGATGTTTGGCGTGCGGATCACCCGGTTGCCGTAACAGCCGAGGTCGCCGTAGCCGAGATCGTCGGCATAGAAGATGACGAAGTTCGGAGGGCGCTCGGGCATCGCCGCGCGGGCCGCCTTCAGCCCGAACAACGAGCCGCCGAGCAGTCGCGTAGCGGATCGGCGGGTCATCATCGACGATTTCTTTCAGGTTAACCCATCTTCTGGATTCAGGTCCGAAAGCTAGAATGGAGGAAGTGGGCGCCACAAAACCCAAACGAAACAATTACGTTCTTATCGTTTTCGACAGTTGCCGCTACGACTCCTTCATCGCGGCTCGACCCAAGGTCATCCGCAAACTCGGCAAGGTGGAGAAACGCTGGTCCTACGCCACCTGGACCTCGCCGTCGCACTACAACCTGCTCATTGGGCTGATGCCACACAAGAGCCCGAAACACGTCTTCGCCTCGGAATACTACAAGAGGGATTTCCTTCACTTCAACGAGCGGCTCGGCGGTGATGGATTCGAGTTCAAATCGCTTGTCCCGAAGCTCTACCTCCCCGCGTTCTTGAATGAGAAACTCGGCTATCGCACGCACGCAATGGTTTCGCTGCCCGTCCTGAATCCACGAACCATTTTGAACAACAGCTTCGACAGCTACAAGCTGATGGAGAAGCACAACGACATGCGCGCCATGCTCGCCGAAATGACGTTCTCACCCGAGCAGCCCTCGTTCTACCTGCTCAATATCGGCGAGACCCACTATCCGTACGCACTGCCGGACGAACCGCCCGAGGAGTGGCCGCGAATCAGCGGCGTACATGGCGTTTTCAAGCACCTCGACGACCAAGTGGTAGGCGGCAAGCTGGCTAAGGGCCGCGACCGGTTCTTCGACAAGCGCAAGCTAGACATGCTGCGCGACCGCCAGATTCAGGCGGTGAAGTATCTGGATCGGGTTGTCGAGGAGCTGTTCGACCTCGTACCCAAGAACACCTACATCACCATCACTGCCGATCACGGCGAATTGTTCGGCGAGGACGGCTACTTTGGACACGGCCCGGTCCAGCATGACAAGGTGATGGAAGTGCCGTTCGTCGAAGGAAAGCTGCGATGATTCCGGCCCACGGTGGCGCGGGCATCTACTACGCCTACGTCGGACCCGGCGCCGGCTTCGCCTTTCTCGGCTCGTTCCTGAGCGTGCTGGCCGGCATCTTCCTCGCGACCGGATCGCTGCTCACCTGGCCGTTCCGTATGACTTGGCGGCTCCTGCGCCGCCGGCAGGGATTCCGGAAGGCTCGCGTCCGGCGCATTATCTTCCTCGGTCTGGATGGGTTGGACCCGCGCCTCACCGAACGGTTCCTCGCTGAAGGCAAACTACCCAATCTGGCGCGGCTGCGTGACCAAGGCAGCTACCATCGTTTGCGCACGACGTTACCCGCGCTGTCGCCCGTCGCCTGGTCCACCTTCGCGACCGGCGTCAACCCGGGCAAGCACAACATCTTCGACTTCCTCAATCGGAACCTGAAGAGCTACGTTCCAGAGTTGGCCGCGGCCCGCGTGCATCCGCCGCGCCGCGTTCTCAAACTCGGACGTTGGCGGATTCCGCTGTCGCGTCCGTACGTCGAGATGCGCCGCCGCAGCCAGCCGTTCTGGAAACTCCTCGGCGAGCACTTCATCCCTTCCACCATCATTCGCGTCCCGATCACGTTTCCGCCGGACCGCTTCAACGGCCGGATGCTCTCGGCCATGTCGACACCCGACCTCAAGGGTACGCAGGGCAGTTTCTCGTTCTTCTCGACGCGCCTGGAAAAAGCCGAATACGAAGGCGGCAGCCGCTATCCGTTGGCGCGTGGGACCGTGGCGCTCGAAGGCCTGCTCGAAGGTCCAGAGGACGTTCTGCGCGACGACGGCAAGCCCCTCACCATTCCTTTTCAGCTTGTTCCTAATGGTTCCAGCGCCCGTCTCGATGTGAACGGCGAAACCTGGACGCTTAAGTCCGGCGAGTACAGCCCGTGGATCAAGCTGCGCTTCCGCGCCGCGCCCGGCGTCTCCGTCAGCGGCATTGCGCGTTTTCTGCTCACCGAGTCGGGACCCGAGCATTCGCTCTACGTCACCCCCGTGCAGATCGACCCCGAAAAGCCGGCGTTGCCCATCAGCCATCCGCCGTTCTACGCCGCCTACCTAGCTAAGCTGATCGGCACGTACTCGACGCTTGGGATGGCCGAGGACACCTGGGCGCTGAATGAGGGTGTGATCGATGAGGACGCCTTCCTCGAACAGGCCTACACGCTGCTGGCCGAGCGCGAGGCGATGTTCCGCAACGCAATCGAGAAAACCCCGCGCGGCGTCGTGGCTTGCGTCTTCGATACGAGCGACCGCGTACAGCACATGTTCTTCCGCTTTCTGGACGGATCCGCCGGGAGCCGTTACGCCCGCGTCATCGAGGACCTGTATCAGCGAATGGACCGGATTGTGGGCCTTGCCGCGGATACCGCGGGTGGAAACGACGCGTTGTTCGTTCTCTCCGATCACGGCTTCTGCTCGTTCCGGCGCGGCATCAACCTGAACGCCTGGCTGCGCGACCACGGCTTCCTGGTCCTGAAAGATGGGGCGACCGAAAGCGGACCATACTTCCGCGGTGTCGACTGGAGCCGCACGCGCGCCTATACGCTGGGACTGGGCGGCCTCTACCTGAATTTGAAAGGCCGCGAGTCGGGCGGCATCGTCGCGCCGGGCGAGGAGGCCGAATCGCTCAAGCGCGAACTCACCGAACGTCTCACCGGCCTTCGTGACGAAGAGCGCGATACCATCGGCATTCGCAGCGTTTACGTATCCAACAGCCTGTTTCGCGGTCCGTATACCGCCGAGGCGCCCGACCTGATCATCGGTTACAGCGACGGCTACCGCACCTCGTGGGACGCCGCTGTCGGCAAGGTGTCCGCCCACGTCTTTGAAGACAACCGCAAGGCCTGGAGCGGCGACCATTCGGTCGATCCGCACCTGGTCCCCGGCGTGCTGTTCTCAAATCGCCCCCTCGCCACGGATGATCCCGGTATCGAGGATCTGGCACCCACGGCGCTCACCCTGTTCGGTTT
>CAYPUQ010000261.1:0-3241 GCA_964413655.1 uncultured Solibacteraceae bacterium | reverse complement strand
CTGCCACTGGTCAGCGCCTCATCGTCCTCGGCATTGATGGCATGGACCCCGGCTTTCTCGAACGCCACTGGGACAAACTGCCCGCCCTCGACCGCCTTCGCCGTGAGGGTGAGTTTCATCGCCTCGCCACCACCACGCCGCCGCAGAGCCCCGTTGCCTGGTCCTCCTTTGTGACCGGCCGCGACCCCGGCGGCCACGGCATCTACGATTTCGTTCACCGCGATCCCGAGACGATGTCCCCCTACTCCGCCATGTCGCAGACCAGCGCCGGCGGGCGCACATTAGGCATCGGGCCGTACCTTCTGCCACTCACCGGCGGCCGCGTCGAAAGCCTGCGGCAAGGCGAAGCGTTTTGGGAGATCCTTGCGGACCAGGGCATCCCGGTCACGGTCATTCGCATGCCAACGAACTTCCCACCGGTGGATTGCGAAGGCTTCTCGTTGGCCGGGATGGGCACGCCCGACCTGCTTGGCACGTTCGGCACCTTCGCCTTCTTCACGGATCACGCGCGCCACGAACCCGGCGTTGTTCCCGGCGGTGAAATCTTTCGCGCCGCTGTCGATGGGGGCCGGGCCATCCTGCGGCTGCCCGGCCCGGCGAACTCGCTGCGGAAAGACCAGGCGCCCACGTTCCTCGACCTCGCCGTTCACGTCGATCCCGAGCACCAAGTGGCGCGTTTCGACATCGACGGCCGGCAGATCGTCCTGCGCGAGGGCGAATGGTCCGATTGGATTCCCGTCCGCTTCCCGCTGATGCCCGCGCTCGCCGGCGCCTCGGGCATTATCCGCATTTACGCCAAGGAACTCCACCCGAACTTCTCCGTTTACATCTCGCCGGTCAACGTGGATCCCGCCGACCCCGCGCTTCCGATCGCCGAACCGCCCGCATACAGCCGGGAACTAGCCGCCGCTGTCGGACCGTTTTACACCCAGGGCATAGCCCAAGACACCGCTGCGCTGCGCCAGGGCATCTTCACGCGCGAGGAGTATCTCCTCCAAAGCCGCCAGGTCTCCGATGAGATGCTGAAACTGCTGCGCTACGAGATGAACCGCTTCCGCGCCGGACTGCTCTTCTTCCACTTCTTCGGCGTCGATCAGAACTCGCACATCCTCTGGGGCCGCGACGACGCCGAGTTGCTGAAAACTTATCAACTCGTAGACGAGACCGTCGCTTGGGTAGTGGACCAGGCGCCGGACGCCGAGGTGATGATCGTCTCCGACCACGGATTCTCCACGTTCGACCGCGCCTTCCACCTCAACTCCTGGCTCCGCGACGAAGGCTTCCTGGCACTCGACGGCGAAGCCGGCGGCAAGAACGAACCGGGCATCGAGCACATCGATTGGTCCAGGACCCGCGCCTACGCCATCGGCATTAACGGCCTCTACGTCAACCAGCAGTTCCGCGAACGCGACGGCATCGTCGCCGAAGGCGAGGAAACCCAAACGGTCCTCGCTGAGATCCGAAAGCGTCTCCTTGCCGTCCGCGATCCGGACAACGGCAAGCCAGTGGTCCACAGCCTCGTCGAGCCCCGCCGCGAGTTCAGCGGGGACATGCTCGACCGGGCGCCCGACCTCATCGTCGGCTACTACCCGGGCTACCGCGGGTCCTGGCAGACGGCCCTCGGCGCGACGCCGCGACGCCTGGTGGAAGACAATAACGACGAGTGGCGCGGCGACCACTGCATCGCCGCCGAGTTCGTTCCCGGCGTGCTGCTCTGCAACCGCCGGACCGGCCGCGCCGATCCCCGGCTTCAGAACCTTGGCGCGGAGATCCTCGCGAAGTTCGGGGCCGCCGATTAGCCTATGTTCAAATCCACAGTCAAACTCGACAAAGACATGATGGCCCGGGTGAAGCGCTGTGCCGATGCAGCCGGCTATTCCTCGCCGGAGGAGTTTGTCCGGCACGTGCTCGAAAAGGAACTCGCGCGTATCGAAGAGGCCGAATCCGACGAGGAGATTGTCCGCAAACTGAAGGGTCTGGGTTACCTGGAGTAGGGCGTTGCCGGCAACCTTCGCCAGTCTCATCGTGCTGAGCATCGCCGCCGGCGCCCTGATTCACCTCGCGATTCGCCGCTTCTCCAACCAGCAGGAACTTAAGCGCATCAAGCGGCGCAAGCAGGCCTGCCTGTACGAACTGCGCCTCTTCGTCGACGAGCCGTCCCTCATTCTGCGCGCCCAGGGCACGCTGCTGAAGGAAAACGCGCGCCACATCGGCATCATGCTTCGCCCGCTGCTGATCCTGGCGCTGCCCGTCATCGTAATCTACAACCAGCTCGATGCCTACTACGGGCGCTTGCCGCTTCAACCCGGCCAGGCCTCCATCGTGACGGTTCAGTCGCGAGAGCCGCTGACCGGACCCTCGCCCACGCTGGAACTCCCCGTCGGCCTCGTCGCCGAGACGCCGCCGGTCCGCGCGCTAACCGAGCGCCAGGTGAGTTGGCGCATCCGAGCGCTGTACGAAGTAACGGGAAAAATGCGGGTAAATCTCAACGGCGCATCGGTCGATAAGTCGATCGCCGCCGCCGGAGGTCACCGCTACCTTTCATCGCGCCGCGTCAGCCGTTGGTGGGATCTGCTCTGGTGGCAATCCGAAGCGCCGCTGCCGTCCTCCATCCCGATCGACTGGATCGAAATCGGCTACGCCTCCACCGCGATTGACGGCTTTGGGATTCGCTTGCATTGGGTGTGGTGGTTCCTGCTCGCTTCCCTGCCGGTGGTTCTACTCCTCAATTATCGGGCCGGCGTCTCAATCTAGAACGAAGGGGGCGACAGGGGAGGAGGTTTCTGTCGCCCCCAGGGCGGATGCGCCACCAAACGTGCCCGCAAGGCGGCGCAACCGATCCAGCGGGCGCAACCCAGGTCGAGGGAAGAGAACTTCGGATCTTGCCCGCGCGGAATAGCGATTCGGATTAATGATGGAAACGAATGCGATTACTGAGTTAGCCTCCTCCGAAAAAAGCCCTACATGTTGTTATCACGACTGGATCGCAATGTAAAGCATTTTGTGAAAAATTCGACGAAATTATTGGGCGTCCTCCGGCGCAGCCGGTGATGAGCGGAAAGGGACCGCTTTCTCGCGTATCAGTCTGGAAATGAGCCACTCTCCTCCTTTTGCCCGCCTCCACCGGCGCCTGCACGCGACGATTCTCGCGGCCGGCGGCCGATTCCCGGCCGTAGAACCGGCCCCAGGCCCCACCGCCGCCGCACCCCCGTCAGCGCTCACCAGCCGTGCCGCGGAACCT
>CAYPUQ010000260.1:0-9421 GCA_964413655.1 uncultured Solibacteraceae bacterium | reverse complement strand
GCGGAAGCCTACAACATGGTCCCGGGCCGTGATCCCCAAAACGGTTAAGCACCCTCTGCAACTGGACGAAATCCCGATGCGTTATACTCATTGGTAGGCTGGGAGGCACTTCCGAATGGCCATGAAGCGACGCTCTTCTCTCTGGATTCCCGTACTCGTCTTGGTTTTTGCCATGCTTGGAGGCCTGCTGGGCCCTGAGTTTTCCGATGTGGCGGCGGCGTCCCGAGAGGACGATATCCGCGCTTCACTTCGTACTTTCAGCAACATATACAGCCTCGTCGAGGAAAACTTCGCCGACAAAGTGGCCGCTGACAAGGCCATCTACCGCGGCGCGATCCCCGGTATGTTGCGGACTCTCGATCCGCACTCCAGCTTCTTCGATCCGCGCGACTTCCAACTTCTTCGCGAAGACCAGCGCGGCCACTACTACGGTGTGGGCATGACCGTCGCGCCCACTACCAGCGGCAACCGTACGATGGTGATCGCCCCGTTCCCCGACTCTCCCGCCGCCAAGGCCGGCATCCGGCCGGGTGATGTCATTCTCCACGTCAACGACAAGTCCACCGAGAACCTTCGCACTGACGAGGTCGCCGACCTTCTGAAGGGGCCGAAAGGTACCCAGGTTCAGGTCACCGTCGGCCGTCAGGGCGCCCCAGCTCCGCTTGCCTTCAACATCACTCGCGCTGAGATCTCCCGGAAAAGTGTGCAAGATGCCTTCTGGCTTAAGCCAGGCATCCTGTACCTGAACATCGAACAGTTCAACGAGAACACCTCGGCCGAAGTGGAAGAGAATTTCAAGCGCCTGGGAGAGAAGAACGTCAAGGGATTGGTCCTCGACCTGCGTAACAACCCTGGCGGCCTCCTGAACGAAGGCGTGGCTGTCGCCGACCGGTTCCTGCAGAAGAACCAGACCATCGTCTCCCACCGCGGCCGGGCCACTCCCGAAAAGCCTTATGTCGCCCGGACCGGGAACAACGGCCGAAATTACCCAGTTGTGGTTCTGGTGAACCGCTACTCCGCTTCGGCCGCTGAAATCGTTGCCGGGGCCATTCAGGACCATGACCGCGGTCTCGTGTTCGGCGAGAATACCTTCGGCAAGGGGCTCGTGCAGACGGTCTATCCGCTCACCGAGAACACCGGACTTGCCCTCACGACAGCAAAATACTACACGCCAAGCGGACGTCTGATCCAGCGCGACTACTCCAACCAGTCGTTCTTCGACTACTACTACCGCCAGAACCTGGAAGAGAAGAATCCGCTCGACGTGAAAATGACCGACAGCGGCCGGACCGTCTATGGCGGCGGCGGCATCGCGCCAGACATCAAATTCGAATCGCCCAAAGGCAACAGGTTCCAGTCCCGGTTAATCCGCAACTACGCCTTCCTCAACTTCACCGCCCAGTTTTTCGCCACGAGGGACCGCGGCGAGGTTTCGAAGGAATGGGTTCCCACCGAAGAGGTTCTCGCCGAGTTCCGGAACTATCTCCGCCAACAGAAGATCGAATACGCCGAAGCCGACTTCACCGCCAACCTCGACTGGATCAAGCAGCAGTTGCGGCGCGAAGTTTTCATCAGCGCGTTCAGCATTGAAGATTCGCGGCGCATGTCTGTCGAGACGGACCCAATAGTGGAGGCCGCGATTGAAGCGCTTCCACAAGCCAAGGAGCTTCTGGAAAACGCGAAGAAGATGATCGTTCAGCGCATGGGTGAGACTAACCGCACCCGCGAATGACCGGCGACACTCCGCAGCCACAGGTGAGCGTCCTCGACGCCGGAGGGCAGTATTGTCACCTGATAGCCAGGCGAGTCCGCGACCTTGGCGTCTACTCGGAAGTGTTGCCGTCGGAGACCCCGGCGGCCCAGTTGATTGGCCGGAAGGCCATTATCATCTCGGGCGGACCATCGAGCGTTTACGAACCCGATAGTCCGACCGTCGATCCGGCCATCTTCCAGCTTGGTGTCGGCGTGCTCGGCATCTGCTACGGCCATCAGCTAATGGCTCATCTTCTCAGTGGTTCGGTTCGTCCAGGTTCTCGCGGCGAATACGGACACGCAACGCTCGAAATCTCCGGGTCCTCCCCTTTGGTTCGCGGCCTCGGCGCCCGCGAGCATGTCTGGATGAGCCATCGCGATCTAGTGGCCGCCGTCCCGTCTGGCTTTTCCATCCTGGCCAAAACGGACACGTGTCCGATCGCGGCAATGGCCGATGACAACCGCCGCTTGTACGGTCTCCAGTTTCACCCGGAGGTGGTCCATACACACAAGGGCCGCGAAGTCCTTTGCAATTTCGCCGTCGATATATGCGGGTGCGAGAAGGACTGGGATCCGCGCCGCCGTGTCCCCCTGCTCGAAGAGCACGTCCGCGCTGCCGCCGCCGATCGCAATGTCTTCTTCTTCGTCAGCGGCGGCGTCGACTCCTCGGTCGCCTACACGCTCTGCCTCCGCGCCCTAGGACCCGAGCGGGTCCGAGGAGCCTACGTGGATACCGGGTTCATGCGAACCGGCGAGACCGAATTCGTCCGCGACACCTTCACCTCGATGAGCCCGCATGGCTTTTGTATCGAGGACGCGTCGACGGAATTTTTCAGCGCTTTGGAGGGCGTCATCGAACCCGAGAAGAAACGTCACATCATCGGCGAGCAGTTCGTCGACGTCCAGGAACGCATCCTGCAGTCCGGACATTTCCTCGATGGCCACTGGATTCTCGGCCAAGGCACCATCTATCCCGACACAATCGAATCCGGCGGCACGGCCCGCGCCGATGTCATCAAGACGCATCACAATCGCGTTGCCGGCATCCAGCGGCTGATTGACCAGGGACGAATCGTCGAACCACTAACCTCGTTCTACAAAGACGAAGTTCGTCAGATCGGACTGGAGCTAGGCCTGCCCGAGGATCTGCTGAACCGGCACCCGTTTCCAGGGCCCGGTCTGGCCATTCGCGTTCTCTGCTCCGGCCGGGAGGCGCGCGTCGAGAAGACGGCCGAGGGTTGGCTGTTGCCAGTGCATTCGGTCGGCGTTCAAGGCGACCTGAGAACCTACCGGCCCGTGCTCGCGCTCGATGAGTTTCCCGGCGAGTCCGGCAATCTCCAGTATGAAGCGACGACGCTGGTCAATCGGCTATCTACCGTCAACCGGGCCGTTGCCCTCTGCGGCTCCCATCGGCCCATTCAGACGATGCGCGTTTTCAAGGCTTCGCTCTCGAAGGGACGCGTCGCGAGACTACGAGAAGCCGACGCAATCGTCCGGCGGATCTCTCATCGCGCCGCCTTCGATGCCAAGGTCTGGCAGTTTCCCGTCGTCTTGCTGCCGGTTGGCGCCCCGGGCCGGCCGGACTCCGTTGTGCTGCGGCCGATCGATTCCGTAGATGGGATGACGGCCCAGTCCGTTCCCATGGAGCGAGTACTGCTGGAACGGATGACGCGTGAGCTGCTGCAACTCGACGGTATCTGCGCCGTATTCTTCGACCTGACGCACAAACCCCCGGCTACAATTGAGTGGGAATAGCGCCACACCGCTCAGATGCGGTGGAAGCTCTTCAGAATCTCCCGCGTCGCGTAGCGCAAGGCAATTGGCCGGCCGTGGGGGCAGCTCATTGGAAAGTCGCTGGCGGCCAACTGCTCCAGCAGCCACTGGATCTTGTTCACATCGAGTGGCGTATTGATCTTGATCGCGGCGCGGCAGGCAATCGAGGCAGCCATTTCCCGTCGTAGATCGTCCACGGTCGCCTGCCGCAGTTCCCCTTCCGCGATCTCGATGATCTCGAAGACCACTCTCTCCACTTCGGAAACGCTCAGCGCCGACGGAGCGGCTTGAATGGAGATCGTACGCGGCCCGAAGGGTTCCATGTCAAAACCCGCGCCGCGTAGATCCGCTGCAATCCGTTCCAGATCAAGCCGCTGAGCCGCCGGCAGTTCGATCAGAATCGGCATCAGCAACTGCTGTCGTTCCACGGCGCCAGCCGCCATCTGGCGCAGGACTTGCTCAAACAGGATCCGCTCATGAGCCACATGCTGGTCGATGATCCACAGGCCATCGGCGCCTGCCGCGACGATGAAGCTTTCGTGAAGCTGTCCCATCGGGCGCAGGTCGCGCAACGCACCAAGCCCGGGCGCCGGTTCGGCATAAAGACCAGCCGGGAAAGCGCCATGGGTATCCGGTATCCGGCGGACGGATGCAACAACCGGCGGCGGGGGGATCGCCGCCGGTTGGCCGGCGTCACTACCCGGGCTACGGAAGTCGAAGCGTTGTGGCACGGGCTCAGGCCGCCGCACGAACTCCGGCAACTGGGACTCCGGTGTTGGCGGTGGCACAACCGGTGAATCCCCTCCCAGCGCGGCGGGCGGTTCGGATAGCGCTTGCCCGTACGGAACATTCTCGACTGCTTGGCTGAATTCGGAATAGGGCAGTTGCGCCGCTGGTTGCGGCGCCGCCGGTGGACTCACGTGGCCGAGCGGCAAACTTGATACCGGCCTGGCGGCGAGCAACGTCTCACGGATGGTGTCGCGGACAAAGTCATGCACGAAACTCGACCGCCGGAACCGGACTTCAGTCTTCGACGGATGGACGTTCACGTCCACTTCCTCCGGGCTGCATTCGACGAACACCAGGGCAACGGGGTAGGCATTCCCCGGCATCAGGTTTTGATAGGCTGAAGAGAGCGCATGGAGCAAGGTGCGATCCTTGATCAGGCGTCCATTGACAAACAGATAGATTGAGTTGCGGTTCAGTTTCTGGAAATGCGGCTGCGAGACAAAACCGCTTAAACGAAAGAAACTGCCAGGATCGCCGTCCTCGCCCGGCACCTCCCGATCAGTTCCCCCAATCTCCACCAGTTCCTGGAGCACCTGCGATCCGAACACCTGAAACACCCGCTCCCGCAAGCCCGCCACCGGCGCCGCGTCCAGAATCGCGGCGCCGTTGTGGGTGAGTTCGAAGCCCTTACCGGCATAGGCGAGGCTGTAGTGCGTCGCGAGCGAGGCAATGTGCGCCATCTCGGTCTGCTCCGAGCGCAGAAACTTCTTGCGCGCGGGCACGTTGAAGAAAAGATCGCGGACGGTTATGACCGTTCCTTGCACCAGCGCGGCCTCGTCGCAGCGCAGGATCTTGCCTCCGGCAATCTCGATCCGCGACCCGGTTTGCTCGTCCGGAGATCGGGTTTCCAGCGTCAGGCGCGATACGGAAGCGATCGAGGGCAGTGCCTCACCGCGAAACCCCAGCGTTGATATCCGCAGCAGGTCTTTGACGTCCGACAGTTTGCTGGTCGCGTGACGTTCGAACGCCAGCAGCGCGTCGTCGCGTAGCATGCCGTGGCCATCGTCGGTGATCCGGATCAGACGCCGCCCACCGTTCTCCACCTCAATGCGCACCTGCGAGGCACCGGCATCCAGCGAATTCTCGAGGAGTTCCTTGACGACCGAGGCAGGGCGCTCAACGACCTCACCCGCGGCAATCTTATTCGCGACAATGTCGGAAAGTACGCGGATTCGGCCCAACGGGCTATTGTACCGTGATGCCGCGCTCGTCCAGTAGTTGCCCAGTAGTACGCAGCAGATTCGTGAGGTTCCGCCGGTATTGGAGCGACTGCTGCACCAGGTTGGCCCGCGCCTGCACGAGCGCGTTATTGGCGTCCAACAGGAAGAAGATCGTAGTGACGCCGAGGTCGTAGCGCTTTTGCTCCGCCTCGACGCGCTTCTCCGAAAAGTCCAGCGCCACCTGGGCTTGTTGAACGCTAGCCCGGCTGTTCTCCACCTGGGTGATCGCGTTCAGGACCTCCAACCGGATCTGCTGCTCCTGGTTCCGCACCCGGTACGCATCCAGCTTTCGAGCCACCGTGGCATCGGCCAGATCGGCGGCGGCGCGGCGGTCGCGAATCGGTAGGTTCAGGACGAGTGCCATACCGTAGGTTGGGAATCCGAAACCGAAGGTCTGGCTAAACGCATCGCCGAATCCACCTGGAATACGGTTAATCACGGTGCTCTGGGTGCCGTCGCCGGCGAAGATGTTCTGCCGCTGAAGGAACGTTCCGCCGCGGCCAAAGGCCGTGTAGTTGCCTTGCAGACTGAGGTTAGGCAGAAGGTTATTCTTGGCCAGGCGGATTTGCAGTTCATCGACATCGAGATTCCGGCGAACGCCCTTCAGGTCCGGCCGACGCTGTATCGCGGTTCCGACCAGATCCTCCTTTGGAAGCGCTTGGTCGTCCGAAGGCGGCAGGACGGTCTCTGTCAGCTCGATCGGCAGATCGCGGAAGTTAGGATCCAGGTCGGCGCCGATCTGGCGGCGCAGTGCGTCTTCGGCCTGCACCAGACGGTATCGGGCCTGCGTCACGAACACCTGCTGGTTAGCGTAGGTCTGTTCGGGCTGGTAAATCTCTAACGGCGAAATCGATCCAAGCTTCAACTCTAACTGGGCCCGCTTCAGTACCTGGTCTGCCAGTTCGAGCGCCTTCTCCTGCACCATTAACGCCTCGCGAGCCTCCACCACCAGCCAATAGGCGTTCTCCGCCTGCTGAACCAGCCGCAGGATCTGATCTTCCATGTTGTCGCGGCTGGCTTGGTAGCGAGTCCGCGCGATCATGATTGGAATCCGGTTGACCATGCCTCCACGATTTCGCAACAACGGCTGAGCGAAACCAATGTCGAAGTTGGTATTGAAGACGGGATTGAAGAACGCGAAGGCGTTGTTCGTTGAAGTGCGGTTCGACCGGAAACCGACATTGTACTGGGTACCCGTTTCGAGCGTCTGTTGGTAGCTAACCTGATAGGGTTGGGTGAGTTGCTGTAGAGTTTCGGCGCCTGCCAGCGCGTCCTGCGTGGGCGTCTTCACGCGGGTACTGCGATAACTGGTCGTCAAGGTCGGATCGAACTGCGAGAACGTGCGGGTTATATTGTTCTTTGGCGTTTCGATCAGCAGCTTCTGGATCTGAATTTCCGTGTTATTCGCAATCACTAACTCCAAATACGAACGCAATGGAAGTTCAAGCTTGCCGTTAACCACATAATCGGCCAGTTTCGTCGGCTCGATCATCTGGACGCGCGGTGCATCTTCGGAGAAACTGCGATGCCACCAGGCACGAGCCGGAAAAATGGGTGCCTTGAGTACGTCGGAGTTCTTCCCTGTATTGAAAGGGAGGCCTCCCTCCTGCGCGGAGAGAATCGGCATCAACCCGCTCAATACCAGAACGGGAACGAAACGGAATAACCTCTTCATGGCTCTGTCTATCTCACTCGTAACGAATTGCTTCAATCGGATCCAGGCGCGCCGCCTGCATCGCCGGATAGCTGCCGAACAACAAACCGATTCCCACCGACACGCCGAACGCAATGACGATCGACGTCGTGGTGACGATAGTCGACCAGCCCGCCGCCGTGGCGATCAGCCATGATAGCGTGAATCCGAAGGCAACGCCGATCGCGCCGCCCAGGATGGAAATCAGCACCGCCTCCGTCAGAAACTGCCGGATAATATCCGCCTGCCGGGCGCCAATCGCGCGGCGGATTCCGATCTCGCGCGTGCGCTCCAGCACCGTCGCCAACATGATGTTCATGATGCCGATGCCGCCCACCAGCAGTGAGATGCCGGCAATGCAGATCATGACGATGCTGAATATGTACTGCGTACGGCGGCGCTGCTCCAACAAGCCGGCGGGTACGACGACAGTGAAATCGCCGGCATCCTTGTGTGTCGCGGTCAGAATTGCCGAAACGACGCCCGCCGTCTCAATCGAATCCGTGCCGGCTCCCACCTTGATATAGATGCCGTCTATCTCGTCCTTCAGGTAACTGTTGTTGTCCTCGAAGCGGCGCATGACCGTGTTCAAGGGAGCAATCACCAGATTGTTGCGGTTCACCACCTCCAGGCCCTCGACGTCGGTGTCCGCCATCGCCGCCTGTGCCAGCACGCCAATCACTTGCAGCCAGGTGTCGTTCACCTTGACGTACTTACCCACGGCGTTGTCATAGCCAAGCAGGTTGATCTTGGCCGATTCACCGAGCACGCAAACCGGCGCTGAATCCAAGTTTTCCTGCTCGTCGAAAAACCGTCCTTCTACAATGCGCAGACTCTGAATCGCCACATAGGACGGTTCCACACCGATCAGCAACGGCGACTCCTGGGTCGTCTTCGGTAACACCTTGAGCGGCTTGAATCGCTTGCGCGGCGTCAGCGATTCCAGTCCAGGAACATTCTCCGAGATCGCCCGGAAATCGCGGAACGTAAGCCCGGGAGAGATCTCCCGGCGGGCCTGCAACTCGTTGCGGTCCACGGCCTCCTTGGCCTCGATGATGATATTGTTCACGCCCAGCAAATCGATGGACGCCAGCATGTCCTTCTGCGCGCCCGCCGTGATCGACAGCATCGCAACCACAGCGCCCACGCCAAAGATCATGCCAAGCATCGTCAGCAAGCTGCGCAGTTTGTGCACCAGGAGGCTCGAAAGCCCCATGTAGATTTCAGGCAGGTACCCGGAAAAAAACGACATCTTACGCACCCCCCTTGCCGGCCGGCATCGACGGACCGCCACCGCCGCCTGTATCCTGCTTCTTCTTGGAAGACGGATCCGCTTCGGGATCGACCAGCGCGATCTCCTCGCCTTCCTCCAGGCCCGACTCGATCACCATCGTATTTTCGCTGCGCTTCAGCGGCTTCACCGTCCGGGCCTCGAACTTGCCGTTGGGCTGCCGCACGTAGGCCATCATCTGGCCGTCCTTCTCAAACAGCGCCTGCACCGGAACATGGATGGCATCGGGAATCTTCTCAACGATAATCTCCACATCGGCCAGCAGCCCCGGCCGCAGCAGCACCTCTAACTGGCTATCCTCCTCGGGAGTTGGAGGCAGCTTCGCGTTGGCGAGATCCTGGGCGCTAAACCGCTGCCCGCCGCTGCCGAACGCCCTCATCATTTCGCCACCCGAATCACCGCGCTGTCCGCCCGCCTCCACACCCCGCGCACCTCCCTTGCGTTCGCCGGCCTTGCGCTCACCGCCGGAACGTTCGGGCGTCGTGATTCCCTGCGCCCGCAAGCTCTCCTGAGCCTTGCGCATCACTTCCTGCCGTTGTTCGTCGGTCAGATCCTGCATGTTCCGGCCACCTAGCGCGCTCTGAAACGCCTCCCGCATCTTCTGCCGTTGCTCGTCGGACATGCCGGCTGCCGCGCCGACCGCGCCACCTTGGCCACCAGAACCGCGGCGGCCCTGCGCCTGGCCGCCAGTCCCGCCGCTTTCGGCGTCGCCTCCCCGACGGAACTGCACCATCCCCTGCGGAGGGCCTCCACCGGCACCGCCCGCTCCGGCCTATCAGCCGCCGCAGCCGTTGGTTGATCTCATGGCGCTGTTGGAAAAACTCGGCCAGCTCCGTGACGCCGGCATCTTCACGCCCGAGGAATTCGCCGAATGGAAAAAGATCGGCGAGGCTATGGGATTCA
>CAYPUQ010000259.1:0-9525 GCA_964413655.1 uncultured Solibacteraceae bacterium | reverse complement strand
GCCTTCGTCGCGGTGGCCTCGGCGATTGTTTCTTTGATACAGTGTCCTCAAGCTAACTGCTGTCTGCCCTCAGGCGCAACGGAAGCTCTCAGAGAGGCTTATTACGGATGAACAGGATTCTCGGCAGCTTACTACTCGCGGCCGTCACCGCCGCCGGGTTGGCGCAAAGCGGACTTCCGGCGGGCGGACCCATTCACGTCGAGATCTTCGAGGACGTGGCCGCCGGAGAGGAGTTCGCGCCGGCTGCCGGACAGCTCACCGAGCGCTATACCGAGCCGTTCTTCGTTTTTTCCCAGACACCAGTGAAGTTTGCTCCGAACGCAATTCCTCTGGACCGTTCAACGCCGTTCGTACTCCGCGCAACGTACCGCCGTTCGCTGCCGGCCGGCGACTATCGGTTCCGGCTGAGGGCCCGCGGCGCGGCGGTGTTTGCGATTGACGGCCTCGAGCGCGCCCGCACCAAGGCGCAGAAACCCAACACGACGGGGGACGATCCGGTACCACCGCCGGTGGAGCGCGATGGCACGCCGCTACGCCCGCTGATGCATCCGCACCAGGACGCGTTGTTTACGATAGCCCTGGACGGCGCGGAACACGAGTTCACGCTGACGGCAGTCATCGGTGGAAAAGGGCTCTACCCGTCGCCGGGCGAACTGGCGGTGAGCTATGCACGGCCCGGCGAACTGGACCGGGTGCTCGGTCCGGCCGATTCGCCGGAGTTGACCGATGCCACTTGGGAAGCGGCTATGCGCGCGGCCGGGAAGCGGCACGCGGAAGCGGATGTGGCGCGACGGCGGGCCGTCAGTAAAGAGGTGGTGGCGGCGTGGGAACGGCGTCACGAGAAGATCCGCGAACAACTCCGGCGGGAACCCGCGCCGGCGCCGCCCGCGGTGAGCGCGGTTCCCGTGAACAACGACATCGACCGTTTCGTCGGGGCGCGCCTGGAAGCAGTCAACGCCGCGCCGAATCCGCCGATCTCCGATCTCGAGTTTCTGCGGCGCGTCACGCTGGATGCCGCCGGGGTGATCCCGACGGCGAGGGAGATTAGCGAGTTTCTGGCTATCGATCCGGCGGTGCGGCGGAAGCAGACCATCGAGCGCCTGCTGAACAGTGCCGGTTGGGCCGATCACTGGGTGAGTTACTGGCAGGACGTGCTGGCGGAGAACCCCGGCATTCTGAAGCCGGATCTCAACAACACCGGACCGTTCCGCTGGTGGCTGCACCAGTCGTTCACCGACAACATCGCGTTCGACCGGTTGGTGGCGGAGTTGATCGAGATGGACGGCAGCGCCCATCTCGGCGCGCCGGCGGCGTTCGCCCAGGCCACGCTGAACGACGCGCCGATGGCGGCCAAAGCCGACATTATCGCGCAGGCTTTCCTCGGCCAGAAAATGGAGTGCGCGCGCTGCCACGACGCGCCGTTCCACCCGTTCAAGCAGAAGGACCTGTTCAGCCTCGCCGCGATGTTAAACGGCGAACCGCTGAAGCTTCCGGCCACGAGCACCGTACCGGTGGTGGAGGGCGGCCGCAAACCGATCGTCAACGTCGCGCTGAAGCCGGGCGACTCGATCGCGCCGGAATGGCCGTTCCAGGGTTTGGCGCGCCACGCGGCGAGCGGCGAGATGCCGAGCTACTCGGAAATGCCGACGCGCCGCGAGGTGGCCGCTTATGTTGTGTCGCCGGAGAACACGCGTTTCGCTCAGGTGATCGCCAACCGTGTGTGGAAGCGGTACATGGGCATCGGGATCGTGGAACCCGCCGACGACTGGAGCCGCGGCAAGGCGTCGCATCCGGAGCTGCTGGATTACCTGGCGCGCGAGTTCACGATGAGCGGCTACGACCTGAAGCATCTGGCGCGTCTGATCTTCCATTCGCATGCGTACCAGCGCAAGCCCGCCGGGCCGGCGGCCGAACAGATGAATGCATCGAAGCGCCTGTTTACGGGTCCGGCACGGCGCAATCTGACGGCGGAGCAATTGGTGGACTCGCTGCATTTGGCCGCCGGGAAGCCGTTCGACAGCGAGGAGATGAATTTGAACCCGGCGGGCGACCGTTCGGCGAAGCAGTTTCTGAACATGGGCCGGCCGGAACGCGGCTGGCAGATCACGGCGCTGTCGAATGAACGGGACCGGCCGGCGCTGGCGCTGCCGATCGCGCAGTCGATTGTGGACGTGATGACGACGTACGGCTGGCGGCAGTCGCGGCAGAATCCGGCGACGGAGCGCGACGATGCGGCGTCGCCGATGCAGACGCTAATCCTGGCGAACGGCGTGCTTGGCACGCGCATCGCGCGACTGTCGGACGACAGCGCGTTTACCGAGTTGGCGCTGTCGGACGTGGCGCTGGAGGAATTGGTTCGCGAGAGCTTTTTGCGTGTCCTGTCGAGGCCGCCGGAGGACGAGGAGATCCGGATGTTTTCGGAGCTGCTCGCGCCCTATTACGCGGACCGGCGGATGCCGTCGGCGGAGATTGTGAGCAGCCGGCGGGAGTCGGACAGCCGGGTGTCGTGGTCGAACCATCTCAGCGCGGAGGCCACGCTGATCCGGCTGGAAGAGGAACGGAAGCTTCGCTTCGGCGACAAGCCGACGCAGCGGTTGCGGCCGGAGTTTCGCGAGCGGTACGAGGACGCGTTGTGGGCGATGTTCAACAGTCCGGAGTTTGTGATGATGCCCTAGAGGAGGGTGACGACGATGAAGCTGACGCGGCGGGATGTGTTGAGGTCGGGCGCGGCGGTGCTGGCGGCTCCGGCGGTTGCGGCCGGCGAGAGCGCGATCCTCTATCCGAAGGGGAAGGCGGAGGCGTGCATTTTCCTGTGGCTCGGCGGCGGCGCGGCACATATCGACACGTTCGACCAAAAGCCGCGCGGCGACGGGAAGAAGAAAGCCGGTTCTTACTACGCCCCGCTCGACACGGCGATTCGCGGCGCGCAGGTCTGCGAACATCTGCGGCAGACCGCGCCGCTGCTGGACCGGTGTTCGCTGGTCCGCTCGGTGGCGCACAACATCAAGGGCGAGCACGCGGCGGCGGCGAACCTGGTCCATACGGGCCGGATGCCGAGCGGCACGATTCAGTATCCCTCGATCGGCTCGATTGTTTCGAACCAGCTTGGCGCGCGGTCGGACGACGTGCCGGCTTACGTGGTGATGGGCTATCCGAACATCATGCGCGACCCGGGCTTCCTGGGCGCCAAGTACGGTTATATTTATCTGACACAGGTGGACATCGGGCCGAACGGCTTGGTGCGTCCGCCCGACGTGGACGGCGCGCGGCAGGACCGGCGCGAAACGTTGTTGGCGAAGATGCGGGAGGGACATCTGCGGCGCAATCCGGACGACGCGTCGGCGCAAGCGCAGGCCGATGTGAGCCGGCAGGCGTTCCGGCTGGCCGGGCCGCGATTCATGAACGTATTCAACCTCGACAGCGAACCGAAATCGTTGCGCGAAGCCTACGGCGGCGAGTTCGGCCAGCGGTGCCTGCTGGCACGGCGGCTCGTTCAGGCGGGCGTGCGGTTCACCGAAGTTTCGTTCAACCTGAACTTCCTGAATGGCTCGGGGTGGGATACGCACAACGAAGGTCAGGTCAACCAGCATCTGCTGATTCAGGACCTGGACCAGGCGTTCGCGACCCTTCTCCGGGACCTGGAAGCGAATAAACTGCTCGATACGACGCTGATCGTGATCGCGACCGAGTTCGGCCGTCCGCCGGAGTTCGACAGCGGCGGTGGGCGCGGTCACCAGTCGGAGGCGTTCAGCATGGTGTTGGCCGGCGGCGGCCTGCGCACGGGCCAGGCGATCGGCGTAACGGACGATCTGGGGAAGGAGGTTGTCGAGCGGCCGGTATCGGTGCCGGACTTCCACGCCACGATCCACTGCGCGCTGGGGATCGATCCATCGAAGAATCTGTACGCCGGCGACCGGCCGGTTCCGATTACGGATCACGGGAAACCGATCCGGGAATTGTTCGGATAAGTACGAGGGGCACTATGAAGCGATTGATTACGGCCACGCTATTTGTGGGCTTGCTCGGCTGGAGTTGGATTGCGGCGCAGAGCACGCCTCACGGGGGAACCAGCGGGGAGGGCAAGCTGAAGTTCCGGGTTCTGTACACATCGGACCACCTGCCGCCGGAGGCGCGGGCGGTGTTGAAGGGCGCGCATGGCGGATTCGCGGTGGATCCGCGGCCGGGTAAGGGCGAGACGTATTTCTCGCTGAAGGGCGCGGGCATTATTCAGATCAGCGCGGATTTGAAGAGTACGCGGATGCTGAACACGCCGCCCGAGATGAAAGACACGAACCTGCACAACACCACGATCTGGCACGCGCCGGATGGCAACACGTACCTGACATGGCCGGGCAACGAAGCGAACCAGGTGTTCACGACGACGTTGGATGGCAAGCTGGTTCACACGCTGAAGACGCCGCCGGTGGGGACCGAGTTAGGGCACCCGGCGGCGAACGATTATTTCAACGGTCGCGGAAACCTGGTGCCGACGGATACGGAGCATCTGGACGGGCTGCTGTATGTCGCGACGGGCTATTCGAATCTGGACTTCGTGCTGACGGCGCGCGTGGAGAGTACCAGTCCGTTCCGCGCGTCATGGCACGATCTGGCGTTTGGCGGCAAAGGAACGGGGCCGGGGCAGTTCGGCACGGGCCATGGGATCACGGTGCCGCCGGGGACGAAGCGGATCGATGTGGCCGACCGGCCGAATTCGGAGATCGACCGGTTCACGCGGCACGGGCAGTACCTGAGCACGTTAAAGCTGCCGCTGGGGTCGTTCCCTTGCGACATCTACTATCTGGGCCGGTACGCAGTGGTAGGCTCGCTGCACGGGCCGGACCGGAGCAAGGGCGCGCCGATTTACGTGCTGGAAGACGACAACCTGGTCTCGACCGTGATGGCCAAGGAAGACCTTGGGCTGGCGAATTTCCAGCACATTCACAACGCCGTTCTGCGGGAGTACAACAACAAGCTGTACATCATCGCGCAGGCGTGGAATCCGGGCGACTTCGCGATTCTGGAGCAGGTTCAGTAGGAGGCTCCGGTACTCGTTGATTACCCGCGATTCCGCCAGGGGTGAGCCCGCCACAATTCCGGTGGCCTCGCCACTTCCCCACCAGGCACTACTACTTCTTCATTCGGGCAAGCATTGCGCCGAACTCCTGGTCGTCGAGGACGGGGGCGACCTGGAATGTCAGGAGGTCGCTCCAGGCGAAGACCCAATCGGCGATTTTCGCGGCGTCGTTCGACTCGCAGAGAGTGAATCCGCCGAGGCTTCCGACCGTTTGCCAGCGTCCGAGCATCTGTACGCCCTCGGGCGGCGCGCCTTGGGTTTGCAGGAAGCGCGCGATCGCGGCATCGCGGGCCTCGGGCTTCAGCGTGTAGGTGAGCATGAATCTCATCGTTTACCCTCCTCGCCGGACCGGTATCGGGTTCCGGGGTTCCGAGCCAGTATATAGGCTTGGCGTGTGGGAGGGAAGCCCCACGGAACGTGATATACTGATGGCAAATTTCCTGGGAAAGGTCCGCGATGATCCGCCTATGCGCTGCCTGCCTGCTGTTCACCGTTAGTTTGCCCGCCGATACCGCCAAGCGCCCGCCCGCCTCAGAGAACCGCGAGGAAGCGCTGGCGCCGGAGCGCTTCGCCGAAATCCATGCCCCGTTGCTGACGCCGAAACGCAATCCGAGCGCGGCCGAATTGACCGAGAAGGTGGCGCCGAAGCTCCCCGCCGCTGCCGCCGCGGCGGGCGTTCACCCGCGCCGCAACTTCATCGATCAGTCCATCTTCGGAAAGATGGAGCGCGATGGCATCCGCCCCGCTCCGCGCAGCAGCGACTACGAGTTTCTGCGCCGCCTTTCGCTCGATCTCACCGGCCGCATTCCAACCGCCACGCAGGTGCGCGAGTTCGTGGCGTCCACCGATCCGGCCAAGCGCGAAAAGCTCATCGACGACCTGCTCGATAGCGAAGCCTTCGTCGATAAGTGGGCCTACTTCTTCATGGACCTGTTCCGCGCCAACGGGAAGATGGGCCGCGGCCAGCATCTCTTCCACTACTGGATGAAGGAGAACCTCCAAGTGGACCGGCCCTATGACGACGTGGCGCGCTCGATCATCGCGGCCTCGGCGAAGAGCAACCATGTCGTCGCCGCCTCCAACGTCATCGCCCGCGAACACGTCCAGGGTAAGGCGCAGCCCGACGACGCGAAGGACCTCGAGATGGTCCAGCAGATCGACACGCACGACGAACTGGCCATCCTGTACGCGAAGACGTTCCTGGGCATCAACCTGTCCTGTATTGCCTGCCACGACGGACGCGGCCACCTGGAGAAAGTGAACGTCTGGCTCAGCCAGCGCAAGCGGGTGGAGTTCTACAAAACCTCCGCCTTCATCGGCAACAGCCGTTACCTGATGTATTGGGAGGACGGCAAGCCGCAATCGGGCGAGTTTCTGATCGACGACGGCAATCCCGGTTACGATACCAAGGGCGCGAGCATGATTCGCGTGCCACGGTTCGGCGGCGATGGCTCGCCGGCGTTTATTCTGACTGGCGAGAAACCGCGCGCCGGCGAGCATCCGCGCGACGAAATGGGCCGCATGATTACGGCTCACCCGCAGTTCGCCCGCGCCACGGTCAACATGTTCTGGTGGCGGCTGATGGGCATGGGCATCGTCGAGCCCTACGACGAGTTCGACCTCGCCCGCCAGGATCCGAACAACCTACCGGAAGGCTGGGATTTGCAGCCTACGCATCCGGAACTGCTCGACGCGCTGGCGGCGGACTTCCGGAAGAACAACTACAGTATCCGCCACCTGTTCCGGACCCTGTGCAACTCCAACGCCTATCAGCTTTCCGCCCGCTATGACGGCGAATGGAAGGATGCTTACACGAAGTACTTCGCGCGGAAGTTCGTGCGGCTGCTCGGCGCCGAGGAATTGCACGATTCCATCGCGGTGGCCACCGGCCGGCCGGGCAACTTCAAATTCGTCGACACCCAGGTCCAAATGGCGATGCAGTTGAGCGGCCCGAGCGGCGGAGGCGACCTGAAGTACTTCATGCAGACGTTCGGCCAGTCGAACCGCAACAATCCGCCGCGCAACCTCAATGGCTCGCCATTGCAGCCGCTGCTGCTGATGCAGTCGCCGGTGGTGAACGAGCGTGTGATGGCCGAGAAGGACAGCGCGGTGCAGCGGCTGCTCGATTCCTACGCCGACGACAGCCGCGTGGTGGAGGAGATGTTTCTCACCACCGTGAACCGGCCACCCTCGGCGGCCGAGAGCGAGATCGCACTGGCGGCGTTGAAGAAATCGCGCCGCGAAGGCGCCCAGAATCTGCAATGGGCGCTCATCAACCTGACCGAGTTCTTCTACAACTACTGAAGGAGGCGCCATGAAAACCGTAGGTGATCTGGTTCCGTCGCGGCGGCGGTTTCTGGAATTCGGCGGCATGGGGCTGGCGCTGGCCTCGCTCAACGCGGTGGGTCCTCTCCGCGCAGCGACGACCGGCGAGAAAGCCCGCCCGCGCGGCACGGCGCGGAACGTGCTGTACTTCGAAATCTCGGGCGCCATCAGCCACGTCGAGTCCTTCGACTTCAAGGAGAACGCCGGCACGCCGAAGGACCTCGACGTCCGCAAGATCAAGAACGATCTCCATCTGCCGCACTTGCTGTTCCCGAGGCTGGAGAAACACATGGAGAAGATCGCCATCGTGCGGTCGCTGCTCAGCCACGAAGAGGTTCACTTCCGCGGACAGTATTACGTCCAGACAGGGCGGCAGTTGAATCTCGCCTTCGCCCGCGAGATTCCCGCCGTCGGCTCGGTGATCGCGTCGGAACTGGAGCCGCGCCGCCGCGCGAACGACACGTTTCCCATCTACATGTCGTTCAACCTCGACAAGGCATTCCCCGGCGCGCTGTCCACGGGCTTTCTGCATCCGCGCCATTCGGTGGTGGACATCAACCCCGAGGCCGCCACGAAGGGCATGGCGCTCGACGACAAAGCGATTGAGCTGCTCGAACAGCGCTGGCAGTTGTTGAGCGCCCTGCGTAAGGCCGAGAAACCGCGCGTGGCCGCCTACGGGCGCGAAATGGCGAGCTACGAAGACTTCTACGAAACCGCCCATAGCCTGTTGGCGGATGCCCGCTGGCCGGAAGCGTTTCACATCAGCCCGGAGGACAAGGAGCGCTACGGGAACACGACCGTGGGTGTCTCCTGCATCCTGGCGCGCAACGTTTTGGCCCAGGACGCCGGCACGCATTATATTCACATCTGCCATCCGGGTTGGGATCACCACGTCCACATCTGGGACCGCTCGGCGCCCTCGCACCACTACAAGCTGTGCGAGGAGTTCGACCCGGCGTTCGCGAGTTTGCTCGAAGACCTCGCGCGGACCCCGTCGAAGTCCGACCCCGGCAAGACATTGCTCGACGAGACGCTGGTGGTGGCCATGGGCGAGTTCGGCCGCACGCCGGGCGCGCTGAATAACATGGCGGGCCGCGACCATCACAACAAGGTCTTCCCTGCCCTGTTCGCCGGCGCCGGAGTGGACGGCGGGCTGATTCTCGGCCGCTCGGATGCCGAGGGCGAGACCTGTGTCGAAACCGGCTGGCATCGCAAGGAGCAGCCGCGCATCGAGAATATCGTCGCCACGATGTATTCGGCGCTTGGCATCGACTGGACCAAGGAGATCCGCAACACGCCATCCGGCCGCGCCTACCCCTACGTCGATCCTCTCGGGCCCCACGGCTACATTCCGACGGATGACATCGCGACAATTTACGGCTAGCCTGCTCCTGGCGGCGTTGGCCGTAGCCGCCGAACCCGGAATGGTGTTCATTCCAGGTGGTGAGTTCGCGCGCGGACGCAGCCATGCGCTGCCGGACGATGGAGTGAAATGGTGGCCGGAATTGCTCCAGGACGACCGGCCCGTCCGCAAGATCCACGTCGACCCGTTCTACCTCGACGAGCACGAGGTCACGATCGGCGAGTACACGGGCTTCGTCCGCGCAACCCGACACCGCACGCCGTATAACTGGCCGAAGGGCGCGCCGCCGGCCGGCAAGGAGCAGTATCCAGTAACGGCCGTTTCCTGGGACGACGCGGACGCTTACTGCCGCTGGGCCGGGAAGCGGCTGCCGACCGAAGCCGAGTGGGAGCGGGCGGCGCGAGGGGTCGCCGAAGGGGCGAAATACCCATGGGGCGACCGCGAGCCTCAGAAGACGGACGCCCGCTACGGCACCATCGAAGGGCCGTCGCCGGTGGGGCGCTACCCGGCGAACTACTTCGGGCTCCGCGACATGGCCGGCAACGTCTGGGAGTGGACCTCCGACTGGTACGAGCGCGAATACTACGCCACGGCGCCTGAGCGGAATCCACAGGGCCCGCCGGCGGGCATGTACAAAGTGCTGCGCGGCGGGTCGTGGGCCGATGTGACGAAGTACCTCACCTGCGCCTACCGTAGTTGGGCCCGGCCGGGCGAGCGCAGCCCGAATATCGGCTTCCGGTGCGCGCGGCCGTTTGGGCGGTAG
>CAYPUQ010000258.1:4204-9551 GCA_964413655.1 uncultured Solibacteraceae bacterium | reverse complement strand
GGTTGGCTGAGCACGGAGTTCTCCGGGTCGATCTGAATCCGCAGCGGTTTGGCGCGCAGGCGGATGGTGGCGGGTTCGGGATCGTCCGCGGAGTGGAGCCAGAGGGTTTGGCTCTGGTTGCGGGAGATTTGCAGGACCACCGGAACCATGGCGGTGAACTGTTTGTCGACGCCGGTCTGGCGGACGGCCAGGGACAGTCGCAGGTTGGGCGCCTTGCCCTGGAGGGTGCTCACGAGCTGGAACTTGGGGATGCCGGAGTTGTTCACCCAGCTATCGAAGAAGTACTCGAGTTCGGGGTCGGCGGCATCAGGCGGCAGGAACTCGGCGGCCAGGGCTTGAAACTCGCTCGCGGTGATGCCTTTGTACCGGTAGCGCTGCGCGAGTTCGCCGAGGAAGCCGAGGAAACGCTCGTCGCCCATGCGGCGGCGCAGCATGTGAACGATCCAGGTGCCCTTTTCGTAGATAATCGTGTTCCACGCGGCTGGCTCTTGCGAACGGCGCAAGCGCAGACCCAACCGGATGGGACCGGCCGATTCGAGCGTTTCACCCGTCTCGCCCTTCCGTAGAAGGTTGTGTCGATATTGCTGCAAAACCGAGTTAAGCGCCTTGGCGCCCTTCTTCTTCTCCAACATCATCAGCGCCGAGTAATTGGCGAGCGCCTCCATCAGCCATTCCTCGCCGGGGCCGGCCGACGTGACCACATTGCCCCACCACTGGTGGGCCGTTTCGTGCGCGGCCAGCAATTCGTCGAAGAAAAGCTGCGTGTGCGAGTTGGCGGCGCCGGGCCGATGCCGGGAGTCGAGATAGGCGAGGGTCGAGAGATAGACCATGCCCGGGAAGCCCTGGCCGAAGCTGCCGGGAATGGGCGAGACCGCGAGCGACGGCAGGGCGGGGGGACCGAACTGTCCGGCGAAGAACGAGAAGGCCGACGCGACATCGTCGCCCAGCACACGCAATCGAGCGGTGGGATCGGGCGGCGGCGGGGGCGGCACGGTCAGAATTTCCTGGCGGCGCGATTGCTGGCCGCGAACGCCCCCACCGAAGGAGGGCGGAGGCGACAGAATGAGGGCTTGCTGGCGGTAGCGCAGGCGCAGGCTCTCCTCGATCTCGCGATTGGCGAAGATCTCAACCGCCAGGCCGTCCTTCGTCAGACTGATCTGTTCGTAGTCCCCCAGATTGAATCCCGCGATCCGGATCGGCGCGGAGGTTACCCGGCGGGTAGTCCGGAGCGACTCCTCGGTGCGGTCCTCCTTGACGTCGCCGGGAAAGACGATCTGCACCCCGGCCGGATAGGTGAAGGTGATGTCGTAACGGGCGAACTGGATGCCGGCTTGCGGATACCAGTTGCCGCGTCCGCCGACGAAGAACACGTTTTTGCCGGCCGGAACGGCGACGCGGCCTTCGTGTTCGAAGACCACCTCGTAGTGGCGGCCGGATTCAAGCGGCGCCGGTGGAACCACCAGGAACATCGACGAGTCGAGACGGCGCATCAGGTTGGCGCGCAGAGATTCGGGGGCGAAGATCTCCGCCTCCTCGCCATTGACGCGGGCCGCCGTCACGCGCATGCCGCCGGATATATCGAAGGCGAGGACGCGCAGTTCGGGGCGGGACGGCGTGACGGTGACCTGGGTGGTAACCCGCATTTGGAGGTCCGGCTCGAACACCGCCTCGATGCGATAGTTGGACAGAGTGAACGGCGTGGCCGGGGTGGTCCGCTGGCCATCGCGCCAAGGCTGGGCCGGAAAGGTCGTCCAGGTGTCGTAGTAGGCGCGGTTGTCGCGATGCTTCAACTGGCCGAGATAGATCTGATCGAGGCGCTCGGGATCGAAGTACACGTCGAAGTTGCCGAGGGTGCGGCCGGAGATGCCGGCGTAGAAGAGGCCCTCGCCGGGGTGGTCGCCCGACAGCATGTGACCCACGAGGCGTACCAGGAAACTCGACGACAGATTACCAAGGATACCGTTCCAGTCCTGGGCGAGCAACAGGCCGCGCTCCGGATTCTTTTCGAGTTCGCCGCGGGCCCGGAGCCGCTCCATCAACGCCTCGGCCGTGTCGTCGGAGAACAACATCAGCGCGCTGCGGAACCGCTCGCTCAGATTCGGCGAACCGGCGAAGGCAGCCAGCGAGGCGCGCTCCGCGCGCGCGGCCGGCATCAGCAGCAGTTCCGCCTCGCCGTGCGATTCGGAAACGACGAACACGGCGGCACGAACGCGGCCGGCGACCGGTTTCGCGAAGATGAGATAGCCGTCGGTGAGGTAGAAGCGGAAGTCGTGGCGAGTGAAGTGGACATCGCGGACGCGGTAGCACTCCGCCGGATCGAGTTCGGTGCGGCGGAAGGCTTCGCCGAGTTCGTCCGGCGAGGGAGCGGCCGCAAAAAGAAGCGGCGCGCACAGCAGCGCCGCGAGATACTGCCTCACGATTTCAGTCTATCCCGCCGGCAGTGGCCGAAGCTTCCGCTTCGGCGAAAATTTGGGCGCGGAACACGTAAAGACGGGCCTTCGAATCGCGATAAGCGTCCGGCGGCAAGCCCGCCTTCAGCGACAGGTTACGGAGGAATTCGTCGCGGCTCCACTTGTTCTCTTCGGCGACTTGGGGGAGCAGGAGTCCGCCGGCGTCGCCGCGGACAAGCACCGCGCCGTAGCCGGGCTCCCAACCGCGCCAGTCGTGCAGACGCTTCAGCGGCGTGAGCAGCGAGATCTCGAGATGCACCGGACCCTCTTTGCGGCTCAACGCCGGGAAGCGGGGGTCGGAAGAGGAGGCCGCAACGGTGCGGTCGGCGATCGTTTCGACAAGCCCGGTGCGCGAGTTAAGCGTTCCGATGCAGCCCCGCAGTTCCCCTTTCCTCTTGATCGTGACGAAAGCGCCAGTTCGCTGCTTGAGACCGGCGGCATCGAGTTGGACCGGTTCGGCGGCCGGTGTCCTCCCATCGAGCTTCGCATCCAGCGAGCGGCGCGATACTTTCAGGAGCTCCTCTTGCCCCTTCGCATCGACGCCATACGCCGAGGCCGGGTAGAAGGCGAGCGACCCGTAGCCGACGCTGAGGCTCCAGTCCCTGGTCAGTTCGCCGGAGGCCACGTAGTCGGCGACGTTCATAAAGACCTCTTCGCCGCCGTGCTTGGCGAGCGCCGCCATCAGCAGGCGGACCGTGTAAGCGCCACAGATGGTGTCGCCCGTCGAGGCGAGGAAGCGATCGAAGGCCGGCACGTTCAACGAACCGATCTCCTCGAACGCTTCGATGGCCCGCTGGCGAAGGCGGTCCGGCAGTTTGTCGTCCTGGGGAAACGGCTTGTAGTTGTAAGCGTCGCCGTGATGCGTGAAATCGGTGGAAGCGAGGATCACATCGCCGTGGCGGAGACGCGCCGCCAACTTCTCCGCGGCCTTCTCAAGCGCCGGGCCGCCGAGCGCGCCGACGTAGAGCGGGGTGAGCGTGGCCTCGGGCACGGCATAACGCAGGTAGGGCAACTGATTCTCCAGGGAATGGTCGCAGAGTTCCTTCTCGGCGCGGCGCGGGAAGCCGAGTTCATCGAGCACCGCCCGGTTCACCTTCACCTTGCCGAGCGGAGTGTCGTAGGCGTCCACGTCCGGAGCATAGACGCCGGAGAAAGCCCGGCTATGGCTGAATCCCAGCAGGATGACGTTTTGGGGCTGACCGAGCAAGCGGTAGGAGGCGGCGGCCACGAGGCCGGAGTAATTCAGTCCGGCGTGCGGCACGATCAAGCCGAGCAACCGCGGCCGGGCGGGAGCGTTCCCGCTACGCTTATCAGCGACGTCGAAGGTGGTGCGGACGAGTTGTTTGAGATCGGGTTCGGCGGCGGGGAACCACTTGCCCGCCATCGGCGTGACGTGGATTTCCTGCCCGGCGGCGAGGCAGGTGAGCAGCAGAGCCAAGAAGCTGGAGGCAAATCGTCGCATCTGGCCATACCAAAAGCCGGCCCAGGCCGGCGGATTTGGCGGCTGAGAGGCCGCCGCAGGCCGGGGGCCTGCCCCACAACTTAAATGAACATCTCTTCGTCGGCCGTGGCGCGATCCACGGTCGGGCGGCCCCTGCGCACCAGGTGCGTCACCGCCGCTTTGAGTCCGGAGGCGACGCCATGCACTTCCTTGATGGGCCACATGATTCCATTATTCAGGGTAACAACCGTCTGATGGACCCGGCCGACGCTGTCGTCCAAAACCAGCTCCATGCGCTGCAACTGGGCGCGAACGCGGACCGAGGCGTCGGCCATGATTTCGTCGACGCGCTGCAACTGCACCTGCGCGCTGCCCAGGATGTCGCTGGTCCGCGTGGTGATCGTGTTCAGTTGCTGCCGCGTTTCCTGGAGCGTCTTCTCGGCGTTATCGATGAACGCGAGCGCGCGCGGCAGTTCGCGATTCAGGCGGTCGGTCAACTCGGCCACCTTCTTGCTCATCCGCCACGCGAAAATGGCCTGCGCCACCATCGAAATCGCCGACAGGACGATAGCGCCCGTCAGCACGGGAATCAAGGCTTCAACGTTCATCGGCTACCAGTTTCGAGACTCAAGCCCCTCTTGTGGGCGGATTGAAAAATCAGACACCTTCCGGCGGCGCGGCCGGCTGTTCTCCCGGCGGTTGGACAGCATCCCGATAGGCTTGTTTGCCAGCCTCGACGGCAGCCGAGATGTTTTCGCGCTGACGGTTCACCGCACCCTTGCCGCGCTCGGCCATGTCGTGCGCCGTCTCGCGGAGTTCCTCGCCGCGCTTCTTCACGTAATCCCGCCCTTCTTCGGCCTTCGAGCGGATCAGGGTGCGAGTCTCCTCGCCGGATTTCGGTGCGAACAGAATGCCGACAGCCACTCCGACGCCCAGGCCCAAAAAGAAGTACGAGAGTTTGTTATTTTCGTCCATGCTTGCTCCTTCGATTGTTTTCAGTGTACTCCAGTAGGTACGGTCAAGTCAGCCCAATGGCACAAGAGAATCGAAATCGAGGGCCGCGCCCGAAGAGCGAGAGCGAGTTGTGGGACTATGCGTTGCGCACGCTGGGCGGGCGGGCGCTGTCGCGCGGCGAACTCCGGAACCGGCTCCGGCGGCACGCCGCGCCGGGCGTCGACATCGACGAAATCGTCCGCAAGCTCGAAGAGTATGGGTATCTGAGCGATCAGCGTTTCGCCGAGCAGTATGCCGCCCGCCGGCTGGAGAACCAGGGGCTTGGGAGGCAGCGCGTGCTCCGCGACCTCCGGCAGCGGCGGGTAAGTGGCAAGACGGCGGAACAGGCCGTCGAATCGGCCTACAGCGAAGCGGACGAGGTGGGATTGATTCAACGATACCTGGAGAAGAAGTACCGGCGGCTGAATCTCGCCGAGCATCTGCGCGACCCCGCCCATCTCAC
>CAYPUQ010000258.1:0-4104 GCA_964413655.1 uncultured Solibacteraceae bacterium | reverse complement strand
CGGCCGGCGTGGAAGTAGCGGAGCTTTGCATCGTCCAGGCCGAGCAGGTGCAATAGCGTGACGTGAAAATCGCGCAGCGGATGCACCGCTTCCACCGCTTGCAGACCGGTTTCATCCGTCGCGCCGGCGATGTGGCCCCGCTTCACGCCGCCACCGGCCAGCCAGAGCGGCATGGCCGTCGCGTTGTGATCGCGACCCCAGACCTGACCGCCCTGGCGGATGCCGTTGTCGGGGCTGCGCCCGAACTCGCCAGCCCAAACGACCAGTGTCTCGTCCAACAGGCCGGTACGCTTCAGGTCTTTCATCAGCGCCGCCATGCCTTTGTCGACCGCGCGCATGCGCGCGCCGTGGGCCTTCTCAATGTAGTCGTGCGAATCCCAGCCCATGGCGATCACCTGCACGAATCGAACGCCCTTCTCGACCAAGCGCCGCGCCAGCAGGCAGCGGCGGCCGAACGCGTCGGCGTCCTTGTCCGGCCCGCCGATGCCGTACATCGACAGCGTTTCCGCGGACTCCTTCGATACGTCCACTACGTCCGGCATCTCGGCCTGCATGCGAAAGGCCAGTTCGTAGCTTTCGATGCGCGCGGCCAAGTCCGCGTGCTGGGGATGGCGCTCGCGGTGGATCGCGTTTAGCTCGTTCAGGAAATCGAGATTGGCGCGCTGCCGTTCCGGCGTCACTCCGGGCGGCGGAGTCATGTCGAGAATCGGAGCGCCTTCGGGCCGCAGCGGCGTACCCTGGTAATGCGCGGGCAGATAGCCGTTCGACCAGTTGGCCGCGCCGCCCTGCGGATAGGCGAGATCGGGCAGCACGACAAACGCGGGCAGATTCTGGTTCTCCGTGCCGAGTCCGTAGGCCGTCCACGCGCCAACCGCCGGATCGCCGCCGAACTGGTTGCCGGTGTTCAGGTGGTACAGCGCGGTCGGATGGTTGACGCTTTCGGCTTTCAGTCCCCGGTAGAAGCACAGGTCGTCCACCACGTCCGCGAAATCGGCGAACAGCGAGTTGATCTCGATCCCCAAACGGCCGGCGCGGCGGAACTCGAACGGACTGCGCACGTAGTAGCGCTCGCCGGTGTTCATGTTGGCCTCGAACTTATTGCGCTCCTTCTGAAACTTTGTCATGTGGAGCTGTTCGAGCTTCGGCTTCGGATCGAACGTGTCGATGTGACTGGGCCCGCCCTCCATGAGCAGGAAGATGCACTGCTTCGCCTTTGCGGGATGGTGCGGCTTCCTGGGGCTGAGGACACCGGCTCTCGCCTCGTCGCGAGCCAGCAACGCCGACAGCGCAACCGTGCCAAGTCCCATGCCGGCGTTGTAGAGGAACTCGCGGCGCGACGGCGCCGCGGTGGCGATCGGTGTCGGGCGTTGGCGCATGGCGGCTCCTTTCAATAAAGGTAGACGAACTCGTTGGCGTTGAACAGCGCGAGGCACACATCGGCGAGCGCGCGCGTTTCGGGTGCGGCATCGGACGGATGGAGATCCGGTTCGTGCTCGACCACGTCGGGCTGCTGGACGAAGCGATGCTGCTCGCCGGTGAGTTCGCTGGTGATCATGTGGACCACCGGTTTCGTTTCCAACTTGGGCGGCGGCGGCACGCCCCGGTGATGCGCCGTCATCTTCGCGAAATGGTCGAGCGCGATCCGCGATTCGCGGCTGTCCGGCGCGCGTCCGAACGCCAGGCGGAACGCCCGCTCGACGCGGGCGCGCGGGGTCGCGGCTTCGCGTTCGAGGCGCGCCGCGAACGCGAGCGCCATCGTGTGGGTGAATTGGCTGTTGAACAACGTGAACGCTTGGGTGGGCACGGTGGACGCCTCGCGGCGCTCGCACGACAGGTCCAGGCTCGGACCGTTGAACACCTCGACCATCGGGTCGATGAGGGACCGCTGCTGGAACGTGTAGATGGTCCGCCGGTTGCGCTCGCTCTTCTTCGCCGACGGGTAGTATGCAGGCTGGACGGAGCCCATGGCGTGGCGGGGCTGGCGCGCGACGTCGTCGTTGATATCGGGGAAGACGCCCGGCCCGCCGGCTTCCAGGCTGAGTTCGCCTGCTACCGCGAGGATCGAGTCGCGGAGAACCTCGGCTTCTACACGCCGCGGCGGATAGAACGCCAGAAGCTTGTTCTCGGGATCGCGCTCGCGGACCTTGTCCATCTCCGGGTGAGCCCCGGCGCGCTGGTAGGCGCGCGACTTGAGCATCAGCCGGTGCATCGCTTTGACGTCCCAACCGGAATCGATGAAGCGGCGGGCGAGCCAGTCGAGCAACTCCGGGTGCGAAGGCTTCGCGCCGGTCTTGCCGAAGTTGCTGGTGTCCGGTGCGAGGCCGCGGCCGAAGTGATACTGCCAGATCCGGTTCGCCATGACGCGCGCGGTGAGCGGGTGCCGCGGATCGGTGATCCAGCGCGCCAACGCGGCGCGGCGGCCGGACACGGTTTCGGAAATCGGCGGCGCGGGGAGACCGGCGTAGTGCTCGACCAGACCCAGCACACCGGGCGCAACCGGATCGGCCGGCGATTGCACATCGCCGTTGCGGAGAATGTGGACGCCCGGCGGCTCATACTCGTCGCGCTTCGGGTATTTCAGATTCGGACCGCCGTCGGTCTCGCCGTCGCGCGGGCCGCTCGAAACGGCGAATGCCTTCGGCTCGTAACGGTCGAGCGATTCGCGGTAAAGCTGGAGATGCTTTTGGTAGAGCTTGAGTTCCTCGTGCCGTTCGGGCGGAAGGTCGTTGCGGCCTTTCAACGGGGCCATCCGCTCCTCGGTGTGGCGCACGATTTCGCGGAGGCGGGCGCGGCCGGCGTCGAGATCGGCTGTGCGCTCGGTAAGGAGGAACGCGAGCTTCGGCCGCGCGAATTCGGTGGTGGCGAACACCGCCTGCGTCCGGTAGTAGTCGCGCGTGGGGATCGGGTCGAACTTGTGGTCGTGGCAGCGCGCGCAGCCAAGTGTCACGCCAAGAAACGTGGCCGCCGTGTTGTGCGTGACGTCGTCGAGGAACATCTGGCGCGTTACCGCTTCCACCGACATGCCGGTGTGCTCCCAGGGGCCGGAACGCAGAAACCCGGTGGCGATGAGCGCTTCCGGATCGCCGGGGTACAGTTCGTCGCCCGCGATCTGCTCCCGGACGAAGCGGTCGTATGGCTTGTTGGCGTTGAAGGCGCGGATGACGTAATCGCGGTAACGCCAGGCGTTCGGCCGCTCGAAGTCGTTCGAGTAGCCGGAGGTGTCGGCGTAGCGCGCCACATCCAGCCAATGACGCCCCCAGCGCTCGCCGTAGCGCGGGGAGTCGAGCAGGCGGTCGATGAGTTTCGGCCAGGCGTCCGGAGACGGATCGTTGACGAAGGCGTCAACCTCCTCGGGAGTTGGCGGAAGGCCGGTGAGGTCGATTGCGACGCGCCGGGTCAGCGTGCGACGGTCCGCCGGCGGCGATCCCTGGAGATCCGCCGCCGCGAGCGCGGAGTCGAGAAAGCCGTCGATCGTGTCGTGGGAAAACTGGTCGCGAAGCGGGCGGAAGGCCCACAGATCTTCTTCTCTGTAGTCACCCCACGCGCCGGTGCGGCGTCCCTCTTCGCTCCATGGCGCGCCGCCGTCGATCCATTGGCGGATGGCTTCGATGACATCGCTGGGCAGGCGTGCCGCGTCGCCGCCCGGCGGCATGTGCGGTTCGGCCAGCCCGGCCACGGATTTGTAAAGCAGACTCCGCTCGGCACTGCCGGGAACGATAGCCGGGCCGCGATCGCCTCCGCTCAGCATCGCCTCGCGGCTCCGGAGGTCGAGCTTCGAAAGCATCTGGCCTTCGCCATGGCAGCCGCGGCAATCCCTCTTGAATACGGGGTCGATCTTCTGTACGAACAGCTCCAGCGGTCCCTCGCCGCGGGCCGCCCCAAGGAACAGTCCGGCTAGCAACAAACAGTGCCGCATGGAATCCTTCGATCTTATCGCAGATCCCCGGAGTTTCGATGGTGGCATCGCGCGGCTACGCCCTGCCGAGCGACCGCGCAATCGCCGCGGCCCGATTCCGACGATGCTGAGCTTCGTAATGCTGACGGCCTTCATCAACCTGTTCATGGGCAGCGCGTCGGCGAAGTGGGCGATCATGGCGCCGGTGT
>CAYPUQ010000257.1:0-9554 GCA_964413655.1 uncultured Solibacteraceae bacterium | reverse complement strand
CGCCGAACGCCCCACCATCGTCGGCGGGGAATTGATTCACGAATTCTGGAGCTAACCGGTCCAATCTCGCCGTCCGGCCGTCAAGCCGAACCCGAAGCTTGAGCTTGCGCGACCGGAGCTTCCCGCCTCCGCCGGCCGCTCAGCAGATACACCGCGGCCCGCAACTCAAGCAGTGGATCGTCCGACGGTTCAATGCCGTCCACTCGTGGGATCGGATCGAAAATGATCTTCTTCTGCTCCCGTTCGTTTTCCGCCGCCACCGCCGTCAGCACGATCTTGCCGAGCCGGATCGTTGGCCGGTCCTCGGGCCAGTGGATCGTGGCGTCGTCTATGGCGTCACCGTCATCGGCAACCTGTACAAGGATTTGAAACCCGATCGGACCTTGCGCGATGCGCTCTGAAAGTTCGTCGAATAGCGAATTGGCGCCCAAGCTCTTGGCAGCGTCGTCGTCGAGGTGCTCGACGCCCGCCTCCGGGACGATCCGGTACCGCCCGTATCGGCTGAGTCCGTCGCCGTTGATGAATCGGAGAGCCGTGACGCCAAAGTATTGCTCCTTGGCGAAGCTGGTGGGGGTCGGCTTCGGCGTCTGCACGAAGGCCAGGGCTGCCGGATGTGTGCCGAGAAACTTCTCGATCGGAGTTGGCGATGGTTTCGACGGATCGCTGGCGGCGGCAGCGCGCAGGAAATCGAGAAATTCCTCACCGGTTCTGGTGGGAAAGCCGTCCGTTGAGTGGCCGATGATGTCGGTGTGAACGCGTTCGGCAAGATAGAAACGGATTGCGAGTCCGCGGGGATTCGCCTTGGGGTCGTTATCGGGCAGCAGTGGAAGCCCGGTGGAGTTGGAAAATCGCACGGTCACCGGAGTAGACTCGCGCAGAACGTGCGGCGCTCGCGTGAGCGAAGCGGCGTCCTTGGAAGGAGTGAATGTGCCCGTCAGCATGAGCCCCTTGGCGTGAGCCGGCCGAAAGCCAGGATGCAGTCCGAAGATCGCATCGAGCTGTTCCAATAGCGTCTGGCTCAATGCCAGAAGCTTCTCGTCTGAAGGAAGTGGCATGGCCGATTATCCCATGCCGCCCCAGATCATTGATGATCATTCCCAAGCCAACGCCACCAGCGAGACGCCTTGGCGCGGCAGCGCGAACCGTAGCCGCACGTCACCGCGCTCCGCTGTTCGCCATTCCGGCGATCCGAGTAGCTGCAACTGCCCGGCGCGTTCCAACTCCCGGTACTGCTCGCCGCTCGGATTCTGCGGCGAACCCATCTTCTTCCAGACTTCGTACGAGTTGCTGTGCTCGTGGTCGACGCGGTAATGGTACAGCAGCATCCGATTCTCCGGCAATCCGCGCACCGTCAACTCCACGTCCGCCGCCGGCCCCGGCACGTCGTCGTCGTGATAATGCCAAACCATCACCGTGGCCGCGCGCTCGGCCCGGCTGGCCAGCGCCGCGACATCGGGAGCTTCCTTCACGCCCACCGCGATCATCGAGTCCAGATCGGCGGCGCCGGAACTGACCGCCTCCACCCGCTGGCGCCCCATCATGCCGAACATCCGGAACACGTTCAGCACGGGCTTGTCTATTCCGTTGGTGGCCAGGTCGCGAAAGCCGTCGAAGTACGGCTGGTCCTCGAACTCGAACGCCCACGTCACCGCCCCGGCGAAGTTCACGCGGCGCCGCGCTGCCAGGTCGTGCTTGCGCGCGAACGTCGCGGCCGTATAGCTCGAATACATCGTGCCGTTGCGATATGCGTTCGGCGGATGAAAGCGTACCGAACAAGCCGCGCAGCCCTCCGGGTCGGATTCGCCGATGATAATCGGCAAGTGCCTCAGTTCGGCAAACGACGCGACGATCTCGAAACCCCGCGCGATGTCCTGCAACTGGAAATGGCTGCCCATCCGCACGTGATCGCCCGTCACCTCCGGGCGGCCCTTGGCGTGAAAGCCGATGTAGTCGATGGGAGAGCCGGTCCCGCCGGTGGCATGGTTCTTGCCACGGACAACATGTTCGAGAAAACGCCGCAGGAACTCGGCCGCCTGCTCGCCGCGCGGGCCCGTAGAATGCGGTCCGCCGACTCGCGCCCGCGGCAGCGCCCGCTTCACCGCGTCCGCGGAATAGTCGTAGAGCTTGTGAAACTCCTCGGGCGTGCCCTGCCAGTAGCCGATATTCGGCTCGTTCCAGGGCTGCCAATACCACGACGCTACTTCGTCCTCGCCATAGCGTTCCACCGAGTGACGCACCCATTGATAGACCAACTCCGCCCACTTCTTGTAGTCGCGCGGCGGATGCGCCCACCCGGTGTAGATCGTGTTGTAGGGCTTGTCGGGACCCCACTCGTGGCGGTAGGGCCGCGGGTTCGCCGACAGCGCTTCGGGCATGAATCCGATCTCGACCAGTGGCTTCATCCCCCGTTCGATGTAGGCGTCGAAAATCCGGTCGACAATCGTCCAGTGGTATACGGGCTTGCCGTTGGCGTCCTCGGTGTAAGCGTTGGTCGATCCCCACTTCAATGCGGCCGTTCCGTCGCCGGAGGTCAGCAGATTATGCGTGCGGACATAAACGGGCACGGGGCTCAATGCCGCCAACTCGGAAAGCAGCTTGCGGCCGTCCTTCATGTAGGTGTAGTTGGGCTCGTCGTAACCGAAGAAACTCCACACCGGCGTCAGCGGCCCGAGCGATTTGGAAGCGTCTACCTGCACCGTCACGGGCTGAGCGGCGGCCACTCCCACTGCGGCGCAACATAGCGCCACGAGGACGAACCCGGCATACGATGCACAAGCGTCGTGTCTCATGGCCGGCGGACCTCCTTACCAGAAATAGATGTAGAACGCGATAATCACGCTGACGATGATCACCGAGTGAACGACATCCCAGTTGTTCCAGCTCGCGCGCGTCTCGGCGATCTGTGCTGGCGTCGCCGAGCCGTACGTGAGTCCATCGATCGCCTTCCGGTCCGGCTGCGGCGTGAATCGGCTCACAACCGCAATGACCAGAAGAGAGAGCAGGAACAGGAAGATGCAGTAATGAAGCCAATTGGGAGCGACGATAGTCTGGTAAGCGAATCCGGTGGTGTCGAGACTCCCCTGGAATACGCGCAGCGCCAGCCGCAGCATGCCGAGAGTGAATCCCGCTACCAGTCCGGCCAGCGCCCCCGCCGCCGTGGCGCCTTTCCAGAAAACGCCCATGAGAAACACCGCCGCGATGCCGGGCGCCAACAGCGACTGCACGTCCTGCAGGTACGTATAGAGCACCTGGCCGAGATTCCGCATCACCGGAATCCAAGCGACGCCCAGGATCACGATTGCCGTCGTGGCCATGCGGCCCACGCGTACGAGTTGCCTCTCGCTCGTATTCGGCCGGTACCGCTTGTAGAAATCGACCGTGAATAAGACCGCCGATGAGTTGAACAGCGATGCCAGCGAACTCATCAGCGCCGCCACGAGCCCGCCGACCACCACTCCCTTCATCCCGGCCGGTAGCAGCGTTGAAACCAGCGTCGGGAACGCCGCGTCGGGATCGTCCAACCGGATCATGCCTTTCTGGTTCAGCGCGAACGCGATGAGACCGGGAATCAGGAAAATGAACACCGGCAGCAGCTTCAAATAACCGCCGAAAATCGTGCCCCGGCGCGCCTCGGTCTGGTTGCGCCCCGACAGAACGCGCTGCACGATGTACTGGTCGGTGCACCAATACCAGAACCCGATAATCGGCGACGCGAACAGAACGCCCGTCCACGGAAACGTCGGATCGTCCGGCGAACGGATCAGCGACAACATGCCGTCGCCCTGCGGGGTCGGGTTCGCCTGGGCGATCGCCTGCAACTCGCCCCATCCACCCACCTTGATGAGCCCCACGATCAGGATCATGATGGAGCCGGTCAGCAGCACCGGCGTCTGCAAAATCGAGGTGTACAGCACCGCCCGCATGCCGCCCAACACAGTGTAGATCCCCGTCGCGATCACCAGGCCAACCGCGCCTACCCAGAAGAAATCGATCCCCATCCAACTCTCGATGCCGAGCACTTGCTTGAACACAATACCGCCGGCATAGACGGTGACCGCCACTTTCGTGAGCACATAGCTAACGAGCGAGATCAGCGACAGCAGCGTCCGCGACGCGCCCGAGAATCGCCGCTCGAGAAACTCCGGCATTGTATACACCATGCTGCGCGCGTAGAACGGAACGAACACCCACCCCAGCACCAGGATCAACCAGCCGTGCATCTCCCAGTGCGCCATGGCCATCCCGCTGGTGGCGCCCGCCCCCGCCAGGCCCACCAGGTGTTCCGAGCCGATGTTCGATGCGAAAATCGATGCGCCGATCGCCAGCCAGCCGGCGTCGCGCCCGGCCAGGAAGTAGTCGGTGGACGTCTCTTCTTTCTGCCGCAACACCCAAACGATGATGCCGGCCATTCCGGCGAAGAACAGGCTTAGCGTCAGTGTGTCCTGCCATCCCCAGGCTGCGGACGTAGCAGCTTGCAGCGAATCCATACTCACCTCTGTTCTCGAACTCTACGACGGTTTTCCAGTATCCGATCTCCGCGCTGGTAAAATCAAACGTCGATACAACGGGTTCTGCGAAACCCCGTTGCGAAGGGAGTCCTGAGTTGCCCAAACGAAAACTAACCCTGGGTGTAATCATCGGAAATCGGAGATTCTTTCCGGACCACCTCGTCGAGGATGGCCACGCGGAGATGAACCGCGTGCTCCAGGAAGCCGGGTTCGACCTCGTCGTCCTCGGCCCGGATGACACCAAGTTCGGAGCCGTGGAAACATGGCAGGAAGCCCGCCGTTGCGCGGACCTGTTCCGCGCCAACGCGGACCGGATCGACGGCGTCATCGTTTCGCTGCCGAATTTCGGCGATGAGCGCGCCATCGCCAACGCGCTGCGCTGGGCCAAACTCGACGTGCCCGTGCTCATACAAGCCACGCCCGACACCCCCGGCCGCATGGGGATCCGCGACCGCCGCGACAGTTTCTGCGGCAAGATGTCGGCCTGCAACAACCTCACCCAGTACGGCATCCCCTATTCGCTGACCAGCCTGCACACCGCGGAGCCTGGCTCAGAGGTCTTTGCCCGCGATCTGGAGTGGTTCGCCGCGATCTGCCGCGTGGTGCGGGGCATGCGCGGACTGCGCGTCGGCGCGATCGGCGCCCGCCCGGCCGCGTTCAACACCGTCCGCTACAGCGAAAAGCTGCTCGAGCGGCATGGCATCTCCGTCGAAACCGTGGACCTCTCCGAGATTCTCGGGCGCATCGAACGTAGGCCGGACCACGACGAAGCCGCGCAAGCGAAACTCGCCGCCATTAAGCGCTACGTGACGACACAGGGCATTCCCGATAGTTCGCTGCTGAAAATGGCCAAGCTGGGCGCGGTCGTCGAGAACTGGATGAAGGAAACAGCGGTGTCAATCACCGCCGTGCAGTGCTGGACCGCGATGGAGGAGTACTTCGGCGTCGTCCCCTGCACCGTGATGAGCATGATGAGCAACGATCTGCTGCCGAGCGCCTGCGAGGTGGACATCTGCGGCGCGATCGCAATGCACGCGCTGGCGCTGGCCTCGGAGACTCCAAGCGCCCTGCTCGACTGGAACAATAATTACGGCTCCGATCCCGACAAAGCCGTCTGCTTCCACTGCAGCAACCTGCCGAAGCACTTCTTTCAGGACGTCCGCATGGACTTTCAGGAGATTATCGCCGGGACCGTGGGTAAGCAAAACACGTTCGGGACCGTGGTGGGCCGTGTAAAAACCGGACCGATGACGTTTGCGCGGATCTCGACCGACGACCGCGCGGGCGTTCTGCGCGGCTACGTCGGCGAAGGCGAGTTCACGGACGATCCACTCGAAACCTTCGGTGGCGCCGGCGTCGTGCGCATTCCGCGTCTTCAGGAATTGCTGCGCCACATCTGCGAAAACGGCTACGAGCATCACGTGGCGGCGAACCTGTCGTCCGTGGCCGGCGCGCTTGAGGAAGCTGGCCGCCGCTACCTCGGCTGGCAGATGCACCGCCACGGCGGTTGAGCCGCGATACCAGGAAGGAACTGTCAAGCATGCCAATTGTCGCTGGAGTCGATTTCGGAACACTGAGCGTTCGTGTCTCGATCTTCGATAGTGAAAAAGGCCGTCTCGGCTTCGCCACAGCCGAGTATCCGCTGCATCGCAAAAAGGAGGATCCCGACTTCGCCACGCAGAAACACGGCGACCAGATGGCGGCGCTGGTGAAGGCGTCCCGCGAGGCCCTGCAACAAGCGGGCGTAAGCGGCGAGAGCATCGCCGCCATCGCGCTCGACACCACCGGTTCCTCGGTGGTCCCGGTCGGCGAAGGTCTCCAACCCCTCGACGATTACTACCTGTGGTGCGACCACCGCGCCAAACACGAAGCGGCCGAGATCACCGAGACGGCGCGGCGCGAAGGGCTGGAGGCCATTCAGTGGTGCGGCGGCGTCTACTCGTCGGAATGGGGCTTCGCCAAGTTGCTCCATTGGCTGCGCCGGGATGATGCTAACCCCGGCCGCCTGGTCACCGCTCTGGAACACTGCGACATGGTCGCAGCCACGTTGTGCGGCATGACCAACCTCGACGAACTGCCCCGCAGCATCTGCGCGATGGGCCACAAGTGGATGTGGAACGAGTCCCTGGGTGGTCTGCCCTCCGAAGAGTTTCTCATCAAAGTCGACCGCCGCCTGGCCGGCGTCCGCGGCCGCCTCCAGGGCCGTTACGCCACATCCGGCCAGATCGCCGGCCGGCTTAGCGAGGAATGGGCGCAGAAGCTCGGAATGAAAGCGGGCATCCCGATCCCGGTCGGCGCTTTCGACGCGCACTGGGATGCTGTTGGTGCGGGTATCCGCGAAGGCGACGTGGTCAACGTCATCGGCACCTCGACCTGCATCGTCGCGATCGCCAGACAGGTGGACCTCGTTCCTGGCCTGTGCGGCATCGTCAAGGGCTCGGTTCATCCGGACTACTACGGCCTCGAGGCGGGTTTGTCGGCGGTAGGCGACGTCTTCGAGGCGATCGCCCGCCGGGCCCGCTCCAGCGTGGCCGGGTTGTCTGAGGCGATCGCCGGCTATCGCGGCGGCCAGACCGGCTTGCTGCGGCTACCCTGGGACAACGGCGACCGCACGGTTCTGGTCAATGCCGAACTCGGCGGGGTCACCCTCGGCTGGAATCTCACCCACACCTCCGAAGACGAGCTGTTCGCCGCCATCGAAGGAACGGCCTTCCACACCCGGGTGATCCTGGAACGTATGGCCGAGCATGGGGTCGCGGTAAACCGCGTCGTCAACGGCGGCGGAATTCCGCAACGCAACGAGACGCTCAATCGCGTCTACGCCAACGTGCTCAACAAGCCGATCCTGGTTCCGGAGGGCGACGTGACAAGCCTGGGCTCGGCGATTTTCGCCTTCCTCGCCGCCGGCGCCTTCCCGACGATTGAAGAGGCCCAGCAGGCGCTGTGTCCGGCCCACCGCACCATCGAACCGCAACCCGAGGAGAGTCGCCGCTACGAAGAGATCTACGGGCTGTTCCGCACCCTCTACTTTGGACTGGGCCAGCCCACCAGCGAAGCGGCGCCAATCGGCCACGTGCTGCCGAGGTTGCGGCAGATCGCGGCGGAAGCACGCGGCGGGTGAAGTTGCCGTGCGACAGAGATGAAGACCTACATCGCAGCGGTGGAGCAGTGACCCGGACACCGGGTTATACGTGGGCTGCGTACCCGGTTTCCCCGGAGATCACAACCAAGCTGGAGGCTCGCTTCATCGGAACCCCTATGGTTTGCGTCGACTGAGCATGGCGGTACCTCCTGCGTCCGGCGCGGTCCGGGGGACCGCCCAGGACACTGCCCCACGGAGGCGAAGTCATGGGGACTATTGGGACATGAGGGGCGTGTGTCCCTGCCGTATTGCCTATAACTGCCTTGCCTGAGATCCCCCCGGACCAATGCTAGCGTGAGTCACGGAGGATCCCATCAAGGCATTTGTGATGAAGAAGGTCGGAGAAGTGGGCGTTGTGGAAAAGGATCGGCCAGCGTGCGGACCCCTCGACGCGATCTTGCGCCCGACGAAGGGACTGATCTGCACATCGGATGTGCATACTGTCCATGGGGCCATTGGAGAACGCAAGAACCTCACGCTGGGCCACGAAGTTGTCGGAGTGGTCGAGGAGGTTGGAGCGTTAGTCACCAAGTTCAAGCAAGGAGACCGGGTAGCGGTCGGAGCCATCACACCCGACTGGGGCTCCGACGCGGCGCAGGCTGGCCATTCCTCGCAGTCCGGCGGGGCGTTGGGCGGTTGGAAATTCGCCAACATCAAGGATGGAACCTTCGCCGAGTATGTGCATGTCAACGAAGCGGATGCCAACCTCGCGCCGATTCCCGATGGTGTGTCCGACGAGTCGGCTGTGTACGTGTGCGACATGATGAGCACCGGATTCATGGCCGCGGAGAACGCGAAAATCCCCATTGGAGGCACCGTAGCGGTATTTGCGCAAGGCCCCGTGGGTCCCATGTGCACTGCGGGGGCACGTCTCTGCAAGGCGCCGGTTACGTGATCGCAGTTGAAAGCATTCCCAACCGCCGAACGTTAGCGCGGCATTTCGGAGCCGACGAGGTGGTGGACTTCACGAAGGTTGACGCTGTAGAGCGGATTCTTGATCTCACGAATGGCGAGGGCGTGGACGCCGCCATCGAAGCTTTCGGCGCTTCGAAGGTGTTCTCGCAGTGTGTCACGGTCACGAAGCCCGGCGGGAAGATTTCGAACGCGGGCTACCACGGTGCGGGTGAGTTCATCGAGATTCCGCGCGTGGGGTGGGGCGTGGGCATGGCGGAGAAAGACATCGTGACGGGTCTATGCCCGGGCGGCCACCTGCGACTCTCCCGCCTGTTGTGGTTGCTGGCCACCCGGCGTGTCGATCCGACTCCCATGACGACGCACAAGTTTCAGTTCGATGAGATCGAGAAGGCGTTCCGCATGATGGAGAACAAGGAGGACGGCATGATCAAACCCCTGATCGACTTCGGAGGCTGAGGATTCCGGCAGAGGCAGACCGATGCTACGAAGTGTGCGTTGCCTCTTCATGTTGGTGATGGGGTGAGACGCTTCCCGGTTCTACCGCGGATTTGACGATATGGATCTACCGGCCAGTTCACTTGAGGAACTGGGCGATGGCCGGGCCTCGTCTGCTTTCGTGGCAGCGGATGGATCGCCTGAGTACAAGCGGCCCGAGATGTGGAACGTCCGCCGAATGCAGAAATCTGAGCGCGCCCTTCAGCCCGTCCCACGCAGGATCATTGCTCCTCGCATTATGCTGATTCTGCACGGTGCAAGGAGCGACGGCCGGTCTCTCGTTTGGGGCGAGACGGCGCCTGCCGGCGCTCCTCGCCGCCGGAAAGCGGTTTGCTCGCCCTTCGACCCCGGCGCGAAACCACTCGCCGCCGTCGTTGAACGCTTCGCCGGCGCGTGGGTTCGCGCATCAGAATTGGCCCCTTTCGATCATCTAATTTGGCCCCCCCCTGTAATGCAACAATAAGCGCCTATTATGTTCTGGAGGCGACGGGCAG
>CAYPUQ010000256.1:0-9578 GCA_964413655.1 uncultured Solibacteraceae bacterium | reverse complement strand
CTGTTGTGGCTGCGGTTGCTGCTGTGCGCCCGCCGCTTGCGCTGCGGGGGCCGGCGCCGGCGCGGGTGGCGGCGCAACCACCGGAGCCTGAGCCGGTTGCTTGTTTCCCACCGCCGCCGCATAGATCACCTTGTCCCGGCCAATGGTGATCGCGGTCACTTCCCGCTTCGCCGTCTGGTACAGCACGAATCCCTCCCCGGCCGGGCTGATCCGCAGCACCAGCCCGCTCGGCTCCGTGCCCGCCAGCAGGTTGTCCTTGTCATCGATGGCCAGCGAACGCACGTGCGTTTCTTCGGTCCGGTAGAACACCGAGCCCTTGCCGTCGGCCGCTACCTTGTGGATGTCGCCGCCATCGCCCGTGCCAACCAACAACTCGCCTTTGCCATTGAACGCCAGCGCCCAGACATACTTCGTCCCCGGATCGTAAAACAAAGTGAAACTGCCGTCGCGCGCGACGCGCCAAATCTTGCCGTCCGGCGATGTGGCCGCATAGATGTGGTCCTGCTTATCGACGGCGAGCGCATGCACCTCCAACCCTTCGAACTCGGCCAGCAAACGCCCGCCCTTGCCGGGCTCGATCACGAACAGCTTGGCGGAGTTCGAATCCGTCCCCCCGCCGCCGGCGAACACGCGGCCCGTCGAATCCTCGGCTAGCGCCCAGAGATAGTTAACGGACGCGTCGAACAGTTCCGTGAACCGCGGCGCCAGCGACAGCCGGCCGTCGCTGCGTAGCGCGAGATTATTCAGCTTGCCTTTGGCAAAGTCTTCCTGTGCGCCATGCGTCCAGGTTCTGGTCTGCACACCCGCCAGAAGAGCGGCGAAGACAAGGGCCACGCCAGAGACAATCGGGAGTTTTTTCATTTGAGTCGGAACTACTTCGTTTTACCGGACCGCAATGCGCAGCGACGCCGACCCGGAGATCTGCATATCGAATGGCAGCGCCATCTGCTCCATCAGCGATTCCGGCGACGTCACGAACGCCCGGCTGCCCGCGCGTCCGTTCTGCATCACGTTGGCGACGGAACCCGGCAGGCTCGGCATCGTCTTGTCGTCGTAGTACACCGTCGGCCGCGCCTGCACCAGCGAGACGTACATCCGCGTGTTCGTGCGCTCCTGGTTCAGCACCGAAACGGTCTGCGGGAGGTCGATGAACCGGTTGGCGCCAGCCGCAACGGTCTGCACGCGGTTCAGCGTGTCGGCGTCGCTAACGAGAATGCGATAGCTCCCCTTCGGCGCGCCCGCCGGAATCTTCACGGTAACCTGTTTCTCGATGCGGTCGCCGCGATACGGCCGCAGATATACCTTCAGCGGAACTTCCGCCCCCGGCTCCACTTCGCTGTCGGCTAGCCACGCCGACTCGATCGTGGCGATCCGGCGTTGCGGCAACAGGTCGAGCGTCGCGTTCACGCTCTTTAGCTTCGGCGTCTGAACGGCGTTGAGGAACAGCCGGTTGAACTTCTCACCCCACCAACCCGCTAGCAGCATCGGCGTCGGAATCGGCATTTCGCTCGGCGCGAACATCGTCGACAGGGAGATCTTCTGGTCGCCCTCCAGTTCCACGTCGCCGCTAAGCCGGTATGTCGACTCGTCGGCGAAATCGTTCAGCCCCGAAACGCCGTTGAACAGCGTTACCATCATCAGGAATGGCGTCCAGCGCTGCTGCACGAAGACCTGAAACTTCAGGTCCTTCTCCTTTACCAGCACGTCGCCGTCGCCGAAGGTGCGGATCTTCAGCTTCACCGGAATCATCTCGGACTCTTCGCCGAGCCGGCCCAGCACGCCCGACTGCCGGTCCTGCCGGAACGTGCCTACAATCTCGGTCGCGTTGCCGAACTTGTTCGGCTGAAACGCCGACGCCAGCGTCATCACTACCTCGCTGCGCGCCATCGGCATGCTCACCGGACCCAGCTTCAGGAACGGATGCCCGAACGCGAGCACTTTCTCGCCGTCGTTGTAAGTCACGGTGCCCATCACCGTCATGCTCATATCGCCTGAGACCAGCACGCCCGACACGGCTTCGCCCGGCTTCAGTGCATTTTGCCAGCCCGGTGCGAGTTTCGCCGTCTGCAGGCTGGCGCTCGCCCCGCCCTGCGCCATCGCGATGCCGTTCTGCCGGAAGAACGGCGAGAACTCGTGCAAAGTCGCTTCGTGGAAACCCGAAAACGTAATCGGCGTTTCGATCGGCGTCAGGAACAGACCATGCGTGCCGCCCGCACTCACGTTACGCATCAGTTCGCCGGGGACACTCACCGCCGCCTTTTCCGGCGACTGGTCCGGCACCCGCGCATCGGCCGGCCGCGATTGGTCGAAGTCGTCGATCTCCAACATCTGCTCGATCGGCGTGATGCCGCAAATGGCGTCCGGCGAGAACACGCTCATCCGGAACCCGATTGCGCCCACAAGCTTGCCATCGATATAGACGGGCGATCCACTCATGCCACCGGCCACGTTCGTTCGAACGGCCTTGCCGCCCATCTTCGCAAGGATGAGATGCTGCCGGGGTCCCAGCGCGTTGTTCAAGACGCCGAGCACCTCGATCGGCACCTCCTCCGGTTCGGCGCCGCTGAACACCGTCAGCGCCTTCCCTTGCATGCCGGGTTTCACATCGGCGACTTTCAGGATCGGCGTTGCCGCCTCGGGTGGGGGCGCCGCCAGGCAGGCTAAGGACAGCACGGCACTGGCTGCGATGAGTCGGGTCGTCATCGTAGGATACTTCAACTTCGTTTGATTTCATTATAGGGCTCGTGACCTTGCCATCGTGCGACCACGGCGATTACCCTCGATAGAGGTATGAAACGCCGCCGCCTGATCCAGACCCTAGCCGGCCTCCCAGCCATCACCGCCTTGCCAGCTCCGGCGCAACTCGGAGGCTCCGTGCCGCGCGCCGGCACGGCCGAGTCGGCCAGCCTTTCTATCACGCATCTCCGCATTCGTGACACCGCTCCCGATGCCGTCGCCGATTCGCCGCCGCGCTTTCTCAACGCCCCCCAGTATGCGGCCCTGCGCAAGCTGGCCGCACTCCTTGTTCCGGCCTACGGCGGTCAACCCGGCGCGCTTGAAACCGAAGCGCCGGAGTTCCTCGACTTCCTCCTCAGCCAGTCGCTGCCGGACCGCCAGCGAACCTATGCGGAAGGTCTCGACCGTCTGAACGCGGATGCCCAGCGTGCCCTCGGCCGCGACTTCGCCGCTGTCACGGAAGCCGAAGCCGGGCCGTTCCTCGCACCGCTGAACGCGCCGTGGTCCTACGATCCGCCCGCCGATCCGCTGACACGCTTCCTCCACGAGGCCAAGGACGACCTCCTCGCCGCCACCCGCAACTCGCGCCAATGGGCCGAATCGTCCCGCCGCCGCGGCGCCGCCGGCATCGGCTCCTACTGGCTCCCCCTGGACTAACCGATGCCAAAACCCAACCACGACGTCCTGATCATCGGCTCCGGCGCCGGCGGCGGCATGGCCGCCTACATCCTGGCCCGCCTCGGCGTGAAGTGCCTCCTGCTTGACGCCGGCCCGCTCGTCGACTACGAACGCCAGCGCGTCCTCAAACCCGTCTACGATCTCCCCTATCGCGGCTTCGGCCGGCCCGGCCAGTTTCCCCATGTCACGCAAGCCTCCGAGTTCGACGCCCACATGTGGGTCGACGAGAAACAGAATCCCTACACCTATCCCGAAAACGATCCCTACTATTGGGTCCGCATGAGAATGGTCGGCGGCAAGACTATGCGTTGGGGACGCGCTTCGTGGAGACTCAGCGACTACGTGTTCCGTGGCCGCGACCATGACGGCTACGGCGACAACTGGCCCATCCGCTACGCCGATATCGGGCCCTACTACGACCGCGTCGAGCCGCTCTTCCACGTCATGGGCCGCAACGAAGGCCTGCCGCAGCTACCCGACGGCAAACTCCTCGCCGACGAATCGCCGGACAGCGCCAGCATCCAGCGCTTTCGGGACGCCGCCAAGGCGCGCGGCATCCTCACCACCAAGCCGCGCCGCGCCACTGGCACCCTTGCCAGTTCCTACAATCTTCTGCTCCCGCCGGCGCTCGAAACCGGCAACCTCACGCTCGTACCCAATGCGGTAGTCCGCGAAGTGACCGTCGACCCGAAGACCGGACTGGCCAACGGGGTCGCGTTCGCCGACCGGCGCTCCAAACGCGAATACGAGGCGAAAGCGCGCGTAGTCGTCGTGGCCGCTTCGTGCCTCGAAAGCACGCGCATCCTGCTGAACTCGCGCTCACCGCGCCACCCCGGCGGGCTCGGCAATTCGAGCGGCGTCCTCGGACACTACCTCTTCGACCAGTTCTACATCAAGGGCGTGGTCCAGGCCATCGTGCCCGAGGCGCGTGGCGGCAGAGGTGGCCGCGGTCTGATGGGCGGCGCCGGCTACATCCCACGCTTCCGCAATCTGCAATCGCGCGAGAAGAACTTCCTCCGCGGTTATGCCTACGACTTCTCAAGTGGTGGCACTCCCTCGCCCCGCTGCTTCCCACTCTTCGGCGAACCGCTGCTCAAGGAACTGAGCGACTGCACGGGAGCCGGCTTTTCCATGACTACGATGGGCGAGGTCCTGCCGCGTAAGAAGAGCCATGCCCGCATCAACCCGGACGTGAAGGACGAATGGGGCATCCCGGCCCTGCACATTTCGCAGAAGTACACGGACAATGAGCACGCGATGGCGAAGGACTCCGAGCAGGTGGCGGTGGAGCTATGCCGCGCAGCCGGCTTCGAGGTGCTCGCCAGCCACTCGCAAATGGTTCCGCCGGGTGAGAGCATCCATGAACTCGGCTCATGCCGCATGGGCAGCGATCCGACGACGTCCGTGCTGAACGGCCTCAATCAAAGCCACGATGTGAAGAATCTCTTCGTCGTCGATGGCAGTAGTTTCGTTTCGGGCGGCGTGCAGAATCCGACGCTCACCATCCTCGCCCTTTCGATGCGCGCGTCCGAATACCTCGCCGAAGAGATGCGCAAGGGCAACCTGTGAGACGTTGGCTCGCGGCGCTACCATTGGCGCTGCTCCTGATGGGACAACAGTCCGTGAGCCCGCCGGTCCAGCCAGTGCCTTACAGCCACAAGCAGCACATCGCGCTCGGGCTCAAGTGCGCCGGCTGCCACACCAACCCCGACCCCGGCGACTTCATGGGCATCCCCGCCGAATCGAAGTGCATGACCTGCCACCGCACCGTGAAGGCGGATTCCCCGCACATCAAAAAGGTCGCGCAGTACGCCGCCGAAAACCGCCGCCTCCCCTGGGTCCGCATCTACGAGATTCCGAGTTATGTCTTCTTCAGCCACCGCGCCCACGCCGAAGCCGGCGCCAAGTGCGAAAGCTGCCACGGTCCGGTCGCGCAGCGCGACGCGCTATGGAAAGAGGCGGACATTTCGATGGGCGCCTGCATGGACTGCCACCGCCGCGAGAAAGCTCCGAACGACTGCAATTACTGTCACGAACCGCTGGGCTGAATCGGGCGAACCAATGACTGAAGTGAGTGACTTGCATCGTCCGGCGCCTTCGGCAAGTCTGCGAGATCCTGATAGCCCGCGGCGACTCGCCTTGCACGCACCGGCAAAAAGACTTTCGCCTGGCAGGCAGTGAGGAGGTGGGCCTTCGTGAGAGCGATCCCCTACTTCAACCACCGCTCGAACCAGCCCTGCCAAGCCCGGTCGATCTCCGGCCCATTCGCCGCGTGTCCATCTCCCGTCGGCACATACTCGATCCGCTCCGGCACTCCCAACAACGAATAAACCTCCTTCGCCCGGTTCACATACGCCCAACTCTGTAAATCGTCCGAATCGCCGCCCGCATCCTCCGTCTGGCTCCCGCCGATCAGCAGGAACGCCTTTGGCGCCGCCAGCGCCATTACCTCGTGATGGTCGTGCTCGAACCCCGTCCGCTCCGGGTCCGGATTCAACAGGCTCAGCACGGTCCCGTCCGGCGTCGCGATATCCGGCCACCGCCGTGTCCAGTCGAGATACCACGGATCGAACCAGTTTGTTCCGCCGTTGATCGCGATGTGCGGATCCAGCGCCACTACCGTCCGGTACTCCGGCGCGAAGCCCGCCACGTAAACCGCCGCCTTGGCCCCCAGCGAAAACCCAATGAACCCCAACCGATTCTTATCCACCTCCGGCAGCGACCGCAGATACCGCGCTTGCCGCCGCGCGTCGTGGACCATCTTCGCCATCGGCATCCACCGTCCGAACCGCTCGTACAGCTTCTCCGCCGCCCCCGTGCGCGCCGCCGTCCCGTCCCGGTAATTGCGGATGAATGACCAACTTGTCAACACGACATACCCGCGCGACGCCAGCCACTCGCCCCACCATTCCTCCGGCTTCTGCCAGTCCGGCGTCGATGACGACCAGCAGACCACCGCCGGCAGCCGCCGCCCGTCCCGCCGCTTCGGCAACAGCAACAGGTGGGGCTGGTAGAAGTCCTTCTCGATCGGCAATTCCAAATGAATCCGTGTGTACGCGCCGCGGTCCTCGCGGCCGATCTCCCGCGCCCGGCGGATGTCCCCGAACCACTGCCGGTCGCGCCGGTCCGGCCCCAGTTTCCCGAGCACCCGCGTCCAGTGCGCCAGAATCTCGCGCCGCCGCTTCTTCCATTGGCGCGGATTGTCGAGCCCCTCCACCAGCGACGGAATCGTCACCTTCTCCGCGCCCGGTTCCGGCGCCGGACTGCGCCGATTGGTTACGCGATGCTGATTCAGCCGCTGCTCGGGCGGCGCCTCGGCAGCGGCCACAACGGCCAGCAGGAATAGAATGAAAACCATCATCATGGCGAAGCTTACTCGCAAACAGTTTCTCGCAGCCACCGCCTCCGCCGCCATACCAGCGCCCTCTGCCGCCCAATCCGCGAGCCCCGCACCCGCGTTCAGCGCACCCAACGTTCTGATCCTCCTCTCCGACCAACACCGCTGGGATCTCATGACCTGCGCAGGTAACGAACTTGTCCCCACGCCGAACATCGACCGCATCGCCGCGCGCGGCGTCCGCTTCACCAACGCGCAGTGTCCCTATCCCGTCTGTGTCGGCTCGCGCATGTCGTTCCTCAGCGGACTCTACACGCATAACCACGGGGCCGTCTCCAACGAACACACTCTCGACTGGCGCACCCCCACCATTGCTTCCCACTTCGCAAGCCAGGGCTACATTTCGGCGCTGATCGGAAAGATGCACCTCAACCACGCCTTCCTCCACGGCTTCAACTACCACCTCTCCGCCAACGACTGGCTCATGTACCTCGGTCCCAAAGTACAGTTGTTTGCCAATGACATCGCCTCCCACCAGCACAACGACTTCTTCTTTAAGACCGTGAACGACCACGGAAGCTGCTTCCCCGAATTGCCCGAACTTTGGGGCCGCAACCAGAGCCCGTGGATGGGCAAGGTAGAGCACAACCCGCACGTCGCCTCCGCCCTCGACGCCGAGGATCACATCGACACCTTCGTCGCGCGCGAAACGGCGCGCTTCCTTTCGCGCTCTAAGGACCAGCCATTCTTCCTCGTCGCCGGGTTCCTGAAGCCGCACCCGCCCTTCCACCCGCCCCGCGAATACGCCGCGCGTTATCCGGTCGAAAAGCTAAAACTCCCCGCCGCCGGCGATCCCGCCCGCTACCCCGAACACATCCAACGCCGCATCCGGAACATCCAGGCCCGCGGTGAAGAGCGCCTGCTCTCCGGCTACGCCGGTTACCTCGGCAACCTCGCCCACCTCGACGACTGCGTCGGCACGGTCTGGCAGGCCCTCGAAGCCAACAGCCTCCTCGACAACACCATCGTCGTCTATGCCTCCGACCACGGCGACATGCTCGGCCAGAACGGTCTCTGGCAGAAGTTCGTGCTCTACGAACCATCGATCAACGTGCCGCTTATCGTGAGTTGGCCGAAGCGTCTGGCACAGGGTCAGATCTCCCCTGCCCTGATCGACTACATGGGACTCTGGCCGACGCTCGCCGAACTCTGCGGCCACGCGATGCCGGCGCGCATCGATGCCCAAAGCTTCGCCGCGCAATGCCGCAACCCCAAGGCCCGCGGCCCGGAAGCCCGCTTCGCCGAGTACAACCTCACCGGCCCTGTGCCGTTCTACACCGTCCGCACGGACCAGTGGAAGTACATCCACAACGAAGGCCAGACCGACGAACTCTACGACCTCGCCACCGACCCCGCCGAAACTCGCAATCTCGCCGCCAATCCGCGCCACGCCGCCATCCGCCGCCAACTCCGCGAGCGCCTCTTCGACTGGTACAACCCCGATCGCAATCCCTTCCGCCCCCCACCCGCGTGACCTACAATCGAAGGAGCAGTGCCCGGGTGGCGAAACCGGCAGACGCAACGGACTTAAAATCCGTTGGAGGGCAACCTCCGTGTGGGTTCAAGTCCCACCCCGGGCACCAACCATGAAAGGCGGCCTTGATGAAGCCGGAACCCTGGGTCCAGGTCGAACCAGTGGCTTGCCCCTCGAGTCACAGCAACTCAAAATTTCTTATCTCCAACAAAAAAGCCACTTCCACAAATTCACTTTCCTCTCTTCTCGGCGCCCCATGCTACCCTCCGGTCGTAGCTACCACTATGGCCGAAATACCCTTACGCGTCTTTCTTCCCTGGCAGAAACCCGGCTGGAAGTTCGATCCCCTCCAGCCCCATATCGGGCCGTTGCCGTTGCCCGAAGGCAAATACAACGCCTTCGTCCACTTTGCCCCCGCCTATAATCTCAATCTCACGGCGACGAGGACCCCGACCAACTCCTCGATAACTGCGGCCTCCTCCACCGCGAGTCCGTCCTGCCCGTGGAAAACAATTTCGTCTTCCAACGGATGTTCACCCCTGCCGGCCAGCCGCCCGCAGGGGCTAAGCCTTGTGCATCAAGAGAGTTGTCGTCGTGACGGCAGCGACCTGCGCGTGACTACACGAGTCCCCAGATGGGGCAGTACTTCGGGCAGGCGAATCGAAGCCGCTTTGAGCAGGACGGCCGAGGCAGGGCGTGGCGCCGGGATGCGCAGGCAACTGGCTCCGCCCTCCACCTTGACCTCCGTCGAACACAGCGTGGCCAACTGCGCCAGCCCCTCTTCCACGGTCACGTTCAACCCCGCCCACGCCCGGCTCAACTCACGCCGGATCAGGTAGGCCAGCATGACCACCAGTACGTGCCCGCGCGTGTGCTCTTCGGTACGCACGTAAATGGGCCGCATCTCCAAGTGGGCCGTCTTGGACGGGCGGAACGCCATCTCGACCTCCGTCAGGTCCTGGTAGCGGTCATGCACCACCTGCTTGGAAGCCGCCGTGCCGGGCAGATCCGTTTTGAGCACATAGCAGCCGTCCAGCCGCGCTTCTTCCTGCCGCGCTGCCTCGTCCGCGACCAGCTTCAGCGATCTTCCTTCCGTCTCCATCCGCCGCCACGCGCCGGCTTTCAGCCGCGCGATTTTGGTCCGTACTTTCTTCTCCGCCGCGCTCACTTTGACGATCTGTTGTTTGCCCTTCTTGCCGTCGCGGTCGTCGCCGTAAGCGCCCAGAGCGTTGTCCGCACCTTCCAGGTAGCTGCTGGTGACATCGTAGAGAAACAACTCCGGCTTGCGTCGCC
>CAYPUQ010000255.1:0-9586 GCA_964413655.1 uncultured Solibacteraceae bacterium | reverse complement strand
AGGCCGTGGCTGGCCACCGCCATGACGTTGGCGGCGCTGATCCACCTCAGGGACCTGCGCGCGCTCAAGAGCGCCCAGGCGTTGCAGACGCCGCTGCGCACGGTCGGCTTCCGTGCGCTGGCGCTGCACGTGGTCTATTCGGTGTTGGTGACGGTGGGCCTGTGGCGCGCGCCGTAACACAACCGGCCTACGCCCGCGCGATCTGCGCGACCGGATACTGAGCCAGTTCCTCGGCCAGCGCCGCGTACTTCTCGCGTACGGCCGCGTTGATGCGGGTGTTGCTCTCGTCGGCGAAGACGGTGCGCAGGTTATCCATTGCCGTCTCGTTCAAGACCCGGTCCGCCATCGGAAACAGGATGTTGTCCTCCTTCCAGATGTGCTGGCGCAGCATGTTCACGTAGGCCAGGCCATGATCTCGGATCGTGCCGATGGCTTCGGCGTTTCCGCCGGCCGCGGCCTGAAGATTGGCCCGGACGGCCGACAAGTGGGCGCGGCCGATCCGGTGATCCTGCAGCATCACGCCGATCGGACCACCCTCTTCGGGCACGCCAAACACCTTCATCGCGGGGAACAGCGCGTCTTCCTCCTTGAAGTGATGGCACCCGTCGGCGAAGTTGGCGAAGAAGTCGAGCGCCCGCTCGAAGAACGGCGCTGGAAAATCGCCGTGGCCAAGATGGTTCAGTTGTCCCTCGAACGCCGCCAACACCCGCTCGATGAGACGGTGCTCGTTCGACAGGACGGCGGTAGGCTGGATTACGGACATGAAGACGTACCTCCTGCTTCCAGTGTGCGGGCCAAGCGGCGCCGGGTCTGTGACCCAGGTCACCGCGTCGCGGTTCTGGATCGAGATCTCGTTATTCGGGGCTGGTCCACTGGCCGATTTTCTTCGCCGGTGGAGGTTTCGGCTTTTATCTGGCCGGCTTCGAGCGAACCTTTCCAGCCAGCACGCCGGACAGTTCGTACGCTTCCCGGAGCCAGCCGGTGACGGGCGCCTCCACCTCGTCGCGGTGGGTAATCCGAATCATGTGCGCGAGTTTGGACTTCGATGCTCGAACAACGCTCCGTACCTGAGGCGCTTTCAGCGTGCGGCCCAGGAACACGCAGACTTCAAGGAAGCCTTTTTTCGGACGCACGAAGAAATAGCAGGACGTCCGCGAGAACATGATCGACTTATGCGACGCATAGATGCGCTGCTCTCCGAACGAGACGGCGGTCTCACGCAGCCGCTCCCAGGCGTCACGCAGGTCCTCCGAAAGGTCCCGGGTCAGGGCCGTTTCCGTCGTCGTCCAACAATCGTGCTCCTCTCCCTCCTCGATCCACCGCTTGCAGTGGTAGCACTCTCGCCCAGCCATGCTTCATATTATCGGCGGTGTCCGGGCCGGGGCTCCGAGATGAGCTAGTCCTTTTGCTTTCTGAGGGCCACGAACGCGCTGACCTCGAACGTGACTGGGTCGTCGAACCAGACGCCAACCAAATCACCGTGCTGATTCATCCCCTGATAGAACGTCCGCAGGACGCCGGGATAGCCCGGCAGAATCGTATACGAGCCGCGGTTGAGGAGGATAGACGGCCAGTAATCCTGCGGATCGAAGGGCGCGGCCGCGAGGATCTCGCCGTTGTCGTTAATGTCGTACGCCGTGGCAGTGACGGTGCCGTTCGGCCCGTCCACCGTCAGGTCTTGCAGATAGCCCTTATACTCAGTGAAGCCCCGGAAGAAATTAGGCGTCCTGTATAGACCGACTGCTTGACCACGGTTGTTAATGCCATAGGGGATAACGAAAAGGGCGCCCGGGACGCTCAGAAAGGTGTAGTCGCGGCCATCCCACCGCCAGGGCCGGCAGTTGAAGGGGGGATCGAACAAAGAGCCAGGGCACGCATAGCCCACCGCCGCGCCGGATTCGCTCATCCGCATGCCGATATTGATGGGATAGCCTGCAATATCGGGCAGTTGGGTCCATCTGCCCGTGGCCAAGCTGAAGTAGCCGGCGTGCTGCACCGTTGCGCTACCCCAGTTCCCGAAAAGAAGCCCGGAGTTGGTAATGGAGGCGGCCAGCGTGTGATTCGCGCCCGGATAGTCGATTGTTGTCAATTGCCCGTTTACCCATACGTATGTGTGGTCCATCCCAGCTTCATCGCGGTATATTCCGGACACGATCCGGCTATTATTGATCTCGACCACGGTTATCATGACCGCCCCGGGCGCCTCAATGAGGAAAAAATCGTAGCTGCTGTTCGCATGTTTGAGTGCAGTGGCGTCCGGACGTGTGCGAAAGGCCTTTTGCTTGTGCTCGGGCGGTCCCGCGGCTTCAAGAACGCCGCCTGCCTGTAACGCCAATGCTAGCGCGATCAGTCCGCAACTCCGGTTTGGTAGCTTTTTCATGGTATTTCTCCTCTGAGCCGATTGCTCACCCCATAATGCGCGCGCCCCGCACAGAATGCGACATGGCCGCGAGAGTTTTTTCTACTGAACCACTGCCCCAAGGCCACAGAGTTGGTTCCAGCGGAGGGCGGACATCTCCGCGGAGGCCATTATTCAGATGAAATAGACTTGATACTTGCAGCCAGGTAATATGGAGACGGCTCCCGGGGAAGTAACGCAATTGCTCACTCGTCTGCAGGCGGGGGACAGCAATGTGCGCGAGCGGTTGCTGGAACTGGTCTATGAGGAGCTCTGTCGCTTGGCCGCGGCACGGATGCGTTCGGAGCGGAACTCACACACTCTCACTCCGACGGCGCTTGTGCACGAAGCCTACCTGCGATTGGGCGACGGCCCCGAGGGCGGTTTTAGGTGCCGCCGGCATTTTCTCGCAATCGCCTCCCAGGCGATGCGCCGGGTCCTGGTGGATCATGCGCGGGCCAGAGGGGCTCAGAAGCGCGCCGGCCACGCGACCAGCATAGACGACGATTTGAACACGGCTAAATTGCAGACGGACGAACAGCTCCTCGCCCTGGACGAGGCGCTAGACAAGCTCAAGACGCTCAGCCCCCGCCAAAGCCAGGTGGTCGAACTTCGGTATTTCGGTGGGCTGGCCGAGCAGGAGGTGGCGGAGGTGCTCGGCGTGACGAGGCGCACCGTCAACCGGGACTGGCAAGTGGCGCGAGCTTGGCTGTACGCGCGTATTCGAGGAGAAGGGTTGTGACGCCGGATCAGTGGGAGCAACTGGCGGATGTTTTCGAGCGAGGGCTGGGGAAGCCGCGCGAGGAACGGGCGGCGATCCTGAGCGAACTGCGCGACCCAGAAATGGTCCGCCAGGTCGAGGAACTCTGGGCGAACGCGGAGCCTCCGCCGTCTTTCCTACGCGGCCCGGCGCTTTCCGGTCCACTTCCGATGAACGCGGTGGACCGGCCACGGTTGTTGAGACCCGGCGATTCGGTTGATGGCAGATTCACCGTGGTTGGGCCAGTTGGGGCCGGCGGCATGGGCGAAGTGTACCGCGCCCGCGATGAACGCCTGCAGCGAATCGTGGCGCTGAAGGTGCTCCCGGAGGGCCGGGCGGCGGACGCCAGGAACCGGAAGCGCTTCGAGCAGGAGGCTCGATCCGTCTCTTCGTTGAGCCACCCACGAATCTGCGCGCTTCACGATTTCGGCGCGGACGGCGACTGCTTGTACCTGGTGATGGAGTACGTGCGCGGAGAGACTCTCGAAGCGAGGCTGCGGCGCGGCGGTCCGCTTTCGGAAGCGGAGGCGGTCGCCATTGCATTGCAGATCTGCGAAGGTCTCCGGCATGCGCATCAGAACCGCATCGTGCATCGCGATCTGAAACCGGGGAACCTGATGTTGGGCCCGGACGGCGTGAAGATACTGGATTTTGGCATCGCCACGCGGGCGGCTCCGTCCGCGTCCGGCGCGGTCCGGGCGGGCCATTCCGGGGACGGCGGCGAAGGAGTTGCGGAGGGAGGACTGACGGTCGCGGACCAGATTCTAGGAAGCATTTCGTACATGAGTCCGGAACAGGCGTTGGGCCAGGCCGTCAACGGCCGTTCCGACATTTTCGCTTTAGGTGCGGTGATCTCCGAGATGGTCACTGGGCAGCGCGCGTTTCCGCGGGGCGCCGAGGCCGGTCTGTCGGAGTTGGGCAAAGATGCACCGGGTCCTTCCCGGGCTCTCGCTGAGATCATCGAGGTGTCTGCAGAAGGACCCGGAACGGCGGTACGGCTCAGTGGCCGAACTGGAACTGGCGCTCAGCGAGTGGAAGCAGACTGTCATACACACTCCGCAGAAAGCCGGCCGGCAGCGGCTGCTTGCCGCAGTCGCCGCGGTCGCCTGTTTGCGAGCTTTGGCGCTGGTCCTGCTACGGACTGGCGCACCCGGCTTTGGCGAGCCACGCCTCACATCGCTAACGGCTCATCCCGGTACGGAATATCATCCGACGATTTCGCCCGATGGAAAATATGTTGCGTTCTTGTGGGAGGGCGAAGCCGGCGACAACTTCGATGTCTACGTGCAGGGGATTGGCTCGGATCACCCGCGGCGGCTCACGACCGACCCGGCTTCGGAGAAGTGGCCGCAATGGTCTCCGGATGGGCGAGGGATCGCCTTCGTTCGAGGTAAAGACATCCTGCTGCTTCCTCCGTCCGGGGGCACCGAGCGGGTTGTTGCCCAGACGGCCGCCGAGAATCCGGGGTGTGACATCCAGTTCAGTTGGACCGTGGATTCGGCTCACATTATCTACACCGGCCCGGCGTTGGACGGCAAAGCGCCAGGACTCCGGGCCGTTTCTTTAGAAACTGGGACCGTCAGGGAAGTCACCGATCCCAATCCTCCCAGCCGAGGCGATTGGTGTCCCGTGGTTTCGCTGGACGGCGAACGGATCTTCTACACACGCCGGATGCCGCCGGCGCGGGATGAGGACAACCACCGGGTCGCTTGGCTGACGCCGGATCTGAAGCTAACCGGCGATCGGGGCGTGCCCTGGGTGAAAGGATCATTTGCGCATGCATGGGCCGCCAACGGCCACGAGGTTATTTACAACCTGGCCCTTCCCGCTGGATCCTTCCTTTTCCGTGCCAGCGTGGAACGCCCATCGAAACCGCGCCAACTCCCATACGGTGAAGAAGGCATGTACCCCGCGATATCGCGAGCAGGCGACCGCATGGTGTACATGAAACGGAAAGCGGACGTTGACATCTTCGAGACTGGATTGAGGCCGGATGGGACGGCTAAGGAACCGGTGAAACTGCTTGCATCGAGCCGCCTCGACCACAGCGCGGAGTACTCGCCGGATGGATCGCGAATCGCGTTCCTGTCGGACCGAAGCGGCAGTTTTGAGTTGTGGGTGGCTCGTTCGGACGGTGCGGAAGCGAGCCGTCTTGCGCCGGTTCCAAGAAGGTTTGGGGTGGGCCGGCCGCGATGGTCGCCCGACGGAAGGCATCTCGTCTTCGAAGCGGACGGAGCGATCTTTGCGATCGATCTGGAATCCGGGAAGCGGCAGCGCTTGGCTGGAGGCTCTCCTGGGGCTTTCGCGCCGAGTTACTCGCGCGACGGGCAATGGATTTACTTCTCCCGGGATCGTGGTGAGGGAACGCAGATCTGGAAGATGCCTGTGGGAGGCGGTCCGGAACGCCAAATCACGAGCGAAGGCGGCTATGCGGCGATAGAGTCGTTCGATGGGAAGTACCTATTCTTTCTTCAGAAGGAGGACATGCGAAACAGCCTGTTTGTGATGCCAGCCAGCGGCGGCGCCGCGCGGCATATCGCCCAGGCCATCCCTGGCCGCGAAAATCTGACGAGCACGGACCGAGGGCTCTACTTCATTACCGGTGGCGAGTGGGACCGGCACTCCGAGATCGTTCTGTACAGACCCGAAACAGGCGTCATGACGAAGATTCTCGAGCTTCCCTTGAAGCGGCGCTGGACCTCCCAGGGGCTGACCGTTTCGCCGGATCACAAGCGCTTTCTCTATTCCGCCAGCGATTTTCAGGCGGACCTCATGCTGGTGGATAACTTCCGCTGAAGGGGGCGCGCCGGGATCGCCCTTACCGAAGAGCGCGGTCATACTTTTTCAGGATTTCGCGCAACCGGCCGTGCGGGAGCGCGTCCACCCGGTTGCCGCGGAAGCCGGTCATGGTTTCCGCCGCGACCATCGAATTGACGATCGCTTCCTCTACCGATTCCACGGTCGCGGAGAAGAGCGGATTCATGTCGTCGTTCGCCAGCATGGTCAGCGGCGCGATCCCCGATGCCTGGCCCGCGCCGGGATTGGCGGTGGAGAATGCGATGAACAGATCGCCCGATCCATTGCCGGACGTCGCGCCGGTGCGCGCCAGGCCCATCGTGGCCCGGCGAGCGAGGCGCTTCAACTGATGCGGGAGCAGCGGGGCGTCGGTGGCCACGACGATGATAATGGAGCCCACATCTTCGCGGGTCCACTCGTCGCCGGGAGCGACCGGCGTGGTGAGAGGGATCCCGGCGCCGACGGGAACACCCGCGACCGTCAGTTGCGCGCGCGACCCGCAATTGCACTGCACCAGTGCGCCGACCGTGTAGGCACCGGCCTTGCGCGAGGCCGTGCCGATGCCGCCCTTGAAGCCGTAGCAGCGCATGCCGGTGCCGCCGCCGGCGTTACCTTCAGCGACTGGGCCGGAGCGGGCGCTATCGAGCGCCTTGTAGACATGTTCGGGTTCGACGTGAAACCCGTTCGTGTCGTTGAGGAAGCCGTCGTAGGTTTCGGCCACGATGGGCAGCGCGAAAAACGCCGACCCGCGCTGATTGGTGCCAGGGCGGGAGCCGCGATCGACCAGCCAGCGGATATAGGCATCTCGCACAACACCCACGCTATGCGTGTTAGTGATCAGCACCGGTCCATCGACCAGGCCGGATTCCTCGACCCACGCCGTGCCGGTCATCTCACCGTTGCCGTTGAGGGAGAACCAGCCGCCGAATGCGGGATCGCGGCTGTCCTTGCCGCGCGGCCAGACTGCGGTGACACCAGTGCGGACAGCCGTGGCGCCATCGCGGACGATAGTCTCGTGGCCGACCTCGACGCCGGCAACGTCGGTGATGGCGTTGAGCGCGGCCGGTTCACCGGGAAACGGCACGCCGAGGTCACGCGCGCGGGGTTTCGTTTGCGCGCCGAGCGCGGCAGCGATCAGCAGGAGGCTGAAAAGTTTCATGCACCGATGGTACATGGGCCCAATGGGCGAATGCGATCCCGGCGATGCCGCCGCTGGCCGCCGCGCGCGGAAGGGCATGGCGACGCTGCTGGGCTTGGCAATACAGCCGAGCGTTACCGCGCGTCGCAGGTTATATCGCAGTCGCCGGTTTCGGAGCACGGCAGCACCGCTAGGGGCGTGTGCTTCGGCACTCCGATGCGATGCAGCAGGGCCTGGCCGGCGAGGTCGAGGTACTCGACGACGCAGTTGTTCAGGGTCGCGGCCAGCGGCGCGGTGATCACGGCGAGGTGGTCGTCGCGGAACGTGCGGGCCGCGTCCCTCGCGATCACCGCGTGTTCCGTGTCGCCGCAAACGAGCGCGTAGGCTTCCTTGAGTCGCAAGTAGGCCAGGAAACCCAACTCGACGGAGATGTGATCCGGCGCTTCGCGCGCCTCCGGCTGGTAGGCGAATGCATTGTAGTAGGAGGACAGTTCCGCGAGTAACTGGCCGAGTTGTACCGTCTCGCGATAACTGGCTTCGCGCGGCGGGGCTGGTCCGCCGGGACCGAAGATCGAATGATACAGGCCCTCGACGGCTTCCTCCATCGCGCGGGCGGCGGCGGCGCGGAGAGTCGTGTCCGCGGTCTCTCCGGCGAGCGCCGGGACCCGGCGGTGCCAATCCGGCGACGGGCACTCGAACAGCAAGGCGAGGAGGCGCCAATCGGCAGCTTCGGCGATGAGATCGCGGGGTATGGGATTCATTTCGCCTCCTGTATCAGCAAGGGAATCCATCCTGTGCGCATCTTGCGCGCGCCTACCTCGCGGGCCGAGCCTTCCCAGACCGCGAAGGCAACCTGGGTGCGCGCGCGCGGCGTCAGGCCGGCGGGCACGCGGCGGCTCAGCACCACCGTCCAACCGTCCTTGATCCGAATGCCGTTTCCGCGCGAGGTGGCGGTAGCCGCCGGAGTGAGCGTGCCTGGCCCTTCGCTGACCAGGTCCTCGACGGGCGAATCACGCGGTCCCGCGCGACGGTTTCCAAGAGCGCGGGCCGGCGCGAAGCGCTGCGCCATCTCGCGCTGGGCCTGAGAGCCAGGGTCTAGCGAGCGTGCCTCGAACGGGTAGTGGTCGATCGAGGCGTTCGGGTGGATGTCTCGGATTGTGTCGCCGCGGCCGTTCGCCCACGCCTGCCAGTCCGAGCGCCAGAAGGTGACCTCGACGGGCCGGCCCTGCTGGCCCATTTGCGGATCGGGCGGCTCGGGCGCCAGATCTCGTGGCAACTGCACGGCGCAAGCGTCGACGAAGCGGCCCGCATCGGCCGTATCGTTGCGGGTAGCGTCGGCCCATTCGAGACGGAACGCGATCTCGGTTCCGTTGGTGAGGGTGCGAACCTGCACCTCGGAAGTTGAGGGCGTCATCAGGCGCGGCTCGACCAGATCCTGGAGCATGAGCTTGGCGGCATGAACGGGCGCGGCGTTCCAGGCTCGGTCGGAGGGGTCGAGTGGGAGTTTCTCCGAGGGAATGGCCACGACTTCAGCGGTGCGGACAGGGGCCCTGCGGCAGCCGGCGGCGACAGCCAGAAGGAGCACGATCACGGAAACAGAGATTTTTTTCATAAGAGGTCTCCTTTACGGGCAGTTGATCCGGACAATCTGGTGGCGGGGATCGAACGCCGGGCGGACGTGAACGGGTTCGTTCATCGGGACCCGCAACATTTCGGCGCCCTTGTCGTCGTAGCCGTAGATGGTTTCGCCCTGGCGGCGCCAGCGCGTCATGACGGCCTCACTGGAGCCGAACAGACACAGCAACCCGGCCAGATCCGGGTCCTTCGGCGCGTTACGAACCGCCGCCACCGCCTGATCCACGCCGGGACCGAACAACTGGCGGAGGAACGGCAGCGGCACGTGAATCGGCGGGATGTAGTAGACATTGGGCTCCAGGCCGAACTGCGGAAACAGCGGCAGCGCGACCTTCTTCACGTGAACCAGGTAGTCCATCGGGTTGTCGTCGCGTGCGCGGTCCGGCGTCGAGATATAGCCGGCCAGCCGGATCTTGCCGATGCAGTTGACGAAACACTGCGGCTGGAGCCCTTGCTCCATCTTCGGGAAGCAGGCGATGCACTTTTCCGACGTGCCGGTCAGCGGGTTGTAGAAGACCTTCTTGTACGGGCAGCCGCGCACGCACTCCTGGTATCCGCGGCAGCGGCCCTGGTCAACCAGCACGATGCCGTCTTCCGGTCGTTTGTAGATGGAACCGCGCGGACACGCGGCCAGGCAGGCCGGATAGGTGCAGTGGTTGCAGATGCGGGCCAGGTAGAAGAACCAGTTCATGTGCGGAATCGACAAACCGGCGCCGCCGTCCACTTGGCCCGCACAATCGTCCTCGCCCGTGTTGGGATAGGCAAAGTCCTGCGACTCGGGATTCCAGCCGAGAACCCGCTCGCCGGCCGGCGCCGATTCGAAGATCGTCCGGCCCTGGTAGACGTTGCCGGCCCACGC
>CAYPUQ010000254.1:0-9606 GCA_964413655.1 uncultured Solibacteraceae bacterium | reverse complement strand
AGGTAAACGAGCAGCGGCGTCTGGGCCGCCTCGGCGAATTCGCGGTAGCCGCGTTCGAGGCCGGCGGCGTCGCGCGGATCGGCGCAGGGCAGCAGCATGACGCACGGAAAGCTGTAACGGGCGAGCAGTGGCGCCTGGTCCATCGCGCGGCCGAACGACGGCCCGGCGCTCGGGATCATCCAAAGGTCGTCCGCCTGCCCGTGCATCCAACCGAGCAGGTCTTCATATTCGGCGAGGGTGATGTGGTATAGGAACGCGTTCCCGCCATACAAGAAATTACGAATGCCCCCCGCGGCGATGTGACGAACGATAGCAGCGGTCTGGTCGAAGTCTATGGGATGGCCGGACGCGGATTGCCGGGCCAGCGGCGGCACGGGGAACACGTCGCGCCAATCGGCGGGTTGGATCTGAAACTTACGCATGATTCTCCAGCTTAGGAGGCCATTATTTCATACGCGGTTAGACGAAGCGAAATAGTTCCGCCGCGTTGCGGCCGCGGATTTGGAGGCGTTCGGCTTCCGAGGCGTAGTCGAAGTGGAAGTTCAGAAGTTCCTCGTTGCGCCGGAAATCCGCGAGGGTGTGGCCGAGGCTGCCCCAAATGATCCGGCCGGCGCCGAAAGCCCGGTAGACGCGCTGGATGAAGGGCTTGACGTCGGGGTGCGGGTGGTCCTGTTTCGAGGAGTGGCCTGGGCTCGAAAACTTCATGATGACGCGCGGGTAATCGGCGAGCGCAAGCACCTTGCCGGCGTCCTCGGGCTGGCCGAGACCGAAGCGGCCAAGATGGTCGAGGATGACGGGGAGATCGCGGAAGGACTCGCAGAGCCGTCCGATGGCCGGGGCGTGGTGAGGCAGAAAATGCATCTGAATCGTGAGGCCGTACTCGTAGGCGGCGCGCCACAGACGCTTCATTTCGGGACTGGCGAGTTCGCGGTCCTTGATCGGCCCGGCCCAGGTGGAAGGCGTACCTAGCGGATTCATGGCGTGGACGCGCAGGGCGACCAGCCGGTCCGGGTACTGGCCCATGTATTCGTTGATGCGGGCCGGGGTGCGGGAATCGATCGGATCGAGCAGAAGGGTTCCCTTGAAGAGTCCGGTCCGCCGCTCGTTCTCGAAGGCATGCCACAGGTAGCTGTGGTCGTCCTGGTAGGGTTCGGGGTGGACGATGATGGCGTGGTCGATCCCCGCGGCGGCGGCGTGCTTGATGTAGGCCTCCAGCGTCGCGGCGGGCGGCTTATAGGTGGCGCTGGGGTGGTAGGGAAAACGTTCGGGGTCGAAGAGGTGGATGTGGGAGTCAATCGTGAGCGGCTTTTTCCCCTGGGCGAGCGCCAGCGGAGACGCGGCGGCGCTCGCGAGGAAGGATCGGCGGTTGAGAAGCGGCGAACGCATACCGCATCAGCATATCCGATGCGGCGGGTCGAAGTCGCTACGGGCCGCAGCGGTTGGGTAATTGGCCAGGGCCGCCCTCGCGGCACGGGATGGCCGTGAGGTACTCGTAAATGGCACGGAGATGGCGGTCGGTCGCGTGCCGGTACGCGGGCCACGGCATGACCTGGAGAAGTCCGGGGTCGCCGGGAACGTGAGGAGGAATCGCTTTGAGATCGGCACCCGTCCGCATGACGTGGACGAACTCTCCGAGGGTAAGTCCGCCGGGCCGGCCGAACCGGTCTGGGGTCAGGTTGCGGGAAACGAAAGGTCCGAACGGAGTGCCGCCGGCGAGGTGGGTGGCGGGGTTGACCATCGCCGGTTGACCGAGGAAAGGGTCGCCTCCAGGAAGGAACTGGTTCGGTGAATGGCAGCCGACGCAATCCATGGCGCCGTTCACGAGGTAGCTGCCGAGCCCAACCAAGCCGCGGTTCTTACGGGCGAGGTTAAGCGGAACCGGGGCGATCTGAAAGCCGCGTTGGATTTCACTTTCGCCGCCGTCGCCAGAGTTCTGCTGAGCCGGGGTCTGGACCGCCGCAGCCAGAAATAGAGCACACACTACAACTGTTCTTTGCATGAATCCCCTCCTGCCGTTTCGTAGTCTGGGGACCTTCCCCGAAGTCTCCTCCACCTTTCGATGGAAGGCCCCCTTAACCGTGTCGGCGTACCGGCACGTTTCCTTGGAACTTCCTAAACCTTAAGTATGGACCTGACGCTAGCGGGAATCAAGGCGGAAAGTGTTAATTTTGTAAACTCGCCGGCAACGGCAATTCCGTCCTGCGGTCCGCCGGCGAGCGATAGGCACGCCGGTTCTGGTTGTGTGCATCCTTCCCTTGGCTTAATGGGTGGGTGAATGCAGATGTTTCGTTCGAGCCCCGTGAGTCCGCGCTGCTGGCCCGTCACACAAGCGCGGCGACGTGGCCGACGAGCGCCGGAATGGTCGCTTCCAGCACCTCGCCGACGTGCTCCGCGAGGACGAACTGCATCTCGTTGCGGGCTTCGTCAGGCAGGTCGCGCAGGTCCTTCTGGTTGGCCTTCGGCAGGACGATCCGGTTGATGCCGGCACGCCGCGCGGCCAACACCTTCTCCTTCACGCCGCCGATCGGCAGCACCAAACCGGCGAGCGTCACCTCACCGGTCATCGCCGTATCCATCCGGACCGGGTTGTTGGTGTAGAGCGAAGCCAGCGCCACGGTCATCGTGACACCAGCCGACGGCCCGTCTTTCGGGATGGCGCCGGCGGGCACGTGCAGGTGGACGCCGGACTTGGTGAACAGCTCGGGATTGATAGCGAGGTCGGCGGCGTGCGCCCACAGGTAGCTCTGCGCCGCCTTGACCGATTCCTGCATCACTTCGCCAAGTTGGCCGGTCAGCGTGAGTCCCTTGCCTTCAGGCAGCAGCATCGCCTCGACATAGAGGACGTCGCCGCCGGCTTCGGTCCAGGCCAGGCCGGCTGCCACGCCGGGGGGCGAATTCCTGCGCATCAACTCCGGTGTGAACGGCTCGGGACCGAGCAGCTCCGCCAAGTCGTCGGGCTTGACCGTAACATTCGTGCTCTTGCCTTCGGCCAATTGCAGCGCGACCTTGCGGCAGACGCGGCCGATGGTCCGCTCTAGGCGGCGCAACCCGGCCTCCCGCGTGTAGCTGCGGATGATGGCCTTGACGGTCTCTTCGGACAGATCGCACTGTTCGGGCGTCAACCCGGTCTCCTTGAGCTGCCGGGGAACCAGGTAACGCTTGGCGATTTCGAGCTTCTCTTCCTCGATATAGCCCGGCAGACGCAGGACCTCCATGCGGTCGAGCAATGGCCGCGGAATCGTGTCGAGCGTATTAGCCGTGGTGATGAACATCACCTTCGACAGATCGAACGGCAGGTCGAGGTAGTTATCGCGGAACGAATTGTTCTGTTCGGGGTCGAGCACTTCGAGCAGCGCCGACGCCGGGTCGCCGCGATAGTCGCGGCCCAACTTGTCGATCTCGTCGAGCATGATCACCGGGTTGTTGGCGCCGGCGCGGCGGATTGCCTGCACGAGCCGGCCGGGCATGGCGCCGATGTAGGTGCGGCGGTGTCCGCGCAGTTCCGCCTCGTCGTGCATACCGCCGAGGCTGAACCGTTCGAACTTCCGGCCGACGGCGCGGGCGATGGATTGGCCGAGCGAGGTCTTGCCCGTTCCGGGGGGGCCGACGAAGCACAGGATCGGCGCCTTCGCGCCGGGGTTCATCTTCAGCACGGCGAGGTGCTCCAGAATGCGCGATTTTACGTCGGCCAAGTCGAAGTGGTCCTCGTCGAGCACCTGGCGGGCGCGGCCGATGTCGAGGATGTCCTCGGTGGACACCCGCCACGGCAGTTCGATGACGTACTCGAGATAAGTGCGGATGACGTGGAAGTCCGGTGCGGCGGAAGGCAGCCGCTCGAGACGGCGCAGTTCGCGGTCGGCCTCCTTGCGGACCTCGTCCGGAAGCTCCACCTTTTCGAGGCGCTCTTTGAGCAGATCGACTTCGCTCTGTTCGGGCGTCTTCTCGCCGAGTTCGTCCTGAATGGCCCTGAGCTGCTGGCGCAGCATGTACTCGCGCTGCTCCTTCGACATTTCCGAGCGCGCGCTCTCGTTAATCTTGTGCCGCAGTTCGAGGACCTGGACCTCGTGCGTCAGATAGTTATGCAGCAGGCGTAACGCATCGGCGGCCGATTGGGCTTCGAGCAGAGTCTGCTCTTTCTGCAAGTCCAGGCTGAACATCGACGCGAGCAGGTAGACGAGCCGCATCGGATCCTTGTGTCCGGCCATCAACTGGGACAATTCAATCGGCACCTGGACTTCCGCGAGTTCGATGGCTCTGGACGCTTTCTCGAGCACCGACCGCTGCAGCGCTTCGACCTCCGGGGTCATCTCGTCGGCCACCGGAGCAGCGAGGAACGACCCGGCGAGATAGGGTTCCGTCTGGTCGAACTTCACCAGCATGACGCGATCGACGCCCTGTACTAACAGTTCGACGTGCGTCTCGGAGGGGCGTTGCATCCGGCGGATCACCGCCTTCGTGCCGTAGGTGAACAGATCGCTCTGTTCGGGCGACTCCACCGAGGCGTCCCGCTGCGCGATGAGAACCAACTCCTTGCCCTCGGTGGCGAGCGCGGCTTCCACCGCCGCCAGCGAGCGGGGCCGCCCAACGGAGAGCGGCATTAACAAGTGCGGGAAGAGTGCCGTATTCTTCATCGGCAGAATCGGCAAGCTGTGGGTCTGCTCGGTGACGCTCATCTGGCTTCTCCTTCTGTCGTGACGCGGACGATCAAAATTCCGTTCCTGTGCTCAACTTCAATCCGGCAGGCGTCGATTTCGCAGGGAAGCTCGACGATACGTTCGAAGCGGTTGTAAGAAATCTCCATCAGGTAGTGGCTGCAAATGGTTTCGGGGGTGAAGTCGCGGCGGATGCCGGTGACGGTTAACTTGCGCCCACCGGCATGGACGGCAATGTCCTCCGGCGGAACACCCGCCAGCTCGAATTTCAGCAGCCAACCGAACTCGGTGCGGTACATGTCGGCGCGCGGCCGCCACGCGGTTTCTGCCGCGTCGGGCCCACCGCTGGGACGAAACAGGAAGTGCCGATTGTGTTTCGGTTTGTGCGTCACGCCGAATTAAGCCTCCGCGGCCACCGGCCACCCGGCGAAGGAAAGGCCGCCGAGGCTCCGGTCGAAATCGACGACAACCTTCTCCCGGTCGTGGACCGCCCCTTTGACGATCTCACGGGCCAGCGGAGTTTCTACTTCGCGCTGAATGGCGCGCTTTACCGGTCTCGCGCCGAAGCCCGGTTCATAGCCGGCGCGGACCAGGTAGTCGATGGCGTCTTCGGTAAACTCCAGTTCGATCCGCCGGTCGGCGAGGCGCTGCTGGAGATATTCGAGCTGGATGCGGACGATCTGCCGGAGATGTTCGTCGGTCAGCGAGTGGAACACGATCATTTCGTCCACGCGGTTGAGGAATTCGGGGCGGAAGTGGCGCCGGACCTCTTCCATCACAGCCAGCTTCATCATGTCGTAATCGGAGCCTTCGGGCAATCCCCGGAATTCGAGGATGCGTTGGCTGCCGATGTTCGAGGTCATAATCACCATGGTGTTCTTGAAGTCGACGACGCGGCCATGGCCGTCGGTGAGGCGCCCGTCGTCGAGGATTTGCAGCATGACATTGAAGACGTCCGGATGCGCCTTTTCGATTTCGTCGAACAGGATCACCGAATACGGCCGGCGGCGGACGGCTTCCGTTAATTGTCCGCCCTCGTCGAAGCCGATATAGCCCGGCGGCGCTCCGATCAGCCGGGCGACGTTGTGTTTCTCCTGGTACTCGGAGAGATCGATGCGGATCATTGCCCGCTCATCGTCGAACAGCGTACTGGCGAGCGCGCGCGCCAACTCGGTCTTACCGACGCCGGTGGGACCGAGAAAGATGAAGCTCCCAATCGGGCGCTTGGGGTCCTTAAGTCCGGCGCGGGCGCGCAACACGGCTTCGGCGACGGCTTGCACGGCTACGTTCTGGCCGACCACGCGGCGGTGGAGATCCTCCTCGAGGTGCAGCAACTTCCGCGACTCTCCTTCGAGCAGCTTCGACAGCGGGATACCCGTCCAGCGCGAAACCACTTCGGCGATGTCCTCCTCGTCGACCTCCTCCTTGAGCAGGCGCGGCGCGCCGTTGGCGGCCGTGTGTTGCTCCGCTTCGCGCAGTTTGCGGTCGAGTTCGACGAGGCGGCCGTGCTTCAGTTCGGCGGCGCGCTCCAGGTCGTAGGCTCGTTCGGCGCGTTCGAGTTCCACGCGCGTCTGCTCGATCTGCTCGCGGATTTGGCGGAGGTTCTGGACGGCTTCCTTTTCGCTATTCCAGCGCGACTGCAGAGCCGAAACCTGCTCGTTCAGGTCGGCCAGTTCCTTTTCTAACTTGGCCAAGCGGTCGCGCGAGGCCGCGTCGGTTTCCTTGCGCAGCGCTTCACGCTCGATTTCAAGCTGCATCTTGCGGCGGGTCACTTCGTCGAGTTCCGCCGGCATGGAGTCGATCTCGGTGCGCAGGCGTGCGGCGGCTTCGTCGACCAGGTCGATCGCCTTGTCGGGGAGGAACCGGTCCGAGATGTACCGGTTCGATAGGACGGCGGCCGAAACGAGCGCGGCGTCTTTGATGCGCACGCCGTGATGAACTTCGTACCGCTCGCGGAGACCGCGAAGTATCGAGATGGTGTCCTCGACGCTCGGTTGATCGACGAGCACAGGCTGGAAGCGGCGTTCGAATGCGGCGTCCTTCTCGATGTGCTTGCGGTATTCGTCCAGGGTGGTCGCACCGATGCAGTGCAGTTCGCCGCGAGCCAGCATGGGCTTGAGAAGGTTTCCGGCGTCGATGGCGCCTTCGGCCTTCCCGGCTCCGACCACCGTGTGCAGTTCGTCGATGAAGAGGATGACTTCGCCGCTTGAATCCTGAACTTCCTTGAGGACGGCCTTCAGGCGCTCCTCAAACTCGCCGCGGTACTTGGCGCCGGCAATGAGAGCGCCCATGTCGAGCGAGCAAATGCGTTTGTTCTTCAGACCCTCGGGCACGTCGCCGCGCACGATGCGCTGGGCCAGCCCCTCGGCGATGGCGGTCTTGCCGACGCCGGGCTCACCGATCAGCACCGGGTTGTTCTTCGTTCGCCGGGAAAGGACCTGAATGACGCGGCGGATTTCGTCGTCGCGGCCGATCACCGGGTCGAGTTTCCCCTGCGCGGCGAGCGCCGTAAGGTCCCGGCCGTAGCGTTCCAGGGCTTGGTAGGTGGATTCGGGGTTTTGCGAAGTCACGCGCTGCGAGCCGCGCACCTCCTGGAGGACCTTAAGCAAATTCTCGCGAGCAACCCCGAACTCCTTCAAAAGGCGGCCCGAAAAGCCGGTGTCGGCTGTGAGTGCGAGAAGCAGGTGCTCGATCGAGATGTATTCGTCCTTGAGCTGGCGGGCCTCGGTCTCGGCATCGGCGAGGAGGCGCTGGAACCGGCCGGTGACGTAGATCTGATCGGCCGGTCCGCCGGAGACCGTAACTTTAGGTAAACGTTCGAGTTCCTGCTCCAGCCGACGGTGCAGCGACTCCAGGTTAGCGTGCGCGCGCAACAGGATCGACGGGGCCAAGCCCTCGGGTTGTTCAAGTAGCGTCGAAAAGAGATGTTCGACGTCGACCTGCTGGTGGCCCAGGCGCAGAGCCCTGGTCTGAGCACCTCGGACGGCTTCCTGCACTTTTTCGGTAAAACGGTTGATATCCATAGCTCTTGCGGTCGGCCCCTGGTAGGGGCCTGAGAGCAGAATAGCATATTAGCGTTTTGTTGTACAGTATCTTGAGTGTGATGTTATAAGATTATGACTTTTCAGTTGGGCAGAGTGCGTCATGCGCCAGCAGCTTCCCCTTCGGCCCGCTCTCCGCGCTTGATATCAGGGAGACACGCGGCATCATAGAGTCGCTCTCGAACCAGCTTCGTCAGCAGTATCTCGTACCGCTTCGCGTAGGAGGCATCCTTGAATTCCGGGAAGACAGGGAAGTGAGGCTCGCGGGACCGGACGGGCGCCAGGAACCGGGGGCCTCTTCGAGCAGCATCACGTATCCGAGCCACGGCCGGGACGACGGCTTGAATGCTCCTTCGCGATAGGCAGCCCAGAGGTCCGTCGCACTCCCGATGGCCTCTTCCGTGCGGTTGTTGTAGTTGTTACCGAACGATCCGACCTGCGATTTGAACTCGATGGCGGCGAGGAGAATGCCGCCGGCGACGACGACAAGGTCCCACTTCTTCTCTGGCCGGTACCAGCCGGGCAGTTCGATTCGATGGTCGCGGTAGACATCGGCACGGGAAAGGCCACTCTCCCAAATGAGTTCTTGAACGAGTGCGGCAAAGCCTTTCATCTGGGCGCCGCCCGTGACCGCCGACCGGGCTCCCGCGTCCTTGATCCCTGATGCCATTCCCTGCTTTCGAGCCTGCGCCTCGCGGATGCTCCAGAACTGCTTGACGGCGGTTCGAAGACGCTGCTCGATCTGCGGGTTCCGGCTCATTCAGAGCGGGATCCCTTTCGAGTCTGAATCGTCGCTGTCCTAAACAGCGAGGAGGTCTCGTTCGAGACGCGCTTGTGCGCCAGGTCGAAGTAGTGGTCGTCGACCTCGAATCCAATGCTGTTCCGGCCGGTCTTCGCCGCCGCGACGGCTGTGGTCCCGGTTCCCAGGAACGGATCCAGAACGGTGTCCCCCACAAAACTGAACATCCGGATGAGCCGCTCGGCGAGTTCCACGGGATACGGCGCGGGATGCTGGCGCGTTGAGGCGCCGGTGACGCCGGACCAGATCTGCTGGAACCACAACTTGTGATTCTCGCCGGAGATGACGCTGAGAACGCGCGCCGGAACGTCCGGAGCGCGATATCCACCCGGCTTCCGCTCCATGAGGATGAATTCGATATCGTTCTTGATCACCGCGTTCGGCTCGTAGGGCTTCCCCAGGAAACCGGGACCACCTTCCACCTCGTAAGCGGCGTTTGCGATCTTGTGCCAGATGATGGGCGCGAGGTTGTCGAAACCGAGTTTCCGGCAGCGTTCCTGAATCGAACTGTGGAGCGGAACGACCGTGTGCCGCCCATTATTTTTCCGGCGGGACAGACACACGTCGCCGACGACGCAGACGAGCCGGCCCCCGGGCACCAACAGCCGGAGGCACTGTTCCCACACCTTGTCCAACTGGTCGAGGAACTCCTCGTAGTCCTCGACGTGGCCCATTTGCCCCTCGGATCGCCGGTATTCCTTCAGCGTCCAATAAGGTGGAGAGGTCACGACGAGGTGAACGCTGCCGGGTTCAATGCCGCCCATGGCGCGGGCGTCGCCCAGGTTGAGCAAGTGCGTTGTCGGGATGCGGTGTACCGCCTCTTCGATGAGCCGGATCAGTTTCTCATCCTTGGCAATTCGTGGAATGTCCGTCTGAGGATTTTCGAGCGGGTAGACCTCGGGCGGCAGGAATGCGGCCAGATTCAAACGGCCTCCGGCCGCTCCATCGGGCGCGATTTCCTCTCCCTCGATCCTGAGAGCCGGTTTCATGGCAGATACAGATAGTGTAGCGGTGGACTGGGCGTCTACGGACTTCGCGCTCTGGTTCCTAATCGAGCGTGGCGGAGGGTTGAAGCGATATGGTTTCCGTCGCGGCGGGCTCGGCGCGGGCGAGG
>CAYPUQ010000253.1:0-9636 GCA_964413655.1 uncultured Solibacteraceae bacterium | reverse complement strand
CGAATGACCGTCAGGCGTTCAACGCGCGGTTCATCCGCTCGATAGCCTCGTCGATCTCGGCGGTGTTCTTGAACCCGACCGTCACCGAATCCACCACGCCCACCTTCATCACGAAGCGGAACGCGGCCTCGCGGTCTTCGGGCTTGGTGAACTGGCCTTCGCCGATCAGCTTCATGCCCAGCACGCCGGTCCCCTGCGCGTGGATCTTTTTCGCGTGCGAGACCACTTCGTTCACGTCGCCGAGATCGTTGGTGTCGCGCGTCTGCAGCGTGTCCATGCGCGCGCCGGTGTGGTTCGTGCGGAGCAGCGCCACGTCGAGCCACTTGTTGCCGGGGAACGCGCGCAGCGGCAGCAGGCCGTGAACGGAAGCGCCCTTGGACAGGATGATCTTCTTGTGCTTCGCCTCGGAAAGTTCGTCCTGGAGACTCTCCAAGTCCGTGGGCCATGTTGCGCTCCGGACGCAGTGCATCAGCAAGATGTCGAAGTAGTCGGTTTGCATCTCCTTGCGGAACCGGTCGATGGTGCCCTTTGGATCGGAGGTGTCCCGCAGCCGGAACTTCGTCATGAGCTTGTAGGAGTCGCGCGGCAGGCCCTTCAGCGCCACTCCGAGCATCTGCGGCATGCCCGTATAAGCATCCGCGGTCTCGAAGAAGCGGATGCCACGGTCGTAGGCGTGCCGCACGAGCCGCGTGAACTGCTCCTGGCCTAACTCGCGCTGCACCCGGCCGCCGAACGTTCCCGTGCCGAGCGCGAGGCGTGTCACCTGGATGCCTGAGTTGCCGAGGGTCACCCAGTCGGTCGCCGATCGAGTCGCGGCTCGAACGGGGATCGCGCCGCCGGCGGCGCCAAGAGCCGCGGCGGCCACGCTGGATTTGAGGAAGTCACGCCGGGTGGGTCGAGTCATTGAAGTCTCCTTGGACAGTAAGCTACCACAAATCGACGCGGCCCAGCCGCGCGCTGCACCTTGACAAGGCCAAACGGAGAGCGTTCCATTGGGGACCGCCCTGGGGACCGCCGGACCGATCCGCAGCCGGCGTGGCAATCAAACGCTGACGTTGTCCACCCACCACGGCGTGGCCGGGTTCTCGCGGATGACGAGATCGTTGAGGAAATTCGCCGCCTTGGTCAGCCCTTCCTCGGGCGACATGAGCGTGTCCTCGTGTTCGATGGATAGGACGTAATCGTAGCCGTACATGCGTAGGGTGGAGACGAATTCCTTCCACCACTCGGCGCCGTGGCCGTAACCGCAGGTGCGGAAGATCCAGGCGCGGTTACGCTCGTCGGTGTAGAGCTTCATGTCGAGCACGCCGGTGCGCGGCAGGTTGTAGCTGTAAATCTGCGTGTCTTTGGCATGGACGTGGAAGATGGCGCCGCCGAGGACGCGGATGGCGTGAATGGGATCGATCCCCTGCCAGAACATGTGGCTGGGGTCGTAATTGCAGCCGATGTTCGGCCCGCAGGCCTCGCGCAGGCGCAGCATTGTTTCGGGGCTGTAAACCACGTAGCCGGGGTGCGCCTCGATGGCGATCTTGACGCCGTGGTCGGCGGCGAACTTGGTGCGCTTGCTCCAGTACGGGATTACCTTCTTCTCCCATTGCCACTTCAGCAGCTCCTGGTAGTGCGGCGGCCAGGGCGACGTGACCCAGTTGGGATACTTCGCCTTATCGCTATCGCCGGGGCAGCCGGAGAAGTCGATCACGACGGGAACGCCGAGCTTCTCGGCGAGGAGGATCGTCTTGCGATTGACCTCCTGGTTGTGTTTGGCAATGGCCGGATTGGGGTGGAGCGGCTCGCCGTGGCAGCTCAGCGCGCTGATGGTAAAGCCGTTGTCGTCGAGCTTCGCTTTAAACTCCTTAAGCGCGGACTTGCTTTCCAGCAACGAGAGTTTGCAGTGGGGATCGGTCGGGTAGTTGCCAGTGCCGAGTTCGACGGTATCGATATTGAGCTTCTTCAGCTTCTCGATCACCTGGTCGAGCGGCATCTGGGCGAGCAGGGCGGTAAAGACTCCAACGCGCACGGTAGTGATTTCTCCTTCGGGGAATGTTGCGAACTGGACAAAGCAAAAGAATATCATCCGCCGGAACTGCACCGCCGTAGTGCGATAGAATGCCGGGCGAAGGGAGACTGCCAGTGAAATCGTTCCTACGCAAACTTGGCGTTCGCCGTCCGGAGGACCATTCCCGGCGCAACTTCTTCCGTTCCGCGGCGGGCGTGGCCGGCGCCGCGGGCATGGCCAACCTCGCTATCTTCAACCCACAAGAGGTGGAAGCGGCGATGCAGAACGTGAACACGCGTTCGAAGCCGTCCGAACTGAAGATCACCGACCTCCGGGTGGCCGTCGTCGCACGCGCGCCGATGACGTGCCCGCTCATTCGCATCGACACGAACCAGGGCGTCTACGGTCTCGGCGAAGTCCGCGATGGCGCCGACAAGCGCTATGCGCTGATGCTGAAGAGCCGCATTCTCGGCGAGAATCCGTGCAACATCGACAAGGTATTTCGCAAGATCAAGCAGTTCGGCGGCCATGCGCGGCAGGGCGGCGGCGTTTGCGCGGTCGAGATGGCGATGTGGGACCTGGCGGGCAAGGCCTACAATGTGCCGGCCTACCAGATGCTGGGAGGCAAGTTCCGCGACCGAGTGCGGCTATACGCCGATACGACCCAATCGAAAGACCCAAAGGAGTTCGCCCGCCGGTTGAAGGCACGGATGGACGACAAGGGCTTCACCTTTCTCAAGATGGATTTGGGCGTTGGCCTGGTCCGCCACAATCCCGGCGTCGTGTCGCGGCCATTGACCATGACACCGTATGAAGAGCGGATGACGATGCACATGTTCACCGGCATGGAACTGACGCCTAAAGGCGTGGAACTCATGGCCGACTACATAGCGCAGGTTCGCGAGGTGATCGGCATGGAAGTGCCGCTGGCGGCGGACCACTTCGGGCACATCGGCGTGAACTCGTGCATCCGGCTGGCGAAGGCGCTCGAGCCGTACAACATGGCGTGGCTGGAGGATATGATTCCGTGGCAGTTCCCGGAACAGATGAAGCGTATCACCGATGCCGTGGACGTGCCGATCCTCACAGGCGAGGACATTTACCTAAAAGAGGACTTCATCAAGTACGCGCAGATGCGGGCGGTGGACATGCTCCAGCCGGACCTGGCAACCTCGGGCGGGCTGCTCGAGACCAAGAAGATCGGCGACGCCTGCATGGAGTACGGCGTGCCGATGGCGATGCACTTCGCCGGGACGCCGGTGAGCTTCATGGCCAACGTTCACTGCGCGGCGGCGACGGAGAACTTCATTGCGCTGGAGCATCATTCGGTGGATGTGCCGTGGTGGGAGGACCTAGTGCATGGCGACAAGCCGCTAACGGAAAAGGGCTTCGCCAAGATTCCCGAGCGGCCCGGACTCGGTGTGACGCTGAACGACGATGTGGTGAAGGAGCACCTGCATCCCGACGACAAGGGCTTCTTCGATCCCACGCCGGAGTGGGATGTGACGCGCAGCAACGACCGTTTGTGGAGTTGAGGACCGGCGAATCGGGTACGGGCCGGGCGGTCTCGTGGCCGCCCGGTTGCTCCTTTGGCGAGCCGCGGGGAATAGGATAATTGCCGAAGGGGGTGGCCGATGAGCATGTTGCAGCTTGCCCGGGAAACGATTCAGTTCGCGCGGACGTGTGTTCCGCTGAAATCCGACAATAAGGGATACGGCCAGCTTGGCCCACCCGGCAAGGTTGTTTCGGGCGATGTTAAGCTCGCGCGGAACACCGCCATGGCGGACCTGAAAGCCAAGATGCCGGCGCGGAACTGCACAATGGACGACGTCCTGCACTACGGCAGGCATGTGATGGGGGTGAAGGCCGGGAACTGTTTCGAACAGTGCTCGGCGGCGGCTGTCCATCTTGCGTGGCAGTTGAGAGATGGCGCTCATCGCTTCGAACTGGTGACCCTCGGCGACCCTGGCGATCACATTTTCATCGCCATCGACCAGCAGCGAAGCGGGGCAAAGTTCCTGAAGGATTTCGCCAGTTGGGATGCCAACGCGGTGGTCTGCGACCCCTGGGCGAAGATTGCCTGCCCGGCGCGGGACTATCCGGACGAGTGGCAGGAGAAGTTGGATAAGTGGGCTGACCGGCGTCTCGAACTTTCGTATCCGAAAGGGGACCGTCCGGGATGGAAGAAAGCGAACGATGCCGTTTGGTACAACGCCGTGGCGGAGTGTGAAAAGTTGCCTTACACCGTGTAGCGCCGTCCTTTGTTGTCTGCTCTGGCCGTTGTCTTTGGGCGCGCAGAACGTGGATCTGGCCGCGCGCGCGGCGGAGGCCAAGCGCGCGATGGACGCGCGAGAATACGGGCGCGCGGCCGAGCTGTATGAGGAACTGGCGCAGGCCCTGCCGGAGAACGCCGGGCTGCGGATGAACGTTGGCCTGGCGCGGTTTTCGGCGGGTGAGTTTGAATCGGCGGCGGCGAGCCTGAACGCGGCGGCCCGGATGGATGCGCGATTGTGGCCGGCGCGGTTGATGCTCGGGATGTCGTATTTGAAGCTCGGGCGGGTGGCCGAAGCGATCGCGCCGCTTGAGTCGGTGGTGCGGGAACGGCCCGACGACAAGGTGGCACTGCTGGAACTGGCCGCGGGTCTGCTGCAACTCGGCCGGTTTGGCGACGCCGTGTCGGTTTTACAGAAGTTGGCTGGATTGGATCCGGCCAATCCGAAGGTGTGGTATGGGCTCGGCCTGGCGCATGAGGGGATGGCGCGCGATGCGGCCGAGCGGGTTCTGGCGGAGCGGCCGGAGTCGTCTTACGCCCTGGCGCTGACGGCGAAGGAACGCGCCGAAGGCCAGCAGTTTGTCAGCGCGGTGCAGTTGTACCGCGAGGCGCTGTCGTGGGACTCAACTCTGCCGGGGGCGCATGCGGCCATCGCGGCCATCTACCGGACTACCGATCACGCGGATTGGGCCGCCGTGGAGGATCGCCGCGCGGCCGAGGCGGAGAAACCCGACTGCGCGCGGCAGCCACGCGCGTGCGCGTTCGTGGCTGGACGCTTCGCCGAGGCGGCAGCTGGTCCGCCGGGCGGAGGTGTGGCCGATCTGTACTGGCAATCGCTAGCGCACTCGGAGCTGGCGCGGGAAGCTCTGGCGCGATTGGAGAAATTGCCGCCATCGGCCGAACTGCACCAGTCGCGGGCGGAGCAACTGGAGCGGGCCGCACGCTACGCCGACGCGGTGCGCGAGTGGAAGGCGGCCGTCGCGTTGGCGCCGCGAGACGAGCGGCTGCGGCGCGGCTATGCGCAGTCGTTGTGGCGCGCGCGGGATTACGACGCCGCGATTCCGCTGTTGCGGGAGTTAGCGGCGGCGCATCCGGATGCGGCGGACTTCTTCTACCAGCTTGGCGACAGCCTGCTCGAGAAGGAGGGACCGGCGGCGGGGCTGCCGTATCTGGAGCGAGCGCTGGAACTGGACCGGGGTTCACTTCCGGCGCGGGCCTCGCTCGGCAAGGCGCTGATGCGCGCGGGCCGGGGCGCGGAGGCGATTCCGCATCTTGAAGCCACTCGCCCGATCGACAGCGACGGCAGTGTGCATTATCAACTGGCGCAAGCCTACCGTGCGGCTGGCAACGCGGACGGCGCACGCGCGGCCATGGTCGCGTTCGCCAAACTGCGCGAGGACAACGAAGCGGCGCAGGCGGAGCGGAATCTACAAACGGCGCCACCGCCTCCCTGAAGGCAGACCGGCCAAGGGCGCAAAACTCCGAATTCTTGCGCGCGCCACGTTTCGCGCGTCGGCTTCATCGAAGTTGGGCGGGAGGAATTCGCGGATACGGAGAGATGGAGGTAAAGCGGGGGCCTGAAGCAGCACAGGATGGGTGAACAGTCATTCGGCACCGCCCGTGCCGATTTCTTTCGCGTGCGGCGCGCAATGAGGGCACGGCTCAGGCTCAGGTTGATCAGCATGCCGGCGATCACCCCAGACCGACTCAGCGCCGCATCCCCGCCGTGCCTTTGTAGCGGTTCCGGCTCAAGCCGTACCGCCCCTCGGCGGCAAACCCTTGGGAAACGGGATTGGGAACAGCAACGGCGGCTGGAGTTCACCATCCACGCCGAAGGCATGGCGCAGCAGATTGGACGACTGGATGCGAGGGGATGAGGGGCAATGGGGGCACAGGACAGTGGCGGACACGGTCCTTCATACTGGGTGGCTGGCACACGGACGCCTTTCATGCCAAACCCAGCTTTCGCAGCAGCGCACTAAACAGAGGATCAGCGCGCAGCATATCCAATTTCGGATCGACCTTGACCATCACCATCCGCTCATCGCGCGTAATCCGAGCCTTTCTGAGCCAAGCGAAGGTCTGGCTGGTATCACCCAGCCCCGCGTACACCCGGGCCACGTGATAAGCCGATAGCTCGTCCCGCTTGGAGGCGTCGAGGAGCTGCTGAAGTATGCGGCGAGCTTCGTGTTGCCGACCGGACCTTCCGTAGACATATCCAAGTCCAGTCAGACCCAGACTGGTTCCCGCTATTTTCCGGTATTCGGCGAGCGCTTCATCGAACCGGCCCAGTTGCTCATAGCACGTTGCCAGCATGAAAATCCCGAGTGGGGTTTCGGGATCGAGCCTCAGCGCCTCGCGTATCTTTTCAATCGCGGTGGCGTAATCCCTGGAGAACATATAAGGAGAAGCGAGCTGGAGGCTAATAACGACCGATTGAGGATCCAACTCATGAGCGCGGTTGATGACACGAAGCGCCTCTTGAGAGCGCCCCATGAAGAATAGATACTCCGCATACCATTGGTGAGCCGTTGCATAGGTTGGATTCAAAGCAATGGCTTTTTTGAAAGCGGTCTCGGCTCCACGCCAATCCCACTCGTAATAAAACTTGATGTAAGCCTGAGTGGCGTGCGCTTCAGCCAGGGAATCGTCCAACTTCAGAGCCCGTCCACTTGCGGCCCTGGCCCGTTCAATCGAAATTCTGCGGTGCCGGCCGGTATAGAAATTCAGAATCACGTAGGCATCGGCCAGGCCTGCATAGGCGGCAGCATAGTCCGGATCCAGGTTCACGGCCCGCTGAAAATACTCGATGCTCTTCTCGAGGGCCGGCGCGGTCCGTGTCTTCCAGAGGTACCGGCCCTTTTGATACGCAACCCAGGCCGCAACATTTCGGGGTTGATCGGGTGCTCGTTGCGCTATTGCGTCCCGGTGAGCGCCCGTGGATTCGGACGGGCGCCCGCTCCATACCGCAAACATAAATGCAACAGCCGCGACAGCGGTCAAAACTATCGATAGATGTGACCGCCCTATCCATGGCAGCGCGCTCCTCTCCTGAGCCGCGGAGACAGACACCGGGCCACGAGGGTTGTCGTCCGTTCGGGTGGGTAGCAGGAAGCGGTACCCCTTGTGCCGCAGCGTCTCTATATATCGCGGCGCGATCGCGGAGTCGCTGAGAGCCAGCCGCAGCTTGCGGATCACCGCGCCGACGCTTTGGTCGAAGTCGACGAAGGTGCCGCTACCCCAGAGCTCCTGGACGATTTCGTCACGAGTGATGACCTCACCTGGGCGCTCGAGCAGGAGAGTCAGGACCCGGAATGGCTGCGCCTGCAACTTGACGCGGACGCCCGCTCTTCGCAATTCTCCCGTCGAGAGATCGGCTTCAAATACCCCGAAGCGAATGATCGTTCGAGGGGGGCGATCCTTCACGATGAGAGTCGTTCCGCCGAGAGCCTTGTCCGGCCGAGGCGGGCCGGCGGTTTGCTGCTGATCATCCACGGCGACAAGTCACCTGCTCTTCAGTGACTTAACGGGTCAAATTCGTTTCATCCGCGGACCATTGATCGGAGACCGCGGCTGGTTTATTCGTCGATGTGCGGGCCGAAATTGTTGCCCGCAAAGGAGAAAAGTGATGAACAACGTAACAACCTACTGGCGCCATTCCGCGGTTGCCTTGTGCAGCGGTCTGGTGCTTGCGCTAACTTCCATCGCGCCCGTACAGGCGGCGCCGACAAGCCCGAAACCATGGACAACAATCGGCTCCGCGGGGGCGCAACATCTCGGAACCTTTACGTACCAGAACGGCATAGCGTTCCTCTCTTCGGCGAGCGGCGTCCTTCGATATAACGTGGTCGCCGTCGACGGATTGCTTGACCTCGGCGCGGGCTTCCACCCTCCGCACATCCGCATGACGGCACGCTTTCGCGACCCGGACGCCGCGTCCCGAGTCACCATCAATCTTCGCCGGACGAGGATCAGCGACGGCTTCACCTCGAATGTGGCGGGGGTTTTCCTGGATAGCAACAACTATCCGGCCGGGGGCTTCCAGACCCGGAATACCGTCTGCGCTTCGAACCAGACCTTCGATTTCGTCAACTACGTGTACTACGTGGAGGTCATTATGACGAGAGCTCCGAACGCCTTCGCCCCGGCGATCGAAGCGATCCAGATCGGCTGGGACGACGGACCCTGCCTGGTCGCACCAAGGTAATTGAAAACGCGCCGCGCGGTATCGACCCGATCCCGCGCGGCGCGCACTTAAACGAAAGGAGACATTCGTATGCAATCGAATTCTGTTCACAGCACGACTCGAGGCCGGGTAGGCCTGTTTCTATGCCTTTTGACGGGAGCCGGATGGGCCGCCCCGGCACAAACCGTGAAGGACGAACCAACTGATGTCGCCGTTCTTCGGGCGGAGGTACAGCGGTTGGCCTTGGAACTGCTGCAATCCCGCGCGGAACTCATTCAGTTGAAGATGGAGTTACTCGGCACCGAACTCCAGCAGGTTCAGGGCGAACGGCAACGTCTTGCCGGCGAACGGCAGTTGATCGAGCGGGAAATCGGCGAACTGAACCAAGCATCAACGAATCAGCCGGGGACCGAGGACGAAGGCCGCAAAGGGGAGTTGGAGACCGTCCAACTGCCAGCCATTTTGGACAATGAACGCGCCGCGACGATACGGGAAGCGACCTTGGTTGCAGCGTTGAACGCGGAGCGTGCGCGGATAGACGAGATCCAGAAGCAAGTGCAGCGTCTGGCGGCCCGGGCGGCTGGGCACCATTGAGAGGCAGGCCCGTGGGAGACCAGTGATTTCCAAGGGCCGAGACCTCCAGCTCGGATTACGATTGGGCTGGCAGCTCCTATCGCGATGGATGGATTCGGCGCCGAACCGCCGGCGGGGCTGTGCGCGAGATCGTGGAGGCAGCGGGCTATCGGAAACTGCCGAGTACTTCCCACTACGAATGATCCCGCGCACCACGGCCTCACACGCCAGCTATGGCGGTGCTGAGAGCCTCGCGAAGACCGAGGGCCTGCCCCACACGGATTCGGGCCAAGGCGATGCCGACGAAACGTTACCGCAGCTCGGCGATGGCCGCGTTCGCCAAGCTGCGCGAGAACAACGAAGCGGCGCAGGCGGAGCGGAATCTACAAACGGCGCCGCCTCCGCCGTAGCTGGCGCCGGTGGTCAGGAGGCATCCTCGAACGTGACGACGATGCGCTTACCGAGTACCGCCAGTGCCGCCTGGATCTTTTCGGACTTCGTGACGTGTCTCGGGTCGAGCATGCGCCGGCAACTGTTTCGTTGACGCCGAGCCGCTAGATACAAAGGGAGAACGACGGCGTGCTGACCCGCTTGGGCTTGGATGGCCGT
>CAYPUQ010000252.1:0-9670 GCA_964413655.1 uncultured Solibacteraceae bacterium | reverse complement strand
GTATTAACCCCGTTCGCCGTGCCCGACGGTGTTTCGGCATCGACGAATGCCGTCGTGGCCCCGATCGCGCCGCTTCCCGACGTGCGGTAGGACGCCTGCAAGATATCGCCGGCTTGCGGCACATTGCCGGCTAGAAACGTCGCCGTCCGGCTGTTCAGTGAGTAGTCGACGCCCTGCTTCTGCAGGACGCCATTGCGCCACAACAGCAGGCTCGATCCTGGATTCGGTTCCTGCGCCAGGAGGAACTCCGCGTTGGTCCCATTCAATGCTCCTTGCGGCGAGTCGCTGTCGACAAAGGTGGCGGAGGCGCCGGTTCCGCCGCCGGCGCCTCCGCAGGGACCCGAACTCCCGTCCACCCGGACGCAGTCGCTCAGGCTCCCGGTCGCTCCCTCGATGGCTCCGAATGAGTTTATGATCGCCGCTCGAGACGGAGCGAATCCTGGTCCCCGTACCGGCCGGACTTCCAGTTCGGCCGGGAGACCGGGTATGTCGGCAATTTCCAATGGCGCGGCGCCGCCGCCCGTCCCAGTGGACGATGCGCGCACGTCGCGCACCCGCAATGTGTTGGCTGTCGGCGGCACGGCCCACGTTTCGGTGAACTGATTCCGCCCTTCGCTGTTATAGACAACCTCATAGTAGGTGCCCGGACTCGCGTTGGTCGTGGGCACCAGCCTTACGTAGAGGAGTCCGTGGATCACCCGCAAGCGCACATTCTGCGTGCCGATCTTCGATGTGTCGGCCGCGTCGAAGCTCTTCCACTGAATCGTGAGAAAGCCTTGGAACGGACTTCCGTCCGCCTTGTAGAGAACGTCCTGAATGGTCGTTAGCGCCGGCTGACAGTGCGCTCTCATCGACAACAGAACGATTCCCAACGAAATTATTGCTACCTTGATCAACCGATTCACGGCAGAGCCTCCAGATTTGGGTTGCGCTCACCGCCTTCGGTGAGCAGCGACACTTCCTATCGCACCCAAAGAATACCGGACCTCTGATTTTATTTCGATATTGATAGAAATATACGAATGCGGCTAACCAACTGAGGAAAAATATACTTATGGCCTCCAAAAAAAATCTGAGTTGCTGTGAACGATTTTTTCGCGCCCGCCGGCGCTACTTGGCCTCGCCTTTCGGACCGATCCGTTCGGCGTTCAAATACGGACGCAGCGGCTCGGGAATCACTACGCTGCCGTCGCTTTGCTGGTAATTCTCGACGATCGCCACCCAAGTGCGCCCAACTGCCAGGCCGCTCCCATTCAGCGTGTGAGCGAACTCGGCCTTCCCCTTGCCCGATCTGAACTTGATGCCCGCCCGCCGCGCCTGGAACGCCTCGAAATTCGAGCACGACGAGATTTCCTTGAACTCCCGCTGGCTCGGCAGCCATACTTCGATGTCGTAGGTCTTCGCCGAGGAGAATCCCATGTCACCCGTACACAGCACCACGGTTCGGAACGGCAGACCCAGCTTGCGCAGGATGTTCTCGGCATCCTGCGTCAGGCGCTCAAGCTGGTCATAGCTCTGGTCCGGCCGGGTGAACTTCACTAGTTCCACCTTCTGAAATTGGTGCTGCCGGATGATGCCGCGCACGTCCCGGCCGTACGATCCCGCCTCGCTGCGGAAGCACGACGTGAACGCGCACAGACTCACCGGTAGCGCATCGCCGTCCAGAACCTCGTTGCGGTACAGGTTAGTTACCGGCACCTCGGCGGTCGGCGCCAGCCAGAAATCGTGGCCCTCGATCTTGAACAGGTCCTCGGCGAACTTAGGCAACTGTCCGGTCCCGTACAGGCTTTCCGAGTTGATGAGGAACGGCGGCAGAACCTCGGTGTAGCCGTGCTCGCGCGTGTGCACGTCGAGCATGAAGTTGATCAGCGCCCGTTCCAACTTCGCGCCAAGGCCCCAGTAGACCGCGAAACGCGCCCCGGTGATCTTTGCCGCGCGCTCGAGGTCCAGAATGCCCAGCGCCGGGCCGAGGTCCCAATGCGCTTGCGGCTCGAAGTCCTTCGGCGGCGGCGTCTGTCCGCCGCGCACTACCACGTTGTCCTCGGCGGAGCGTCCCACCGGAACGCTGTCGTGCGGCGTGTTCGGCGTGGTGGCCATGATCTCGCGGAACTGAGCTTCCAATTCGTCCGCCTTCTTGTCGAGCGTGGCGATCCGCTCCGCCATCTCGCGCACCTGCTGCTGCCGGTCCGCCGTGTCGACGCCCTGCTTGCGTAGCTTGCTGATCTCCTGGCTCTCCGAGTTGCGCTTTGCCTTCAGTTGCTCGGCTTCGGTCAGGGCCGCGCGCCGTTCCGTATCCAGCGTGCGAAACCCATCGAGGTCCAGCGTGAAGCCGCGCGTGGCCAGCCGGGCGGCAACGATTTCCAGGTTGCTCCGAAAATGATTCAAATCGTGCATGTGTGTCTTGGGATTCCTTTGCCGCCGCCGGTCCGCTATTTCGCGCCGCCGGCGGCCGGCTCGACGATAGCGCTCATCGACCCCTTCGAGCGCGGCATCCGCCAGTCGGCGCCGTAGGCGTGAATCTGGTCGCGCGCGAACTCGGCCTGCGGCAGTTCGCACGTGATGATGATGGTCCGCCCCGTCGTGTCCACTTCGACCGCGTGCCGGTACGCCTCCGACTCGGTCTTCATGAACAGCTTCATCAGCATCTCGATCACATACTCGTACGTGTGATCGTCGTCGTCCAGCAGGACCACGTGATACTGCGGAACGAACTCTTCCTCGTGGCTTGTCCCCGTTCCGGTTTCGGGAACCGTCAGCGTGTCGGGCATTCTGTGTTTTGCGGCATGTCAGGCGGCATTCTCAAGTGCGGCGTAGATCTGCGCCACGTTGGATTCCACCGCTTCCGTCAACACCGCCGCCACCGCCGGCTGCGGCGGCGCGATCATGCGGTACCGCAATATTGATTGTCCGACAAATTCGCCGTATCCGCCATCGGCCAGACTCTTCAACCGCTCCGGCCGTATTTCGGCCTGAAGCTCGGCCAGGCTTTTTCCCGCGCCCCGGCCACGCACGACGGCATCGTTCAGTTCTTCAATGTAGTTGCGCATCTGGTACAGCACGTCCCGGTTCCGGTGTATGCCGCCGTGACCGCCCGCCACGATCTGGAAGTCCATCTCGGCCATGCGCAACAGCGTGTTGGGATACTCGAAGGGGTATCCGTCGCCGAAGAACGGAAAGAAGCTGTGCAACACGTCGCCGGTCGCGACGACTCCCTTTTGCGGGCTCCACACGACTACGTCGCCGGCCGTATGCGCCCGCCCGCGAAACGACAAGTGGATTTCGTGCGCTTTGTCATGGAGAATCAGATCGCGGTCGAACGTCACCTGCGGCAGTTCCGGCTGGTAGTTGCGCATCTCGGCGATGTAGGCGGCCACATCGTTCACCATCGTCGAGTGGTACGAGCGCTCCTCGGCCGACTTCGCCTCCGCCAACGCCTTCCGGCTCTGAAAGAGCGACTTCTCCATCTGTTCGAGCGAAGCCCGCAGCCGCGGCGCCGAGTGCTCGTCCATGAGCTTGCGCGTCGTCTCGGATCCGTAAACCACCGCTCCCGGCGCTGCCCACCGGTAGCCGGGGAGACCCTGTGCGTGGTCCCAGTGAAAATGCGTCGCCACGACGTACTTCACTGGTTTCCGGGTGATCTCCCGCCGGATCTGTTGCACCAGCGCCGCCACAGCCGACGGCTTCGAGTGCGCGTCGACCACAAGTAGGTCTTGTGCGTTCTCGAATATGACCGCATTGCAGTTCAGCACGCCCACTGGCCGCGCCACGGCGACGTAGACCCCGTCGGCCGCTTTCTCGATGTCGAACAACCGCTGGAGTGGTCTGCGGCCGGCTTGCGCGCGCGCTCGCGCGGCGCGCCAAACGGCCTGATCCAGGACGGTTGCCCCCGTCCACAGCACCCCCAGCGTCTGCCGCAAAAACCCTCTCCGGTTGCTGCCCATATTGGGTTATTTTAGCCGTGCGCGAGACCGCGAATGGGGGATCTGCCCCTTGTGGGGCAGGCTCGCAGCCTGCGCGGGGCTCCCAGCCCCGCTTTGTCGCGAAGCCCCGCTCGTGGCACCCGGCGTGCATACCAAGGTATTCGTGGCACCGAGCAAGGATCGCGTCACGGCGGCGCTCTTGCACCGCCCGCCGGACCGCATCCCCATTGATTTCGGCAGCACTTCCGTCACCGGCATCCATGTCGCCTGTGTCGCCGCTCTCCGCGATTACTACGGCCTGGAGCGGCGGCCCGTGAAAGTCCACGAGCCGTACCAAATGCTCGGCCTCATCGACGAGGACCTCAAGCAGGCGATGGGTCTGGACGTTGAAGGTGTGTTCCGCCGCAAGACCCTGTTCGGGTTCCCTCTCGGCGAGTGGAAACCGTGGAGCTTTCGCGGTCTCGACGTTCTCGTCCCCGGCCGCTTCAACACCACGACCGATGCGAACGGCGACACGCTGATCTACCCCGAAGGAGACACCAGCGTTTCGCCCAGCGGGCGTATGCCCAAGGACGGCTTCTTCTTCGACACCATCATCCGCCAGAAACCGCTCGATGAAAGCGATCTGAACCCCGCGGACAACACGGAGGAGTTCAAATTCCTCAGCGATGCCGATATCGCTTCCATTGCGGAGGACGTGAGGGTGGCCGCCGGCACGGGCCGGGCCATTGTCGCCAATTTCGGCGGCACCGCGTTCGGCGACATCGCCCTCGTTCCGGCTCCTTTTCTGAAGGATCCGAAGGGTATCCGCGACATCGCCGAGTGGTACATGTCTACCCGCATCCGCCGCGATTACATCCACCATGTCTTCGCGCGCCAAGCCGAGGTTGCGCTCGTGAACCTGGCCAAAGTCCACGCCGCCATCGGCGACACCGTGGATGGTGTCTTCATCTGCGGCACCGATTTCGGCACGCAAACCTCCGCCTTCTGTTCGGTCCCAACTTTCCGCGAGCTATGGTTCCCGTACTACAAACAGGTCAACGGCTGGATTCACGCCCATACTGGTTGGAAGACCTTCAAACATTCCTGCGGCTCGGTGGAGCGCTTCTATGAATCTTTCATCGACTGCGGCTTCGACATCGTCAATCCCGTGCAGTGTTCCGCCGCCGGCATGGACCCGCGGCATCTCAAGTCGAAGCATGGCGGCCGGCTCGTCTTTTGGGGTGGAGGTGTAGACACTCAGAGAACCCTGCCCTTCGGCACGCCGGCGGAAGTCCGCGAGGAGGTGCTCCGCCGCTGCGAAATCTTCGCGCCCGGCGGCGGTTTCGTCTTCAACGCCATCCACAATATCCAGTACGGCACGCCGGTGGAAAACATCGCCGCCATGATCGGCGCTGTGCGCGAGTTCAACGGAGCACGATAGACAGGAGATTCCAATATGCCAGACTTGCAGCGGCTCCATGACGCCATCCTCAACGGCGACCAGAAGACGGCGATTGCCGTCACCGAAGAGGCGCTCCAGGGGAATCCCGATCCCATGCGGCTTATCGCGGACTACATGGTGCCGGCCATGGACGAGGTCGGACGGCGGTTCGAGTGCGAAGACTACTTCGTGCCGGAACTTCTCCTGTCGGCCCGGGCCATGAAGGGCGCCATGGAACTGTTGCGTCCGTTGCTCATCAGCAGCGGCGCAAAGATGGCTGGCCGCGTCGTGATCGGCACTGTGAAGGGCGACCTCCACGACATCGGCAAGAACTTGGTCGCGTCGATGCTCGAAGGCAGCGGGTTCGAAATCGTCGACCTCGGCGCCGACGTGGCTCCCGAAAAGTTCATCGGCGCGGTTCGGGATAATGGAGCCGACATCGTTTGCCTCTCGGCGCTGCTCACCGTCACCATGCCGTCCATGAAGAAGACCATCGATGCTCTGAGCGAAGCTGGTCTCCGCGACCGCGTGAAAGTCCTCATCGGCGGCGCACCCGTAACGCCGCAATTCGCCCGCGAGATCGGCGCCGACGGCTACGGTGAGAACGCCACCGTTGCCGTCGCGCTGGCCCGGCAGATCATGACGGCTCGCGCCCCCGCTTGATCCAGCCCCGCCATGACTCATCCATTGACCCACTGGCTCGCTAACGGTCCTCTTCTCTCCGACGGCGCCTGGGGCACTGAGTTGCAGAAATTCGGCCTCGCCCCCGGCGACCTCGCCGACGCCTGGAATCTCGACCACCCCGACCGAGTCGCCACCGTCGCCCGCGCCTATGTTGACGCCGGCAGCCGTATTATTCTGACGAACACGTTCCGGGCAAACCCGATCAGCCTGGCGGCTCGCGGTTTCTCCAGCCGCACTGCCGCCATCAACCGCGCCGGTGTGGAAATCTCTCGCGCCGCCGCAGCGGGTCGCGCTCTCGTCTTTGCATCGATCGGTCCGAGCGGCAGCATGCTTCTTTCGGGCGACGTTTCACCCGCCAGCCTCGAAGCCGCGTTCGCCGCGCAAGCCGAGGCTCTCGCAGCCGCCGGCGCCGACGCCCTGCTCGTCGAAACCATGAGCGATATCGAGGAAGCCCGCATCGCACTCCGCGCCGCGCTCCGCACCCGCCTTCCCGTTCTCGTCACGTTCGCCTTCGGCAGCGGCCGTAACAAGGACCGCACGATGATGGGCGTTACCCCCGAGCAGGTGGCGGAAGCCATGGCCGCGGAGGGCGCAGCCGCGGTTGGCGCCAACTGTGGCGCCGGTGTCGAGCACTTCGTCCCACTTTGCCGCCGCCTGCACGCGGCTTGCGATCTTCCCATTTGGATCAAGCCGAACGCGGGCTTGCCGGAGCTTTCCGCCGGGCAGATTCGCTACGCCCAACCACCCGAAGAATACGCCTCGCATGCTCCCGCCCTGATCGAGGCCGGCGCTTCGTTCATCGGAGGCTGTTGCGGCGCCGGCCCCGATTTCATCCGCGCCCTCGCCCGTCACGTGCCGCCATGCGCCTGAAACTCATCGCTTGCGAAGTTCTGTTCCGCGAAATGTGCAACGCGGTGGCCCGCGCGCCGCACCATGTCGACCTCGATGTCCTTCCCAAGGGCCTTCACGACCTTGGCGCCACAGCCATGCGCACCGAGTTGCAGCATCGGGTTGACGGCGCCGGCTCCTCCTATGACGCCGTGGTGTTTGGCTATGCGCTCTGCGGAAACGGATTGCTCGGCATCGAGGCGCGGGCCATCCCGCTGGTCCTCCCTCGCGCCCACGATTGCATCGCCCTCCTCATGGGCAGCCGCCAGCGCTACCAGCAGTACTTCGACACCCATCCCGGCACCTACTTCCGCTCCACTGGGTGGTTGGAGCGCGGCCAGTCCATCGTCCAGTTGGCCCGGCCCCGCGCCGCCGCTGGCTACTCGCTCGAAGAACTGGTGGCCCGCTACGGGGAAGATAATGGCCGCTACCTGTACGAGGAGATGAACCGCTACCAAACCGCTTACTGCCGGCTCACCTTCATCGAAACCGGTCTCGAACCGGATAACACTCACGAGCGGCGCGCCCGCGAAGAAGCCGCCGGACGAAACTGGTCCTTTGAGAAAATCGCCGGTGATTCCAATCTCTTCCACCGTCTCGTGGCCGGCGATTGGGACCCCGCCGACTTTCTGGTCGTCCCGCCCGGCTGCCGCGTCGCGGCGCGCTACGACGACAACATCATCGGCATCGAGAGGATCCCGTCATGTCCGTAGCCGCCATGACCGGCAAGGAGCGCGTTCTCGCCGCCCTGCGCCGCCAAGCGGTCGACCACCGCCCGTTGATGCCCATTACCATGATGTTCGCCGCCGCAACCGCCCGTGTGCGTTACCGCGACTATGTCTCCGATCGCCGCGTTCTGGCCGAAGCACAGCTTCTGACCGCCGCGAAGTACGGTTTCGACTATGTCTCCGTCATCTCCGATCCCGCTCGCGAGGCCTCCGACCTCGGGGCGGTCATCGAGTGGTTCGACGATCAACCGCCGGCCATCGTCGAACGGCAAGCGCTGCTCGAAGACAAGTCTGCCTTGGCGCGCCTCCATCTGCCCGATCCCCACGCCGCCGGCCGCATGCGCGATCGGATCGGCGGCGTCGCGCTGCTGGCCGCGCGGGCCGGGTCCGGCCTCATTGTCGAAGGCTGGGTCGAAGGACCATGCGCCATGGCCGCCGACCTCCGGGGCGTCAACGCGCTCATGCTCGATTTTCACGACGACCCCGGCTTCGTCGTCGAGCTATTTGAATTTGTTGTCGCGATGGAACTCGTCTTCGCCCGCGCCCAGGTGGAGGCCGGCGCCACGCTCATCGGCATCGGAGACGCCGCCGCTTCCCTCGCCGGCCCCCGCATCTACGAGCGCTTTGTCTTTCCCTACGAAGCCCGCCTGGTGCGGGGCATCCAATCGATGGGCGTTCCGGTGCGCCTGCACATCTGCGGCAACACGCGCAAGATCCTCAAGGGCATGGCCGAAACCGGCGCCGATATGATCGACATCGATTATCCCGTCAGCCTTGCCGAAGCGCGTGCCGCCATGAGCCCCGATACCGTCGTTGCCGGCAACCTCGATCCCGTTCGCGCCATTCGCGACGGGTCCCCCGAATCGATTCAGGATGCTCTCGCCGAGTGTCACCGCCAGGCCGGCCCTCACTACATCGTCGCCGCCGGCTGCGAGATCCCTCGCGGAACGGCCGAGGCCAATCTGATGGCCATGACCCGCTATGCCCAAACCCATGCCTAACCACGAAAGGAGCTGAGAACAAAGTGGGACGGACCCCCGGTCCGCGGCGGACGCCCCGTCCGCCCGGTTCGTTCCTTCGCATCGACGCTCCAGGTAACCGCCCGCTCGAAGACATCCTCTTCGAACGCGGCGTGGAGTTCCCGTGCGGCGGCTCCATGCTCTGCGGCGGCTGCCGCGTCCGTGTCGTCTCCGGCGATATTCCCGTCACCCCCGAAATGGCGGAGGCGCTCACCCCCGAAGAACTGCGCGACGGCTGGCGCCTCGCCTGCCGCGCGCATCCGGTGGGTCCCGTCACGCTGGATGTTGATCAGTGGCACACGCCCGTCCTCTCCGACGACACGCCGCTTCCCTTCGAACCCTCCGAAGGACTTGGCATCGCCATCGACGTTGGCACCACGACCCTGGCTGGACAGCTTCTCGATCTGGCCACCGGCGAAGTCCTCGACGTCCGAACCGGACTCAACCCGCAATGCCGTCACGGCGCCGACCTGATGAGCCGCGTCGGCTTCGAACTGTGCAACCCCGGCATCCTCACGCGCGCCATCCGCAAGTCGCTCGGCGCGATGGTCGAGGAACTCGCCGCCGGCCGTTCCGTTCGCGAAATCCTGCTTGCCGGCAACACCGTCATGCACCACCTCTTCTGCGGACTGGACGTCGAAGCGCTCGCTCATGTCCCGTTCCACACCGCTCACCCGGAAGCTCGCACGTTCGCCGCGAGCGATCTCGCCTGGTCCCGATGCGGTGCGCCGCGCGTCACCTTCCTCCCCTGCCTCGCCAGCTTCGTTGGTAGCGACATTCTGGCCGGGATTATAGCCACCGGTCTCCACACTGCGGCCGGTGTCGAAGCCCACATCGATCTGGGCACCAATGGTGAGATCGTTCTCGGCAATCGCGACGGGCTGCTGTGCGCCTCAACGGCCGCCGGCCCCGCCTTCGAAGCCGGTCGCATCCGCATGGGCATGCGTGCGGCGCCCGGTGCCATCCATCGCGTCGTCGTCGACGCCGGGCGGCCGCGCTGCCAGGTTT
>CAYPUQ010000251.1:4704-9709 GCA_964413655.1 uncultured Solibacteraceae bacterium | reverse complement strand
AGCGGCACACACGCGCGCGCGGCTGTTGCGTCGGCCGCGGTCACGCCGCCATCGATGCCGCCCGCCGATCCGATGCCAACGGCACCGCTCGGCAGTTTGAAGGACAAGCTGCTGGCCGAACTTTCCGCGCAAGGGAAGAAGTTTCTCGTTGACGCGGTGGCGCACGCCGAAGTCGCCGAGTCGGTGGCGGAAGTGAAGTTCACGGCGCCAAAGGAATTTTCCCTGTCACTGAAGTCGGCGGAGTTGAAGAACGTAGTGGACACCCTGCGCGGCCGGCCGTCGAAGATCAGCTTTGAAGCCGGGGGCGGTGAAGCGGCGCCGGCCGAGTCATCCGCGCCGGACGAAGAGGACGAAGAAGTGATGCGGCGCGCGCTCGATCACCCCGATGTCCGGCGGTTTCAGGAGTTGTTTCCCGGCAGCCATGTGCGCAACGTACGGAATTTGAGAGAAGGATAGAGAGATGAAGCTCCCAGGCAACATGCAAACGATGATGAAGCAGGCGCAACAAATGCAGCAGAAGCTGCAGGAAGAGATTGCGCTAATCCGAGTCGAGGCGTCGGCCGGCGGCGGCATGGTGACGGTGAAAATGGACGGCCAGAAGAATGTTCTGGGCGTGAAGATCGATCCGGAAGCCGCTTCCGATGTCGAGATGCTGCAAGACATGGTGGTGGCTGCCTGCAACGAAGCGGTCAAGCGCGTCGACGAGGAGACCAAGGGCAAGATGGGTGCCATGCTGGGCGGCATGGGTTTGCCGCCGGGACTGTTTTAACGGCTGGTCCGATCGTCCTTTATGCCCGATTTTGCCGGACCGCTCCAACGGCTCATCGACGAATTCAAGCGGCTGCCGGGCATCGGCGCCAAGTCGGCCCAGCGGCTTGCGTTCCATGTGCTCAGACACAGCCGCGACGAGGCGGCGCGGCTGGCCGAGGCGCTGCTGGAGGTGAAGGACACGCTCCGGCTGTGCGTCGAGTGTAACAACATCAGCGAGGGTGAGCTGTGCCCCTACTGCGGCAACCCCGGCCGCGACCAGACCAAGATCTGCGTGGTGGAAGAGCCGCACAACATCTTGCCGATCGAGGTCACGCGGACATACGAAGGGCTGTATCACGTGCTGCACGGGGCGATGTCGCCGCTTCGCGGAATCGGACCGGAGCAGTTGAAGATTACCGGGTTGCTGGACCGGATCGCGCGGGGGCAGGTGGACGAAGTCATCCTGGCGACGAATCCCAATGTCGAGGGCGAGGCGACGGCGGCATACCTGGCGCGGTTATTGAAGCCGCTCGGAATGCGTGTCACGCGGATTGCGATGGGCGTTCCGGTGGGGTCGGACCTGGAGTTTGCCGACGAAGTGACGATGACGAAGTCGCTCGAAAACCGGCGGGAGTTGTAGACGCGCTCGTGCGGCTTACCGCGGAGAACGCACTGCCATTCGAGGTGAAGACCCCGAACGCAGTCACTCAGAGAGCGACGCGCGCTGCCGATCCTGCTGTTAATCGAGGGTGCGCCGCTGCCGCCACGCATGCAAGGATCACCGGAACCCACTCCGATCTCGTCTGATCCACGAGTTTACAGTTAACGTTAACCCTCCTGGAACATTCGAATCGCCGCCACGCCCGCGGCGCCCGCCGCCAGGCATTGAGGCACGTTGCGCGCCATGACGCCGCCGAGAGCGAGCACGGGCATGCGCACGGCGCGGCAGGCTTCCGCCAACTTCTCCAGCCCCTGTGGCTCGCCCATATCGGCCTTCGATGGCGTGAAGAATACCGGCCCGAAGACGGCGAAGTCCGCGCCTTCCTCTTCCGCCCTCTTTACGTCGGCCACGCTGTGACAAGACGCGCCGATGATGAAGCCATCGGGTACGACGCGGCGGAGAGCGGACGCCGGATAGGAGTCCGATGGGAGATGCACCCCATGCGCACCGCACGCCAGCGCGACGTCGGTGCGCGAATTCACCAGAATCTTCGTGCCTCGCGGGTTTGGCAGTCCGAGGAACCGGCTCGCCAGCGCGGCCAGTTCGCGCGTGGGCAGGTCCTTCTCGCGAATCTGAATCAGCTCGATACCCTCGGCCAGCCGCCGCGCCGCGATTTCCAGCAGCGGTTCGATCCCGCCAGCCGAATGCCGGTCGGTAATGTAGTAGCGGAGCGGTTCAGAGCGGCTGATAGTAGGACTCCCCGGCGCAGGCGCGGCAAAGGGTCCGGCCTTCCCGCACCACTTCACGCTGGAAGTTGATGCCTTCGCCGCAGGCCGCGCAGGTCACCCGCGGCGCTTTGTAGCCCGGCAGATCCTCCGGCCCAATTGTCACCCGCACCCATTCGTGGCGGAACAATTCCTCCTCGAGCATCTCGCGGTACGCGCGCATCTGCTGCCGGTTCTTATCCTCGACCTCGGGATACATCTCCTTCGCCCGCTGCTTTGACGACTCCAGCGCAACCACCCGGACCGCCCTGTTCTCTTTGAGGTCGCAGAACGTGGCCGCCACTTTGCCGAAGTCGCGAAACTTCAAGGCGCGCTTCCCCATCCGGCAGCCCGTCACTACCGTGATGGCGTCTGTCGCGCAACGGTCGATCTCAACGAACGTGATGAGGCGCTTCCGGTGCTCTCCGGTTGGGTCGTCCAGCCCGAGGAGCTTCAGCCCGTGGAGCGCGAGGCGCAAACCGAGGATCTGTCCGGCGCACATGTGCCCGTGGGCCCGCTCCGCCAGGGCGACGTACTCGTCGAACGGCTTCAACACATCGGCCTCACAGAACTCGCAACGATTGGGCGGGAAATTCGATCACCCATTCCTTATTATCGCCATGCCGGTCGAACTGCCGGCGCGGCATGTGAACCGAGACGCCGGACGCGAACTCCAACCGCACAAACTCCGGATGCTCGACCGTGCGGGCGAGCGGCGCGGCAAGCTGGTTGGGTTTCAGCGCCAAACCGTCGCGCGGCGATGCCGTCAGTTCTTCGGGCCGGACGTAGAGCCAGACCCGGTCCCCTTTCAGGCGGGCGGGAAAGTAGGGTCCGGCCAGCGGGTGGCCCTGAATGTTCAGGCTGCTGGTGTTGCCGGCCGGATCGAGCGCGCGGATCTCGGCTTGGAGAAGATTGTGAAGACCCAGCAGCCTGGCCACCTCGATGCTCGCCGGCCGATCGAGAAGCTGCCTGGGCGCGGCTTGTTGCAGAATCCTCCCTTGGTCCAGCACCAGAATCGTACCGGCCGCCACGAAGGCGTCGTCCAGGCTGTCCGTGGCCGCCAGTACCGGAATTTTCAACTCAGCCTGCAACGCGCGAACCAGATCCCAGATCTGCCGGCGGGCTATCGCGTCGAGCCCCCGTGCCGGGGCGTCCAGCAGCAGAACGCGCGGATCGCTCAGTACGGCCCGCGCCAGGGCGCAACGGCGCTGCTCCACGAGCGACAGGCCGCTTGGCCTGCGCTCGTCCAAGCCGGACAGCCCGAACCGCTCCAACGCATCCTTGACCCGGCGATGACGCTCCAACCGAGGGCGGCGCTGCGCGCCGAACAGAAGGTTGTTCCGGACGGTCATGTGCGGGAACAGCCCTTCGGGTATGCCCACGTAGCCGCACTGCCTACGCTCGGGCGGCAGCGAAATACCGCTTGCGCCGTCAAAGACAATCGCGCCGCCTATGTGGATGCGGCCGTCATCCGGACGAGCGAAACCGGCCAACAGATCCAGAATGAGCGTCTTACCTGCGCCGGCCGGGCCGAACAGGCAGGTGACGGCGGCATCGGCGCGGAACTCGACATCCAGCGAGAACTCCGGTCCCAGCCGGCCGGCGGCCCATCGCTTGCGCAGCAGAACCTGGATCATCAGGCACTCCGCGGCGGCGCAAACCGGCCGGCGGCCCACACCGCCATCAGCGCCAGAATCGAAGTCGCAATCACCAAGCCGCGCGCCAGCGCTCCGTCACCCGACTCCACCGCTGCGTAGACGGCCGTTGCGACGGTGGCGGTTTGGCCGGGCAGGTAGCCGGCAATCATCAATGTCGCGCCGAACTCGCCAAAGGCCCGCGCAAACGCGACAACCGTGGCCGCCGCCAGCGGGCCGCGCATTTGCGGAAGCGCTACCTGCCACAAGGTGCGCCACTCGCCGGCGCCCAGACTGCGGGCGGTACGCAGGCCGGCCGGATCCACGGCTTCGAGCGAGTCGCGCGCCGATCGCACCAGCAGCGGTAGCGCGTATAGGGCCGCCGCCAGCACGGCCGCCTGCCATGTAAACAGCAGCGGGCCGCCGAATATCGCTTCATAGATAGTTCCGAGCGGCGTTTCACGCCCTATTACGACAAGGAGGTAGTAGCCGATCACGGTCGGTGGGAGGACCAGCGGCAGCAAAACCGCGGCTTCGACAAGTGCCTTGCCGCGAAATTTGCGGGTGGCGAGAAGGTAGGCGAGGCCAAAACCGCCCACCACCGACAAAACTGTAGCGATACCCGCCACTCGGAGGCTCAGCCAAAAAGGGAACCAGTCGAGCTGCATGGGTCATCTCATTATAAGCTTGCGCTCCACCATGAATTCCTTCGTTTACCCCTATGCCCCGTCGAATCGAAGTGCTACACTCGTCTGCATGCGCGCAATGCGCCTGTCCCTGGTCGTTCTGACCTTACCCATTGGCGCGTTCGCCCAGCAAAACGGCTTACTTCCCAGCCCGAGCACGGTTCCGTCCGCACCGTCCCCGATGACGACGGCGGAGCGGCTTCAACACTTCCAGTCGCGAACCTTCGGCCTTCCAGGCATTGCCCGAGGCCTTGCCATGGGCGGGATCCAAACCTGGCAGAAGGAACCCGAGGAGTGGCCCGCCAACGCCGACGGGTTCAGCCGGCGTTTTGGCAGCCGGATGGGACGCCTGGCCGTTGGCAACGCCGTTCAAATGGGCGTCGGATTCGCGACGAAGGACGACCCTCGCTATCGCCGCTCGGAAAAAGACGGATTCGGCGCACGCCTTTCCTGGGCCGTACTGTCGCCGTTCTGGGTCTACGACGGCAACGGCCACCGAATGCCAGCCTA
>CAYPUQ010000251.1:0-4604 GCA_964413655.1 uncultured Solibacteraceae bacterium | reverse complement strand
GGCAGCAGAAACCAGATCGTCCTACCCGCACTGTATTCCGCCGCGCGGGTCAGATCCAGGTCCAACTGCGCCAAGTTCGGCCGTGTGTCGTGCCGGCGCGGGCTGCGCGGGCAGCAGGGCCAGCCGGTGTTGCCGATGAACTCGCATTCCGGGTTGAAGCCGGTTCTCCGCCGGTAGTATCGATAGGGTTCCGACATCCCACCGTAAACGAATACACAATCCTGTTCGGCGCCCCGGAGGAACTCGACGGCTTCGCGGTTTTGCTCCGCCGGCCGGGGGTGGCGCATAATGACCGCCTGGCTGCCGAGAACCACCAGCAGACAGACGGCGGGCACACCGTAGCGAAGCAGACCGTCGAACCGCAGCGACAGGCGCTCGAACAGCGGTTCCAGGCCGTACGCGACCAGCACGGCGAGTCCCGGCAGCATCCACAGGATCATCCGGGGGTAGCTCAGCAGCGGGTAGAATCCCGCCAAGCTGACGGCCAGTCCCGACAAGAGCGGCAGCGGACCCGCCAGGAGAACCGTGCCCGCCGTGCGATCGTCGCGGCGGAATCCCGCTATGGCACGGACCAGCCCAGCCAACGCGACGACCTCAATAATGAGGGCGGCCCACCCGGTCCATGACGCCGTCTGGGGCACCAGCAGGTAAGCGATGCTTCGTTCGAGTTCAGCCAGTCCCGCCACGAGGCCGACCTCGCCGAGTTGGCCGCCGGCCCAATATCTGGATAACGTCTCGTCCACGTTGGCGCGCAGGAACACCAAGTACAGCAAGCCCAGCGCGCCGGCCAGGAAAAGACCGAGCACGAGCCACCGCCGGCCGCGGAGCCCGTCCGCAGCCAGCACGGCCAGGACCAGGGCGGGGAACCAGAACACCGCTGGAAACGACAGGAAGCAGCCGATCGCGCCGGCGGCCGCAAGGATCACCGCCCGCCCTTCGCGGCCGCTCTCCCGGAATCGCACCAGGACCCAGCAGAGCACGCAGCCCGCCAGGAGGTCCGTCGCGTACTGCTTGCTTTGCTGACCCATTTTGACGGCCCAGTAATTCAGCGCGACGAGAGCCGCCGCCGGGAGCCAGGCCGGCCAGGCCACCAGCCGCCGGAGCGCCGCCGCCAGCACAACAACCGCCAGCAGCGACGCCAGCCACGGCACTGCCCGCAGCGCCCATTCGCCCGTCCCCAGAACGCCGGTGGCCGCCCGCATCAGCGCCAGGAAGAGAGGCGGCGACGACTGCAGCCAATGCGGATAGAAAAACATCTCGCGCCACGACGCGGCCAATACGGAGTTGGCCACCCAGGACTCGTCCAGCCACAGGCTGGCCGTCATGGTTGCCGTGCGCGACGGCAGACTGGCCGCTACCGCGAGAGCCAGAACGACGACTTCTACTCTCCCCCACGTCCGCGCGGGGCCGTTCATTCGGGTACCCGGTACCCGCTGCGAGCGCGCACCTCGGCGCGCCGGTGGCGGCGGCGAGCGTCCTCTTTCAAGCGAACTTCCACCGAGCGGCGTTCGCCGGCCGCCGCCTCCGGCGCGCGGTAGTGGAGCGAATACCGCGTCCGCACCCTTTCCATCATCTCCCCGAGGCTGCCGCCGCCCCGGGCCACTTTCAGCACTTCGCCGCCGCTCTCGCGGGCCAGCAGAAACACGTCCGAGGGCGCAAAGTCGGGGTTCACATACTGCCCCACGGGCGGCGGCTTGGGCGGCCGGGCGTCCGGCGTCACGAGCGCATTCAACACGGCGTCGGCCGAGTGCAGCGCGTCCACCGCCGCCGCCGCCGGCTTCTGGTAGTTCAACCCGCCGTTATCGGTCAGAATGACCACGGCCCGCCGGCCCGGCTTGCCTTCCGCTTCCTCGCGGAGATATTCGACTGCTTCCATCACGGCGGCGTTCACGCCCGTTCCGCCCGCCAACGCGTCCTCCTCGCGCGCACGCTTGATGTAGTGCGCCGCCTCCGCATGGTCCACCGTGAACTCTCCGACCAGCCGCGTTTCCCGGCCGAAGGCCATCACCGCGACCCGGTCCTCCGGCCCGAGTTGGCCGAGCGCCTGCCGGGCCACTTTGGCCGCCTCGTCCACGTACCGGATCATGCTGCCGCTCACATCCAGCAGGAGAACCAGCCAGAGCGGTTCGGCCTCGCGGCCGAAATATCCGATGGTTTGCGGCGCGCCGTTGTCGAGGACTTCGAAATCGTCCCGGGTCAAACCGCCAACGACGTGCCGGCCATCCACGACCTGGACGTCCAAGCGGACCACCGCCACCCCGCCGCGGAACACCGGCGTCTCCTGGGCCAGGACCAGCAGTCCGAACACCGCAAGCAGAGGAACCCGCATGACCAACATTATCGTTGGGCGGGGCGGGCGTCCGGCGGCTACGAACCGGAGGCGGGCAGAAGCACGGCCTCCGCCGAGCGGGCATAAGCGGCTGCTTCCCAGAAGGCGTGGCGGAGAACTTCGGCGGGGAAGGACAAGGCGAGAGCCTCATCCCAGTGCCCGTGCTCGTATGCGATGGTTGCGGCGAGAATGTGGCCCAAATTGCCGGTCCGGTTGAGCAAGGCCTCGCGGATTTCGCCGGGCAGCGGGAGCTGATCCAGAATCGATTCCAGCGGTGCGCCGAAGGCCGAATCGAGAATGGAGAAGAGGCCGACGAGGTACGCCTGGTCGGGGTCGGCGCCCTTGACTGGCGCGATCAGTTCGCTCATGCGCGCCCGATGGACGGCGTGGCCGACATAGGAGGGCGGACACATGCTGCAACCGGCCATGAGCAAGAGCGCCGCCCAGCGTTGCAGTACGCGGGTCCCCATCATCGAAACGGCGGCAGGGATCGTTCTAATCGGGCTGGTCCGGCCGAACAAGCCCGAGTTGGCGATCTGCACCACTTTGGCGGAGAGCGCGACGTCGGTGGCGACGAGCCGGGCCACGGCGGCGAGGTTCGCGTCGGGCTGCTGGCATAAGCTGAGCAGCTTGACGGCCGCGATCTGGCTGGTGGCGAGGCGAGTGGCGGCGACCGACTCCGGCCGGCGCAAGAAGTAACCCTGGAACAGATCGAAGCCGAGTGTCCGGCAGAAGTTCAGTTGTTCCTCGGAGTCGACTTTCTCGGCGAGCAGCGTGGCGCGGAAGGGACGCAACAGGTCCACCTGGCGGCGGAGTTCCGCGGGGCTGTGGACCGAGACATCGACTTTGACGCAGTCGGCCAGTTCGACGAGGCGTTTCAGTTCCGCGCGGTAGACGAAGTCGTCGAGCGCGAGCCGGTAGCCGCTCTCTTTCAGGCGGCGGAGCGAAGCCAGCAGCGAATTGTCGACCGCGATATCCTCAAGCACTTCGAGGACGCACTTATCGGGCGGCAGGACGGGTTCTTCCTCGAGGAAGCGGCGCGTGCAGTTGAGGAAGACAGGTTCGGCGCCCGCCAGTTTGTCGAGGCCGATTTCGGCCGCGGCGCAGAGAATGACCTGGGCGGTGGCCTCGTCGCCATCGAGAAAGTCGGCATGCTCGCCGGCGGGCCGGCGGAACAGGAGTTCGTAGGCCATCACCTTCCGCCGGGCGTCGAAGATCGGCTGGCGGCCGACGCAGACCGCCGCGAGGGTGTGAGTTGCCGTCAAAGTGCCGCTGGCCGAGGTCCGCACATCCTCTCCATCGGCCGGACCGGGCGGGAACTTCAGTCGAGGCGAACCAAGGCGGGAGGGCTCGGGGCGGGTTCGGGCGCGGGTTCCGGGGGGCCCGGGTCCGGGGAACCCGAGGGGGGTGAAGCGGTTTCGTTCGAAGGGGTTATTGGGTTCTCAGGTTTTTCTTCCGATTTTTTTTCCGGCGGTGGATCGCCGCCCCAGAAACCGTCGCGGCGGGCCTGCTGGATGAGCAGGAGGCTGCGGAGGGAGCGGTGATACTGGCGGTCGACGAAGCTCTCCTCGGCGAGGACATCGCGGATGACGCGAGAGGAGTCGGCCAGACGCTCGTAGGCATGGGCGACGGGGTCGTTGGAAGGGTCGAAGAGACCGGGGATGCGGTTGCGCCGGAGGTCGCGCATACTCTTGCCGATGCTGCCGGTGAGGATATTGAGGCAACGCGCGCGGCGGTAGGCGGAGACAGCGATTTGTTCCACGAGTTCGAGTTCGGGACCGCCGCGGGGCCGAAAGAAGCGAAGGAAGCTGTCGCGATAGGTTTCGTAAACTTCCTCCTCCTCGGGGTTGATGAAGAGCGAGTGCATAGGTTCCGGCGCGGGGGAGTTTCCGGAAGACTGGGCCTTATCCGCCTCTTTGGCGCGTTTGGGACCACGAGATTTGGCGCCATTGCGGCGCGAGGCCTCCTTTTGCGCGGGTGTGCGTTCGCGCCTGGGCCGCGGTTCGACCGTTGGTTCGGTGATTTGAGACATGTTTTGACTCTCCGCCCACGAGATTACGGCGCGGCGGGGCGAGAGCCGCCCATGGGTGGCGGTAAGTTGTTGAACTGGCGGAAGAAATTTTTGTCGAGTGAGCGGGAACGGGCGGAGGCGCGGTACGGCCCGATCCCCACAGGTAGTAAAGTAGAGAGCCATGGCGGTGGTGTTCCGGCTGGAGGAGTTGGAGCGGGCCTGGGAGCGGGTGGAGGACAACGGCGGGTGCGCGGGCGTGGACGG
>CAYPUQ010000250.1:0-9731 GCA_964413655.1 uncultured Solibacteraceae bacterium | reverse complement strand
GTAACAGTTCACCCACCCGGCTATTTTGGTGGCAACAGGGAGGGGGCAGTTTCTCCCCGTCGATGGCAGCGGATGGCTTCGGCGAGGTAGTCCAGCGTGGTTCTCTGCTGGCGCAGGCAGGTTTGCGAGACCGTGAGTAAGCGGGCTACCGTCAGTTCCCCTCGCGCACTGCGGTTCCCAAAGATCACCTTCCGCCACTGCACCGCAATCCGCAACGCACGCTCGGCCCAATTATTCGTCGGCTCGACGCCCTCGTGGTAGACGAACGTAAACAGGTGTTCGAGGTTCTCAAACAAGGCTATTGCCAGGTTCGAGACTTCCGCCTCCGCACTGTCGAGATGGCGCTCGGCCAGATGGAACAACTTCTGCTCCAGGGCGAGTCCTTTCTGCTTGAATTGTTCGCGGTCGATGATCTGACGGCGGCATTGATGCCACAGCCGGAACAAGCGCGCATAAATGGCCAGCGTGTCCCGGCAAAACTGCCGGCCCTCCTCGGTGGTGGCAAAGTCGAGGACCCCCTGAATGTTGCGCTTCAGGTGCGCCCAGCAATACTGAATGAGTCCCGGGTGTTCCCGCCGGTACTTGCGATACTCGCTGCCCCGGTCGCTGCACAACACCCCGGCAAAGGCGGCAGGCGGCTAATTCCCGCTCCATCTCCGCAATCTTCCGCTGGTCCTCGGCGATCCGGCGGGCTAGTTCGGCGACCTCCTGGCGGAGTTTCCCATTCTCCCGCCGCAACTGCTCCAGTTGCCGCCGAAGCTCTTCCTTCCTACTGTGCTTCCCGTGCCGGTCCCTCCCGGCAGTGGCCTGCTTCCGTCTTCGCGCCGCTGCCCCTCCTTGCACTCATCCACCATACAGCAACCGATTATTTGCGATTTGTCCAGCCGCCCTGAACTGTTGCCTTGCGAGGAGGTGTTGAAGTCTGTCGAGGCTCTCTCCTGGACGGACCAACTCCGTCTGGCTGCCGAACTCGCCTCACTACAGCGTGGAGGGCGGAATCGGGAGCAGCGCAGTCTCTTGGACCTCGAAGGCTTGGCGGCCGATGTAGGGCACTGCATGGACGTGGATGAGTATCTGGGTCAGGAACGGTCATCGTGGGATGGGTAGACGGACTCCCGACGGAATTCGGTTGGCGGCCGCAAAGAACGCGGGAGCAACTTGGTTCTTGACGAATCATGGAGGACTTCCCATCGTGCCAGGAATATCACTCTGACTCCTGAATCGTCTGTCGAACCCCGGTTGATTGCCTCTTGGACAGAAGCCGCGCTGCTATGCGGGACGGCGCATTCGAACGAGCCCTCGTCTATCGCTTGAGGGAGGCGTGCCGCACCTTGTCAGCGGTCGAGACAATGCGCTCCAGCGCCCGGACGCGATGCTCCAGCCGCGCTCCACTCGACATCTGCCTGCCGTGCCTGGCCCGGTCGATGGGACGCGGTGACCATTCCAGCCGGAACCGTCCGGGCAATCACTCTCAAACATCCCTCCTCCCCAATGCAATAAAATCAGGGTAAACCATGAAATCTCCCTGCGCCCTGGGATTGGCGCTTTGGGCCGGCCTTGCCGCTGCGGCGCCGCCGGTCGAGTTCAACCGTGACGTTCGTCCGATCCTCTCGGACAAGTGCTTCCTGTGCCACGGGCCGGACGCGAAGAACAGGAACATCCCGCTGCGGCTCGACGTCGAGGAGACGGCCAAGGCCGACCTCGGCGGCCGGCGCGCAATTGTCCCCGGCAACCCGGCCGCGAGCGAACTGATCCAGCGCATCACCGGCGAGAAGAAGTTCCGCGTGATGCCGCCGGTCCATTCGGGCTTGAAACTGACCGAAGCCGAAGTCGATACCCTGCGGCGGTGGATTGCTGAGGGTGCCGCCTGGCAGCAACACTGGTCGTTCATTCCGCCTAAGCGGCCCGCGCCGCCTAAACTCAGCGGAGCGGTCCTGCCGCGAAACGCAATCGACGCATTCATCTTCGCGCGGCTCGAACGGGAGGGACTGAAGCCGTCGCCCGAGGCGCCGCCCGAAACCCTTCTGCGCCGCGCATCCTACGACATCACCGGCCTGCCGCCAACGCCCGCCGAGTTGGACGCCTTCCTGCGCGACTCCGCCCCCGGCGCCTGGGAGAAGGCGATCGATCGCCTGCTCGCTTCGCCGCGCTACGGCGAACGCATGGCCTACCGCTGGCTCGACTACGCCCGCTACGCCGACACCAACGGTTACCAGTTCGATGGCCCGCGCGAAATGTGGCGCTGGCGCGACTGGGTGATCGGCGCATTCAACCGCAACCTGCCCTACGACCAGTTCACCGTGGAACAGATCGCCGGCGACATGCTCCCCGCCGCGACCCTCGACCAGGTGATCGCCACCGGGTTTAACCGCAATCATCGCGGCAACACCGAAGACGGCCTCGTCCCGGAAGAGTACGCCGTCGAGTACGTCGTGGACCGTATCGAAACGACCTCGGCCGTGTTCCTCGGCCTCACCATGGGTTGCGCCCGGTGCCACAACCACAAGTACGATCCGTTCACGCAGGAAGAGTTCTACCGGATGTTTGCCTACTTCAACAATGTCCCCGAGAACGGACGGGCGATGAAGTACGGTAATTCGCCGCCAGTAGTCGCCGCGCCGACCGCGGATCAGCAGGTGAAACTGCGTGAGATGGACTCGGGCATTGCTCGGCTGGAGCAAACGATTCGCGCGGCGGAAACGGAGATCGCCGGCGGACAGCGTGCCTGGGAGCGCACGCTCTTGCCCGCCGATCCTCCGCCGCACTGGTATCCGGAATCCGATCTCGATCTCGGTCTGTCGTTCGACGGAAGCCCAGGCACGGCCACCGCCGAAGGCACGATACGCTTCGCCGAAGGCCGGCTCGGCCAAGCGGCGGAGTTGGACGGGAACAGCGTTCTCACGGTTAAGGACGTCGCGCAGTACGACATCGAGGACCGCTTCACGCTGGCCGCATGGGTGTACGCCGAAGGCGCGGTACCCGACGGCCCGATCGTCACCCGCATGAGCGACAACCCGCGGGGCAAAGGCTTGGGGTTGCACATCAACAAGGGACGTGTCCACTTCCATCTCACCAGTGCGTACGTCACCGACGCCCTCCGCGTCGACACGGAGCGCAAGATCGAGCCACGGCAGTGGCATCACATCCTGGTTACCTACGACGGTTCACGGATGGTCGATGGCGTCCATATCTATATCGACGGCAAGCCGGCCGAATTTCTGATCGACGCCAATACACTCTACCGGCCCTTCCGCAATGCCGGCCGTCCATTTCCGGAGGCTATCCGCATTGGCGGCGGATGGGGCAAGGATCGCCGCTTCCACGGCCGCATCGACGAGGCGCGCGTCTGGAACCGCGTGCTCGAGACGGCCGAAATCGAATCGCTTGCCGTTGGATTACCGCTGCAAACCATCGCCGCGAAGCCCGTGGCCGAGCGCACGGAAGCCGAGCGCCGCCTGCTCCGCTGGTACTACCTCGAACATCAGGCGCCCACCGCCATCGCGGATGCTTGGCGCCAACTCACCGCGGCGCGCCGTGAACGCGACCACTTCCAGCGCGCGTTTCCGACCGTGATGGTGATGGCCGAAAGCCCTAAGCGCAAGGACACGTTTTTCCTGAACCGCGGCGCTTACGATCATCCCGCCCACAAAGTAGGGCCAGGTGTGCCCGCGCTGCTGCCGCCCTTGCCGGCCGGCGCGCCGAACAATCGACTCGGCTTCGCCCGCTGGATGGTGGACCCGTCGAACCCGCTCACCGCGCGAGTGGCCGTGAACCGCATCTGGCAAATGTACTTCGGTACGGGCCTCGTAAAAACGGTCGAGGACTTCGGTGTCCAAGGCGAATGGCCTTCGCACCCCGAACTGCTCGACTGGCTGGCGGTCGAATTCATGGAGTCCGGCTGGGATCTCAAAAAGCTTCACCGCCTCATCGCGACCAGCGCTACCTACCGCCAATCGTCGAAGGCGACCCCGGAACTGCTGCGCAAGGATCCGGAAAACCGCCTGCTCGCGCGCGGCCCGCGTTTCCGCCTGCCGGCCGAGATGATTCGCGACGGCGCTCTGCGTGCGGCCGGTCTCCTGGTGGACAAGATCGGCGGCCCTTCCGTCAAACCCTATCAGCCCGAAGGGCTGTGGGACGGGCTGACCATGCAAGATATGGAATACGTGCAGGGCAAGGGTGAGGATCTCTACCGGCGCAGCCTCTACACCTACTGGAAGCGGACTATCGCGCCGCCGTCGATGGCCAACTTCGACGCCGCCCTGCGCGAGATGTGCGTGGTGCGCGAGTCGCGTACCAACACGCCGTTGCAGGCGCTCAACCTCATGAACGACGTCCAGTTCGTCGAGGCCGCGCGGTTCATCGGCCAGCGCATGATGAAGGAGGGCGGGGAAGCCCCCGAGCAGCGCCTGGCCTACGGGTTCCGCCTGCTCACCAACCGTTTGCCGGCGGCGGAGGAACTTCCGGTCCTGCTTGATAACCTCCGCTTCCACCGCGACTACTTCTCCGGCCGCGAGAAAGAAATGGATGCATACCTCGCGCAGGGCGATTCGCCGGCCGGCCCGTCGCTCGACCGCCGCGAACTGGCGGCCTACGCGGCCGTTGCCAGCCTGATGCTCAACCTCGATGAAACCGTAACGAAGGAGTAGCCGATGGACCCGATCGCCGAACGCCGCCTCTCGATAACGCGCCGCCATTTCTTCGGTCTCTCGTCCACCGGCATCGGCCTCGCGGCCCTGTCCTCGCTGCTGGCGCGCGACGGCCACGGTGCCACTGGCGCGCTCCCCGGCCTGCCGCACCACGCGCCGAAGGCCAAGCGCGTCATCTACCTCTTTCAACATGGCGGCGTTTCGCAGCTCGATCTCTTCGACTACAAACCCACGCTCGAGAAACTGCGTGCCGTCGACCTGCCGGCCTCGGTGCGGATGGGGCAGCGGCTGACCGGTATGACCGCGTTCCAGGAAAAATTCCCGGTCGCGCCGTCGATCTTCCAGTTCGCCCAACACGGCCAGTCCGGCATGAGGCTGGGCGAACTCCTTCCGCACACCGCCAAAGTGGCCGACGACCTGTGCGTGATTCGCTCGATGCACACCGAAGCGATCAATCACGACCCGGCGGTGACGTTCTTCCAGTCGGGCTTTCAACTCGCCGGGCGTCCGAGTATCGGTTCGTGGATTTCCTACGGGCTGGGCAGCGAGAACGAGAACCTGCCGGCATTCGTCGTCATGGTGTCTCAAGGCGTGGGCGGCTCGCAAGCGCTGGCGGAACGCTCCTGGTCCTCCGGGTTCATCCCAACGCGCTACCAGGGCGTGAAGTTCCGCGCGGGCGCAGATCCCGTGCTTTTCCTCTCGGACCCGCCCGGCTACGACCGCACGGCGCGGCGCCGCTTTCTCGACGACCTGAACCGGTTGAATCAGATGAAGCTCGCCGATTCGCAGGATCAGGAAGTTGCCACCCGGATCGCGCAGTACGAGATGGCGTTTCGCATGCAATCCTCGGTGCCCGAGCTGACGGACCTGTCCACTGAGCCGGAACCGGTATTCGAAATGTACGGACCCGACGCCAGGAAGCCCGGCACGTACGCGGCGAATTGCATCCTGGCGCGGCGGCTGGCCGAACGCGGCGTCCGGTTCATTCAGCTTTTCCACCGCGGCTGGGACCAGCATGGGAACCTGCCGAAGGAACTGCGCGGCCAGTGCGAACAGACCGACCAGCCCACGGCGGCGCTCATCCAGGACCTGAAGCAGCGCGGCATGCTCGACGACACGCTCATCGTCTGGGGCGGGGAATTCGGCCGCACTGTTTACTCGCAAGGGACGCTGACGGAGACCAACTACGGCCGCGATCACCACCCGCGCTGCTTCTCGATGTTTCTGGCCGGCGGCGGCGTGAAAGGCGGCGTCGTGCATGGCGAGACGGATGATTTCTCCTACAACATCGTGCGCGACCCGGTGGATGTCCACGACCTGCACGCGACCATCCTGCATTCCCTCGGCGTCGATCACACCAAGCTCACGTTCAAGTTTCAAGGCCGCCACTACCGGCTCACCGACGTGCATGGGCGCGTGATTCGTGACATCTTAAGTTGACATGCGACGCTTCATTCCAATCACCGTATTCGCGGCCCTGTGCGGGTTTGCCCTGTTTCGCAGCGAGGCGCTGTCGCAGCGCGCCCCGGCGAACCGTGCCGAACGAGTCGCCACGATGTCGAGGCAGGCCGAGGAACGCGGCCTTGCCGAAGCCTTCCGTGGCGTGACAACGGATGGCACGGTTCGTCCCGGCCTGTTCGCTATTCGCTCGACGGGTGTCTCCACCGATCCGGTGCGCAAGGCGACGGATGCCTTTCTGAAAGCGCTCTCGCCCGAACAACGAGCCAAGACGGTCTTTCCGGTCGACGACTCCGAGTGGCGGAAATGGATGAACCAGCACTTCTACGTGCGCCAGGGCGTCAGCTTCGAGGAGATGACCGGCGCGCAGCGCGACGCGGCCTTCGGGCTTCTCCGTGCCGCCCTGAGCGCGAAGGGGCTGAAACTGACGCGCGACATCATGCGGCTGAACCATACGCTCGGCGAACTGAACAACAATAACTTTGAGGAATACGGCGAGTGGCTGTACTGGATCACCGTGATGGGGACGCCGTCGGCCACCGAGCCGTGGGGCTGGCAACTCGACGGCCACCACTGCATCGTCAATTACTTCGTTCTCGGCGATCAGGTGGTGATGACGCCCTTGTTCGTGGGCTCGGAACCGGTCATCGCGCACGGCGGCAAGTTCAAGGGCACGGTGATTCTTGAGGACGAGCAAAACAAGGGTCTCGCGCTCGTGAACGGCCTGACCGAAGCGCAGCGCGCGAAGGCAATCATTCAGGTGTCGAAGACCGGCAACAACAATCTCTCCGAAGCCTTCAAGGACAACCTGGTGCTCGACTATGCCGGTCTGCGCGCCTCGGAGATGACCACCGCGCAACGCGACCAGTTGCTGGACCTCGCCGGCGAATACGTCCGCAACATGAGCGACGGCCACGCGAAGGTGCGGATGGAGGAAGTGCGCCGCCACCTCGACGAAACTCACTTCGCCTGGATCGGCGGCACGAGCCCCGGCAGCGTCTTCTACTACCGCATTCACAGCCCGGTGATCCTGATCGAGTTCGACCACCAGCGGCCGGCCAATCTCCGCCACCTCGCCGCCGATCCGCAAGCGCCGGGCCGTGAACACATCCACGCCGTCGTCCGCACGCCAAACGGCAACGACTACGGCAAGGACTTGCTGCGCCAGCACTACCAGCGCCACCCGCACAGCAACTGATCTATGCCTCAAAAGTGGGGCAGGCCCTCGGCCTGCGGCGGCCTCTCAGGCCGCCGGGCACTCTTTCGAACCTCCTGGCCCTCGGGCTCCTGACGGCGGTTGGGATTGACGCCCAGGACTTCAATCCCGAAGTGGACGCCGATGTCGTCTTGCTGGACGTGCAGATCGTCGACCCGATCTCCTCGGAGCCCGTCCTGAACCTGAAAGCGGACGACTTCATCATCCTGGACGAAGGTAGTCTTATTCTCATAATATTTGGGTGTACGCAGCCGGGGCTTGTCGGGGGCGAGGCCGGCCACCGAGTAGTCTTACTCATGAGGGAGATTAAAGGGAACGGTCGGGGTTCACAACTTCGGCAACTGGTCCATCGTGAGCAGTTTAGGAGCATGATCGGAGGCGATCTCGCCCATGCGACGTATCAGGGCTCGGATACAGGCCTCCAGCCATTCAACCTCAGCCGACGTAAAAGGCTTCGGATCTGAGGTCATTTTGCGCGCGCTGAGGGTATCTCCCCGTTCGGTGCTCAGGTCGCCCAGCTTATCCAGGACGTCTAGGCCAATTGATAGTGCCTTCGCGGCCGCCTCGCGGCGCCTACGTCCCCGCCCCTCGTGTCGGCTCTCGATCAACGTCAGGCAGAAGTAGGCCATCGAGGGCAGGTGCTCACGACCGGCTTTGTATCCGTCGAAGCGGTCCCAAAGTGTAATGACGTCAGGGTTGGCCCGGAAGTTGGTAGGCACGGCAGGGTAACTCTTCTTGATGACCTGGGCTTCCACGGAAATCGATGAGCTGAACGTCAGGGAACCGGACGCAGTGACGTCGATCTTCGAATCCGGCGGCGGAGGGTCGCGGTCGATCACCCCCGCGTACCTGAACTCAAATCTCATCTCGCGCCGGCTGCCTTGGAGGAGCGCGGTGTGAATTTCCCAATCTTGTAGGAAGGGTTCGACGGCCGAGCGGGCTTCCTGTTCTGACGGGAAGTGCGAGCGCATGGTCACCCGAAGGACTCCATTGGCGAGGGTGATGTCGAAGTGCTCTCCGCGCCACTCCAAGGGCTGAGGATCATCGAACAACCAGGTTGTCCTCAGTTCGTATTCGATCCATTGGACGTGCGGGTCCCTCATGGTTCAAGTGTGATTCCAATTCTACCGCGGTTTCGCCGGCTGGCCGGCAGCGGGTCACATCAATGGCCGCGTCGCCGTGGCCATCGTAGGATTCAACGACGGCTTGCTGGAAACTAGAATCAACGTCTTTGATTGACTGTGTTGACAGAGAGGTAAGTGTTGACAAATCGATTAGTGGCATCCCTTATAACATCCCGTACCGTTTGGACGCGCTGATCACCGACAACACCAACATAGTCAACCCCCCATGTCCTCGCAGCTGGCACTCTCAATTCCGTGTTCCTCTCCAGCCGAACGCGTTGCACCAAGCCAACACTGAGACTGTACGCGTAGATCGAGACGGGCGGGTCGCTTGAAGCCTGCATTTGTACCACATTTAAGTGGACCAAAAGAAATGGTGCGCCTGTCGTCGCTAAATTCTCTTTCATCGAGAGTACACGAATTCCTGCGGTGCGTAGCCGCAACTCAACATCGCTTTGAATGGCTGATGCTGTCAGCCCGTAACGCTCAGCCTCCCGCGCCTGATTCACGATCCAAACTGCCACTGCCTCTAGCCCTTCAAGAGATTTCCTGTTGACCTCGTCGTCCTGCCCTTCGACCGGGTGAGAAATTGTCAGGACGCTTAAGGCTACCAGGACTAGCATTCTCATTGAGTCACCTCGTTCCCGGCATCGAAAAGTGTATCACGAACAAGCAAAAGGACCCGCGCTGACCCGGAAGGGTGGCCAGACGATTCGCACCGAACGCGTCGCGGTGCTGCGGGCCCGATGGTCCGGTGATGCTGTTCCTATTTCCACGGTCGGCGGGCTGGCGGCGGCTCACATCGATGGCCTCTGGCCTTGGCTCTGGCGGCGGTCATGGCGCCACAGGGGTAGCGGGGTTTGTCGGAGCGGGGCCGGCCTCCCAGCCGCCTCCCAGCCCGCCCGAGTCGGCGCCGAACTGGCAAGCCAGCGGGCGGCGTGGGCTTCAACTACTTTTCGGAACTTCCTTGGGTTCTTCTGGCTCAGCGATCACCTGAAGTTGTCGCACGAGAAAGTCCTTTGCCACCTTCTCGATCGTCTTTGGAACAAACGTTGGTTTATAAAGCTCGATACTGCTACCACTTGACCTCTGATATGGATCAGCGACTCTCACGCACTGCCACTTGTTCTCGGACATGCGCTCAAACTCCCAGCGACCTCTCGGCGTCTTAGTCTTAGTCTCGTACCGTTTGATTATTAGCCGAAGCCGATCCTTCGACCAACTCGCCTCAAACCGGAGCTTGTCAAACTGCTCCCAGTCACCAATTCGTTTTGATATCCGCATGAA
>CAYPUQ010000249.1:0-9738 GCA_964413655.1 uncultured Solibacteraceae bacterium | reverse complement strand
TTTTCGACCATTTCTCAATTCTCCTCAGTGGTGGCCGTTAGTGAGGCGAACCCCCAAGTCCGCGGCCGGCGCCCTCACCGGACACCCATCCGCTGCAGTGGAACTCTCAACTAACCACAGCCGCCGCCAGCGGGTCCCCATAGAAACAATACGCCGCCCAGGTATCCTCGCCAGCGCTGTCGCCCTCGTACGCCTGCTGCCGCACCTCCCGCAGCAGTTCCGACAGCGGCTTCCCCGGTTCCAGCTTCTTGTAGATCAACTGTGCGATCTCGTGCGCCACCGTGTCCTTCACGCTCCACATCGGCGCGATCACGCCGCGCGCGCCCAGCGCGATGAACACCGGCGCGAACCCACCCGCGCCGGTCAGCCCCGGCTGCAGCCGACCCACTTCGCAGGCGTTCAGAAACACCAGCGGCCGCCGCTCATGAAACGCCTGCACGAAGATCTCTTCGCCCTCGAGTTCGATCGTCGTCAGTTCGCCGTCTCCATCGAGTTCCAGCACCTGCCCGACCCCGCTCGTTTCCTTGCCGTGACAGGCGAAATGCAGGAGCGAACCGCCCTCCTGCCCCAGCGTTTCGCGGATCGCGTCGTATGTGGCCGGCCGGATCGTCGCGCCCGGAAACATCGCGGTCACAAACAGAGCTTCCGCCTCGGCGTGCGCGAGGACCTTCCCGCCTTCGTACTGCGGCGCCACGATCACGCTGTCGCTGAGCGGGATAACCTGCGGCGCCGACGTCGCCAGCCGCGTCACCCAGCGGCCGACGCGGCACTCGACCCCAAGCGGCTTCCGCGTTTCGCCGCCCCGCCGGGGGATCATCAGCTCCCACAGAAAGTACGGCTCCTCGCTCACAACGGCGATGCTTTCCGGCGGCGTGCCTTCGTCGATCAGCTTCCACCACGCTTCCTGAAAAGCCTTCGGTGACGCCTCGAACAGCCGGATCCCCGCCCCGCGCAGCGCAGCCAGAAGCTGCGGTTTCGACTTGCCCGGCGCGGTGAAGTTCTGCATGTAGTCCGCGACAATGGCGTCCGTGCGCTGCGGGAGGTTCCATACGCTCTCGTACAGGCCCCAGCGCGTCCGCACCGTGCAGTGGAATTGCCGCCCGTCGTTCACTTCATCGGCCGTGATGGTCACCACCATGTCGGCCGGCTTGGCCTCGGCGTCTACCTCGATGCGCGCCGCCGGCGCCGGCCGGTCCTCCGGCACGGCCGCGCCGGGTTGCAGCGCGACAATGCGGCCCACCCGCCCACACGGACGTCCGTTATAGGCGAACACGGCCGTGATGCCGCCGAGGTCGAGTCCCGGAAGCTCGTCGCGCATCGCCGCCAATTCGGCTTCGCTCTTCACGCGCAACTTGGCCTGAAGTTTCTCCGTCGCCTCGTCGTCGCGGTGGATGGTAAGCGCCTTTGAGGGCCGCTCCAGGATCTCGAAGTGCGGACTGGAAAACAGCGTGACTTCGAGAAAGAACTGCGTCAGATGAGCCGGAGCTTCGAACTCGATGTCTTCGACGATCTCGCCCGCCTTCGGCTGCTGCTTGTCGGCATAGATCTCGACGGTAAACTCCGTCCCCGGCAGCAGCGGAGGATCGGGCGCGAGATCCATGTGCGGCGTGCGCCGCACGGTCTGTGTGGGCGACGGAGACGGAGGCGCGGAGTATGTCCAGCCTTCCAGATCGGACATAGTATCCTCAAGACCGCTGCCCTTCGGAGAAGGAGGCGCCGGCGGCGCCGGGGCAGGCGGCGCCTCGGACTTCAGCACCACCCGTTCCCGATCCCGCCGCAGAAGAAACTGAAAACGCCATTCGAGCAGCCGTTCCGCCCATCTTCGCGGAATCGGTAAAGCCGCCACGAGCGAAACAAGCTGGATGGTAATCGTGTCCAGGATGCGCATACGCTACTCGATCGTTTCGTCGTGGTGTTGCACGCCGTTCTCGTCGATGTACCGCACCGCGATCCGCGTCCCGTCAACGTCCAGCACGACGAAGCCAAACCAGGCCCACTGTTCGAGCAGCCGCTTGAACCGTCCGCGGAACTCGTAGGCGGCAGGTTCCGGCACCGGGTCGTTCTCCGTACGAAACTGGTAAACCGGCACGCCGCCGTGGCCGATACACCGCCCAAACGGCAGCCCAAGATGGGGCCGGTAAAGCGCGCAGCGGTGCTCGTGTCCCCAAAACCATGCGTGAATCTTGCCCTTGTCCATCACACCGTTCAGGGCCTGCACCAGTTTCTCCCCGCCGCGTTCGAACGCGCTGAACGGTTGGTGGTGACTAAGCAGAATCAGCTTCTGCCCGGCCGCTTCTGCTTCGGTGGCTTGCCCGGCGATCCACGCGGGCTGCGGTTCCTTCAGATCATGGTCCTCCCATGCAGTGTCGATGCCGAGAATCCGCCAAGACGGCGTATCCAGTCGGAACAAGCTGGACTTCTCGTGGCGGGCGAAGCGCGGATCGGTGAGCAGCGTGCCGTAGTAGTCCTGCCCGCCCGAGTACATATCGTGGTTGGCGTTAACGGACCACGACGAAATATCCGCACTCTCGTCCGCCCGGACCGGCCAATACTTGAGGAACCGGTTCTCATATTCGCGCTTCCAGCCGGAATAATAAACGTCGCCCAAGTGGACCACGTGCTGCTGAATCCCCGCCCGCTTGCCGGCGTCGATGATCTTGCGCATCTCGGCGGCCACCTTCTGAGCGCGCGGGATGCCGGAACCCCAGTCGCCAACCATCAGGATGCGCGACCGCGCGGCGACCGGGAACGTAGTGGCCGGCGTCGGATTGAACGGGTGCTTGTTACGGAACTTCCGCACACCCATTGCGACCAGCGAACTGACCCAGCGGATGTCGGTGACAGAGAATTGATTGAAGAGCCGGCGGCCCTCCGGGGTGCGCTGCTCCTTGTAACCCTTGAGCCGTAATCCGGCGGCCGCCGGCGGTTCCGGTTCGGCGCCGCGGCGGCGTCCAGCCGGTGGGGTGGTCGCGGGTTCGAGTTTGTCGGCCTCGCGGGTTTCGAGATATTCCTCCAAGGCGGACTGGAGGTTCGCGATTACCGGGTCGCGGCTGACAAAGGACGTGTCGTCGATCGACGCCGGCCCCTTGGCGCCCCGGCGCTCGGCCGGCGGCACATCAAAGGCGGGCTGGCCGCTCGATTCGGCGGTCTCGCGAGCGGCAGCCTCCGCGAGGGCTTCGAGGGTTCCGGCTGGGTCCTCGGGCATAGCCTCACCGCGGCGGGCCTCGCCCTTCACGGCTTGGTCGAGGTCCCGGCGAACCGCCTGCAACTGCTGCATCACGAACTGTCGGTTCAATACTTGGTCGATCATGTGCGCCTCCTTTATGAACTGTACTGATTCTTGACAAGTCACCGTAACACTTTTTTTGCTTATTACGTCTAAACCGGTGTTTCGTGGGGCAGGATTATATCCCGTGGGCCGATTGCCAACCGGCACTCCCGCGCCCCACACTGGAGGGACGATGCGAGTAGCAGTGGCCCTGTTCTTGCTAGCCGCGGTGGCCTATGCTCAGGCGCCGCCGATCCAAAGGCAGCGCATGGAGGGTCCGCGCGGGCCGCGCTCCGGGCAGGGCGGTGCCGGCCGCACGCCCGATCAGGCCGTGCAGGAGGAAGTCAACCCAGAAGAATACGGTTCCATCTCCGGTCAGGTCTTCGACGCCGCGACGGGCCAGCCTCTTTCGAAGGCGCAGCTTACCCTCTTTCCCGCGAATCCCGCGAGTGGCCGGAGGCAGCCGTATGCCGCCTCTTCCGACTCCTCTGGCACCTACCGGTTCATCAATCTCGAGCCCGGCAACTATCGCCTGTCCATCATGCGCAACCGCTATGTCCGGCAGCAGTACGGCCAGAAGGATATGCGCGGGCCGGGCGCAACCATCACGGTGGCGCCGAAGCAGAACGTAAATGAGATCAACTTTCGCCTTCAACCCGGCGCGGTGGTAACCGGCCGCGTAACGGATGAAGACGGCGAGCCCATGGCCGGGGTGCAAGTATCAGCCATGCAGTACCGGTACATGCGCGGCCGGCGCGAACTGGCGCCCATGTCGTCGGGCACGACGAACGATCTCGGCGAGTACCGCATGTGGGGCGTCGCGCCCGGGACTTACTACTTCAGCGCGACGTACCGGGTGATGGGCGGGATGATGGCGTCGGGGACCTCGCCTCAGGACGACTCGGGCTACCCCACCACCTACTATCCCGGCGTGTTGGATACGTCTCAAACCTCGCCGATTCCGGTCAAGACGGCCGAGGTGAAGAACGGGATCGACTTTCGCCTGTCGCCCATCCGCACCGTGCGAATCTCCGGCGTAGTGAAATCGGTCACCGGCCGGTCTCCGCGCGACACGATGTTGTCGCTGACCCCGCGGGGCATTCTCTACGCGATGGACCGCCGCGGGACGAACGTGCGGGAAGGGTCGGGCAAGTTCGAGATCGCGGGCGTAGCGCCCGGCTCCTACGTGCTCCAGGCCTTCACCATGCGGCAGGACGAACGCTTGTTCGCGCTTGTGCCGATCGATGTGGGGACCTCGAACATCGAAAACCTCGAAGTAATTCTGGCGCCGGGACTGAACCTAAGCGGCCGCGTTGTGGTTGAAGAGGGCGCGCCCGAACCGCCGGAGTTGGAACGGCTGCGCGTGTTCTTTCAGCCGAGGGAACAACAAATGATGATATTCGGTCCGGGCAGCAGCCCAGGAGAGGTACAAAGCGATGGAAGCTTCGAGATAAAGGGCGTCCGGCCGGTGCTCTCCCAAGCCAACGTGTTTCCCATGCCCGAAGGCTACTACGTGAAGTCGGTCGTCATGAACGGCCAGGAGATGATCGACAGCGGCGTCAACCTCGCCGCAGGCATGGACGGCGCGACCTTCACTGTGACCATCAGCCCGAACGCCGCCCGACTGGACGGCGGCGTACTCGACGAAAAGGACCAGCCCTTCACCGGCGCCAGCGTCGTGCTGGTTCCGGCCGACAAGACGAAGCGGGAGACGATGATCAGCTTCCCGATGGCCTCCTCCGACCAGAACGGCCGTTATTCCGTGATGAACCTGGCGCCCGGCGAGTACCTCGTCTTCGCCTGGGCCGACATCGAACCGGGCGCTTGGCAGGACCCGGACTTCCTGAACCTGTTCGAGGAGCAGGCAAAGAAGATCAAACTCGCCCCCAAGGACATTCAGAACATCGACCTGAAGCTCCAGAGGGCTGGCGAAATGCAGTAAGAATCGTGGGGCAGGCGTTCCTGCTTGCGAGCCGGCCTTGGACACAATGCGAACCGCTGCTCTCCTGATATTGACCGCGCCGATCCTGGCCGCTCAGGACCAGCCCACCGGCGCCATCTCCGGCCGCGTCATGGACGGACTCACCGGCGAACCGGCGCGCCGTGTTCAGTTGATGCTGTTCCCAACTAGCCCCAAGGGGAGGGCATGGCCGCTCATTACAACCTCCGACCCGCTCGGCAACTTCTACTTCGCCACCGCACCGGCGGGAACCTGGACATTGAGCACCGCGCCTCGGGGCCGTTATCCACGACAGACCCATGGGCAAGCGGCGCCGATGAGCCGCGGAACAGTTCTCGTCGTGGAAGCCGGCCGTGAAACCGCCGGAATTGAGTTCGTCCTTCAGCCCGGAGCGGTCGTGAGCGGCCGCGTTTTGGACGAAGATGGCGAGCCGATGGCGATGGTTCGCGTCATGTTGATGCAGGCTCGGCTAGCGGGCCGGGACCGGTATCTCTTCCCGGCCGTGCAGGACGCCACAACGGACGATCTCGGCGAGTACCGCATCTACGGCGTCCCCCAGGGCGAATTCATTGCCGTCGCGACATTTGCTCCGGACCGCTTCGGCGAGGCGCCGCCCGAGTATCCGCTTGTATACCATCCGTCGAGCCACAACGCCGCGGGGGCGACGCCGCTGGATCTGAAGCCCGGAGCCACGATGACTGGCGTCGATTTCCGTTTCGGCCGGGTCCACCTGACGCGAATTGGCGGATCGGTCGAGTCGCGCAATGGCGCAGCGCCGCGTGGACTGCTCCTGACCCTTGTGCCCAGCGAGTCCACCCGTTCGCCACTGGTCGAGCGCCGGACCGCGACGACGTTGCCGCGCACCGGACGGTTTGAGTTCCGGCACGTGGCGCCGGGTTCGTATCTCTTGCAGGGCTTCGCGCAGGAAGGGCGGTCGCGGCTTTATCTATACGAGCCGCTCGAACTCGGAAACACCGATATGGACGACCTGCGGCTGGTGCTGGCGCCGGGGACGGACGTGCGCGGCGAGATTCGCGTGGAAGGCCAGCCGCCGCAAGGATTCGCCTTCGAATCGCTGAACCTCGATGTGGTTTCGCTCGAACCCGGCATGCAGTTCACGCCGGTGGCCGAGAACACAGAGATTTTCCCCGACGGCGCGTTCATAATTCGTGGCCTCCAGCCGGGGCTATGTACCATCCGCGTCCGGCCGCTCCCCGCGGGCTTGTATCTCCGATCGGTCGCGCGGGACCGCGAGGATGTTCTGCGCGCCGGCCTCCGGGCCGGCGGTGCTTCTTCTCCGGTCGTGATCACGCTCGGCACCCGTCCGGCGGGCGTACAGGGGGTTGCCGTGGATGAACAGGGGAACCCCGCCCCCGGCGCGATGGTGGTTCTGACCCCCGAAGACCCCGAACGCCGCCAGATCCCCGATGACTTCCGCTACACCGCCGCGGACGCAAGCGGACGATTCCGCTTTTCCGGCCTCACCCCCGGCGCCTACCTGGTCTTCGCCTGGCACTCGGCAGAATTCGGCGCCTGGACGGACCCGTCTTTTCTTGACCGCCACGAACGCCGTGCGGTACGCGTCACCCTAACGGCGGGCGACACAAAAGCCGTCCAACTCCATGCCTGGTGATGAAAGCATGTGGCGCACGCACTCTCGTGGTACCGCGTCGCCAATCCCGGCGACGCTGGGCGCTTTTTCCAATGCCAACTCATGTTTGTTCTCCGCATGGAGTTGTCATGCGATTGATGGAACATCCACACCACTTCTCTTTTTCTCCTGGTTGCCCGGTGCATAACTGGAGATTGGAGAGATGCGCGGGGTCATGACCCCTTGGGCCGGATCAGTTCCTGAATCTGCTCGACAGCCTGCGCCAGGCTCGTGAACAATCGATCGGGTTGGGTTCGCTCAAAACGCGCTCTGGCCTTCTCCGTATCACCACTGAACCCCCAGACTCCGATTACAAGCTTGAGTTTGGGACAGCGTTCCCGAATCAGTTTGCACATCGTCCGGGCCGGTGGAAAGGCATAAGGCGGCAATGCTGAGATACAGATGACGTCGTCCTGTCTTTTCTCAATCAACGCCAGCAGCTCCGCGGGGGAAGTTTGGGAGATCGGAAGAGACAGAGCCGAGTGGCCCGCCTGCTCCAGGAGCTGGGCCAGCATAGCGGCCGTGACCTCATCAGCTCGATCATTAGCGGGAAGGCAGAGTATCCTGCCGCCGAGACGCTCAGCCGGGTCTGATTCCGCCGCGGCATCTTCGGCTTGGGATGAGTCGCGCGCCGGTTGGTACTCCAAAAGCTCGGTAATCATTTCGTTGATGCTCAGAAAAAGAAACTCCTCCCTGGTTGTGTCAATCGCCCCTTTGTGGCGATCCTGCTCGGCCAGGCTCAAAGCCGGTATGAGCACCGAATCGTATAACTCCATAAGGGGTTTTTGTTTCAAGAGCCGTTCGACAATAGCCTGCGCCTCCGATTGGTCCATCGCCAGTAAGCGCTGATAGATCTGAGCTTCCGCCCCCAGAACCTCTTCATCCCCGAGCAGGATATGAAGAAATGAGAAGTGAGGAACGAAGCGCCCCAGCACAACGACGCAAACGGTGAGAGGCGTAGACAGAAGGAGACCGGCGGGTCCCCACAGAACCGTCCAAAAGACAGCCGCCACCAGTAGCGCCAATGAAGAGATTCCCGTGTTCACACCGTAGAGCCACGGCTCGATGAAGTTGGCAGTGAGCAGTTCGAGACCGGCAAACAGTACAAATACCAGCAGCGGCGGTAGCCAACTATCAAATGCTGCCAACGAGAGTGCGATTGGCAGCGCGCCGGCAACCATCGTGCCGACATACGGCACCATGCGAAGGAGGCCGGCGACGACTCCCCACAGCGCGGGACTGGGCACGCCAATGCAGTACAGACCGAATCCGAACAGAACTCCAAAGCCGGCGTTGACCAGGACTTGGATTAGCAGGTATCGGCTGACACGTTGCGCCGCGTCGTCGAGCATTTGCGTCATGATGTTGATCTGACCGAGGCCGACCAGCCGGAAAAGACGATGTCTCAAGTCGAATCTCTTGATCAGCAGAAAGACGGTGAAGATGAGGGCAAGTCCTGTCAGTCCCACAGGCCGAAGCACGGGCTGGACGAAATCACGAAGGTACTCCAATCCTTCTGCCGGCTGTTCCACGATCTGCACGGGCAGAGGAGGCCCGGGAGTGCTCGGCCCAGTGCGCTGCATCCGATTCTGCACCGGAGGATCTTGGTCCGGAGAGGGTGCCACGGGGCTCGAAAGTTCGCGGGCAATTTCCCTCAAACTGTTGGCCGCAAGGCCTAACGGTCCCTTCGCGGGAAGGCGCAGCGCTTCCATCTTAGCGTGAATGTTCTGGCGGTACCTGGGCAGCTCCTTGGCGACGTCAACGAGCTGAATTGCGATGATCCAGCCAACGCAACCAGCCGCCACCGTCGTTACTAGGACGGCCACTACGACGGATGGCAGGCGGCCGATGCGCGATCTTTGCAGGAGTTCGACCACGGGATTCAAGGCGAACGCCAGAATGAGGGCAAATGCCAGGGGGATCAGAATTTCGCGGGCAAGGTACAGCGCCGCGATCGTACCAAACAGCATGATCATCGCCCACTGATTGGAGTTTGAGGGGTGGCGGTGTGAAGCGCTGATAGCCGCCGGTGCTGAAGCACTTCGCACGTCAACGGCGATTGTGACGGGGCCCCTCTCATCGGGGCTCCTGTGGAAGAACGGTCGGTTCCAGAAGAAAGCCATGTTAGAGGCCATCGGGGCGTTCACGCCGCGGAAGGTCCTCGACTCTTCAATTCGGCCTGAGCCGATGCCGGGGAGTCGGCCTACAGAGAATACCGCACGCCAGTAACCACTAACGAGAGTCCCCGGCGCAGTGCTGGCCAGGGGCCGCCAACCCGCCAAGCCAGTTCTGCTGCAAGGAGGCTGATGGGGTGAATTCCGGCACGTGCCATGTACGAGGGCAGTTTCTGCGCGAACCTGGATGCTGGCTTGATCGTCCCGGCGCCCCGCCCATGCTTGAGCGGGTGTTGGCGAGGAGGTGCCCCACGACATCGCCCACCATCGCAATCCGCCGACCAGTCCTGGCCGGTCCCGGCGCCGGCTGGGGCGGACCTGAACGAGTTCGAATCCGCCAGAGTCCGCCGTTTTCTCCTCCTGCTCGCAGGAGACGCGGAACGGTCGAGGCTGCAAAGACCCGCTACGACCATCCCTGGTCATGTGACCATATATCGTTACCAAACAGAGGTCCTCCCTAAGGCACGGGTGCCGGCCCGTTTGGCGTTTGGATGGTTGTCTGGCCTGCAGCACTTCTTGCCTTATGGATGGCAGGACTCGCACATAGCAGCTTACGGGAAGCCTCGGGTGTCTGCCTTGTTGTCGCGTACATTCAGCTTGGTTCCCAATCTGCTCTGTACAGGGTGGAGAAAGAGGTGAGAAAATGACGACCCTATTGGTTGTTCTGCTCGTGTTGTTTCTGCTC
>CAYPUQ010000248.1:1471-9763 GCA_964413655.1 uncultured Solibacteraceae bacterium | reverse complement strand
CGGATGTACCCATCAACCAAGCGACGGCCGCGTGGCGCACGTAGCCGAGCGCCTGGCCCATCAACAGACCCGCCCCGACGACGAACCCGCCGTGAAGAAGGCCCCGGTCAGTGACTGGCGCCGCAGGCGTCGCGATCGATGTGCTCATTTAGGTCCAAGGATTCCGGGAAGTGTGCCAACCAGAACTCGGCGAACTGCCGGCGAAACTTCTGCGTGGAGAAGCGCAGACTATGATGGCGAATCGTGGCCGGGTTCCATGTCCCGGTCTCGAAAAGCTCCACGGCTTCTCGCAACGAGTGAGCTGTCTGTGGGCGGAAGTGGATGCCGGTTACGCCATCGATCACCGATTCGGTCGCGCCCCCTTCCCCAAAGCAGATGACCGGCCGTCCACAAGCCTGCGCCTCCACCGGGGCCAGGCCGAAGTCTTCCCGTCCGGGGAAAACGAGTGCCCGGCAGCCGCGATACAGATCCCGCAGGCGGGTGTCGGACACGCGGCCAAGGTACTCGATTGGCGGACGTACGCGGCGCTGAATCCACGCGGCGAGAGATCCGGACCCGACAATCACCAGGCGGCGCTTGCCACCGGCGAAAGCGTCGATGGCAATGTCGACCCGCTTATAAGGCTCGATTGAGGATACGAACAGGTAGTAACCGCCAGGCTCGCTGTTCCCCAGAGAAGTAAAGAAATCGGCGTCGACCGGCGGGTACAGTACTTCGGCTTCGGCCCCGTAGCAGCGCCGGATCCGGTCGCGAACGGTTTGCGAATTGGCCAGGAAGTAATCGACGGCGGCAGAGGTCCTCCGGTCGAATCGGCGCAAGTAAGGGGTCAGCGCGGAGACTGCTGCGCGTTTCCATCGCCTGCCGGGACCAATGCGAAAGCTATCGTCTCGCGTGTCCCAGATGTAGCGCATGGGGGTATGGACATAGCTGACGTGGACGGCGCCGGACGGAATCCGGACGCCTTTGGCCACGGCGTGACTACTGCTGAGGATCACGTCGTAACCGGAGAGGTTGAGCGAGCGGACGGCGGCCGGGAAGAGCGGCAGGTAGTAGCGATACCTGGTCCGGGCGCCGGGCAGCCGGTCGAGGAACGAAACAGAGCGAACGCGCCGCTCGATCTCTGGCACCACCGTCCCACGGTTCCAAACCAACGTGAACACGTCGGCCGACGGGAGCATCCGGACGAATTCGAGAAGCACTTTCTCGCCACCGCGCATTCCGGTGAGCCAGTCGTGAACGATCGCGACTTTCACGCTTTACCCACGACGCGTGGCAGTTGGCGGGCGCTCGCCGAGGGCTGCGCCCGCAGGCCGTATTCGATCGTCAGGTAGACCAGCGAGAACAGCAGGGCAAGGCTCAAGGCGACGGCGGCATGGAGGGGAAGCCTGGGCGAGGATGGGCGCTCGGGGACAAAACCCGGGTCGAGCATACTGATGCGCTCATTACGGTATCCGGAGATGCTGGAGATCTCTCTGGCGCGCTTCCCGGTTTCGGCGACGGTTTCCTGGGCAGCGCGGAGCCTGCCTTGGAGAAGGCCGACCACCGCGTCTCGTTCGGACCATTGCCTCTGTTTCTCAGCGGCAACGGCAGCCAGCGAAGCCGCCTCCGCACGAAGCCCTTCGGCTCGCGTGCGGATCGATTGGAGCCGGGCATCGAGCACCGTCGAGTTTGCCGGCGCACGGCCGCGGGGCGACGACTCCAATTGAACCTGAATCTCGGCCGCGGCGAGCGAGGCCGACAGGGCGAGGCGCTCCACTTCCGCGCGGCGCTCGGCCAAGCGTTCCAGGTCGGCCTTCAGCGCCTCCGGTGTGGGAGGCTGTCTCATCGCCTCGGCCAGAGCGGTTTCCGCGGCCTGGAGGCGCTCCCGCGCCTGCTCGGCTTCGACCCGCGCCCGGTTTGCGATTTCGCCGTCGATGGCGATTCCGGCGCTTCGGTTCAACTCGATCGTATGTTCCGCCAGGTAGGTAGCGACCTGGTGCGCTTTTGCGGAATCGGGCAGTGTGACTTCGATTGTCAGGATTCGGGTGTTCCGGGGAATCGCCACGCGAAGAATCTTCCTCTTCAGATCCTCGATCGGCGATGAGCCCCGGCCCTTCCCGCGCAACTCAAACCTATCCGCCGCTTCCGCGAACAGATGGTCGCTGGATGCGAAGTGCTCATAGGATCGCAGAGATTCCATGTAGATGGGGCTGATTGCCGTCGTCGCGCGGAGATCGCCGCTGGCGGGAGGATCGATGATGAGGGACACGCGCGCTGTGTACCGGTTGGTCTGCAACAACGTGAGCAGGACCGACGAGCCCAGCGCCGCCACCACCACAATTGCGACAAACCGCCACCTTTGGCGCAGATGCGCAAGATAGGCGCCCATCTCAAAGGAGTCCGGCATCAGCCTTACTCCCGTACCCGCTCACACGAGGCCAGAAGGTACGCCAGAAGTTGACAACGGTCATGCAGAGAATCCGCAAATCAAGCGTCAGCGACCAGTGGTTCAAGTAGTAGAGGTCATGCTCGACGCGCGCCGGAATCGAGGTATCGCCCCGGAGCCCGTGAACCTGGGCCCAGCCCGTGATGCCAACCTGGAAGCGGTGCCGCGCGGAATAGAGTGGCAACTGGTGACGGAACTGCTCGACAAAATGCGGCCGCTCGGGGCGGGGCCCGACGAGGCTCATGTCGCCGCGAAGCACGTTGAGAAGTTGCGGCAACTCGTCAAAGCCGGTGGCCCGCAGGAACTCTCCCCGGCCGTCGGCGGGTTGCACGTTCCACTGGCGATCGCTGTCGCGCAGCGTCTCGACCGGCAGCGTCCGGAACTTGAGCAGTCGAAACCTCCGCTCTCCCCGGCCGACGCGCTCCTGCCGGATGAAGACCGGCCGGCCGGAACGGACCCACGTCACGAGCGCGATTCCAGCCAGCAGCGGCGCAAGGAGCACGAGACCAGCCGCGGACACGATGACGTCAAACGCCCGCTTTACGAACGCGTAGTCCAGGTGGATGTCCGCCGATGGTCCCGTGGAGAAGGCTACCCACTCGCGGGTTGAATGTGCCTCTGTGAGCGGAGGCGCGGGTACGATAATCGAGCCGGGCACGGGAAGGTTGTGCAGAGCGTCAGACAAGTCCGGCACGTGCCGGGCCTGCTCGATCGGGAGCACGATTAGCACTTCCCGACAGCCGTGGGGAATCCGCAGGGTTCCCAGGAATGCGAGCGCCTGCTCAACAGTGGGGGTCTCCTCGGAGCCGATCTCGATGCAAATCGACCCTTCCGCATGATGCCGGCGCAGTCGCGCTCGCAGAAGCCAGGCAGCGGCCATCGACAGTACGAGGTGCAGGCTCCAAAACAGGAGCACGGTGAACCGGGAGAATGAGTAGTCCCGGAAAAAGAAGGCGCAGGCGGACACGGTTGCCAGAGTGATGGCATCCAGTTTGACGAGGGACCCCGCCCAGTGGATGAGGGGCGTGCCGGAGGATAGCCGGCTCGCGACCGGAACGCGTGCTTCCAGCGCCGTCCACACCGCGGCCGACAACACGAAGTACGCCAAATAGGCCGGCCAGTGGGGAAGATCGGCCACCGGAATCAAGCCGGAGTAGAACCGGATATAGACGGCAGTCAGGAAGGCGCATCCCAGGAGCAAGATGAGCACCGGGCGCACCAACACAACACCCGTCCCATGTCGCAAAGCCCGCATGATCGAGCGTTTTTTCTCTTGACAGTATCATTCACTCCGGGGAACGGACCTGTCAACGGCAATCTTGTAAACATTTTGGAGGCGCGGAGGAAAAGCGCCGGCGGCCAGCGTAAGATCGGAATCTAGTATGGCGACGCTGGTGAGCGGCGTCCTGGCGGCGGTGGCGCTTGCGATCACGCCCGGGGTGTTGTTCTTCTTCGACGTTACCCCAAAGGTGGTGGTCCTGCTGGCCGGAGCGGTGACGGTCCTTGGGTTCTGGGTGTTTCGGGGTCCGTTTCCAGGAACCGGAGTCCCCCGGACCTTCAGCGTCCTTTTGGCCGCATTTTGGGTTTCCGCGCTGGCGTCGACTCTCTTCTCGATCCGCCCCGAGCTATCGTTCTCGGGCTCGAATTGGAGACGTCTCGGGTTTGTCAGTTGGACGGCGCTGCTACTGTTCGCCTGGTTCACAGCGGCGTGGCTGCGCGGTAAGGCGGAAGGCCTGACCCTTGTTCTACGAACAGTAGCGCTGAGTGGATCGGTTGTCGCGCTGTACGGGATTTCTCAGTTCTTCGGCTGGGATCCGTGGCTTCCGGCGGAAGCCTATCATGTCGGTGAAGATCCTTGGACCATTGTTCGTCCGCCGGCGACGCTCGGCTATGTCACCTATTTTGCCGCCTATCTGGTGAACGTCGTGGGGGCGGGCACCGCCTTATGGCTCACCGAGGCACGGGCGGTCTGGCGGGTCTTCGGTGCAATCTCCGCCAGCGCGGCGACGGTGGCGGTCGTCCTAAGCGGGACGAGGGCTACGATGCTGGGGTTGGCCGTCGGAGGCGCTGTCCTGTTGCTTTCGATACGGCCCACGTTCTCAAGGTGGAAGGTGGCCGCAGGGCTGCTGGTGCTTGCCGGGGCGTTTGCCGCTTTCTACTTTTCAGAAGCCGGCCAGAAGCTTCGCGCGCGGACCCGTTGGTACATCGAGGATCCCGCCGGGGGCGCACGGTTGTGGCTGTGGCGCGACTCGCTGCGGATGGCGGCCTCGCGTCCCCTGGCAGGACATGGCCTCGAAACATTCCCTGTCGTCTTCCCGCGTTTTCAGTCCGAGACTTTGGCGCGCCAATTTCCCGACTTCGCCTTTGAGTCTCCGCACAATATTCTGCTCGGCGCGCTTACGGCCCAGGGCGCCTTCGGTTTGACGATACTTCTGGCCCTGCTCGCCTGGACCGTCCGGACCGGGTGGCGCGTCCGGGCGCAACAGGCGAAGCTGACCCATGTGCTGCTCGCGATGCTGACCGCCAGCCTGACCAATCATCAATTCGGCTGCTTTTCGCTTCCGACGGCGTTCCTCTTATTCGTCAATCTCGCCATGATCGCGGCGCTCGCTCCGGGCGGATCGACAACGGTTTCCTCGGGATCTCCTCGCCGCCGGTGGGCGCGGGTGATGGTGGCGGCACCAGGCGCCACTGTGCTGGCCGTATTCGCGGTGCGCTTGCTGGTGGCGGACCGAGCCACCGAAGTGACGCGGCGGCATATCGACCATGCGCGCCTGGAGGAGAGTTTCCTGAACTACGAGCGTGTCCTGCGGTGGAAGCCCCCTGGCATGAGCACGGATCTATGGTATTCGCGGAGCATGACCAATGCGGCGCTGGCGGCAACGGATATGCGATGGAGGCTCAGGGCCGGCAGCGAGGCGTACGAAGCCGCCCGGCGCGCCACCGGCACTTCCGAGAATCCGCAGAATGCCTGGTACCACTTGGCGGCCCTGACGGCCACGACTGGTAACGCCGAGGAGACGGAAGCCAGCCTTCGCGCGGCGATTGCGGCGGCACCGAACTGGTACAAGCCGCGCTGGACGCTCGCACGCCTACTGGTCCTGCAGGGGCGATTCGCGGATGCCGAAAACGAAGCGGCACGGGCGGCCGAATTGGGGGGCGGGAACCACCCGGAGGTGGTGCAAACGCTTGATGAAATCCGCTCCGTGCGTCGAGCGCCTTAGACCGTTTGAATCACTTGTAAAACCTTTGTCCGCTCCATTGCTAGAAGGGGCGAGTTTCGCTTAGACTCCCAGGTAAGGTTCGATTCGATGCGAATTGTGTGTCTTCTCGTGCCGCTGGTTGTCGTAACCGCGCAGGCGCAAACACCGGAGGTGGCCTCGGGTGGAGTGCTAAATTCCGCCAGCTACGCCACGCCCGGGCAGCCCGGTCACGCCGTCGCACCGGGTTCCCTAGTCGCTATTTTCGGCAACGAACTGGCTTCTGGGCTTCAGGTGGCGGCATCCGTTCCGCTGACCACGTCGATGTGGATGGGCGAGGTGGAGGTGATTGTTCGATTCAACGACGTGGCTGCCCCGATCATGTTCGTCTCGCCTGGGCAGATTAACGCACAGTTGCCCTGGAACCTACTTGGGCCCAATGCGGAGTCGGGTGTAGCCAACGTCGTGGTAAGCAGGAACGCAAACAACTCCCAGCCGCGAGAAGTGCCGTTGGCGCGATTCTCCCCTGGTATTTACACGTTCCGGCAGGATGGGACAGGTCCGGCGGTTGCGGTGAATGGGGATGGAACGGTGTCACAGCCGGCAGGGTCCATTCCTAGCGTGAATTCACGACCCGTCCGTATCGGCGAAGGCTTCTTCTTTTACGCCAGCGGTCTGGGACCAGTCGATCCGCCGCTGGCCGACGGGGCTAATTCCGTGGATACGCTTCGGCGCACCGCTACTGAACCGGTCGTCCGGGTGGGCGGAGTACAGGCGCAGGTCTTCTTCGCCGGCGTGACGCCGGAGTTTCCGGGCGTCTACCAGGTCAATTTAACCGCACCTGAGGGAGTTCAACCTGGCGATGCCGTTCCGCTTCAGATCAGCATTGGCGGACTGACGACGTCCGATCTCGCCACGATTGCCGTCGCGCCGTAGAACCGATTGTTGTGCCGCACGCGGAGTCAGTTCAGGCGATGCCTCTGGATCCGCTGTTGCAAGGTGTCGACCTGCCATTGCGGCTGCCGGTTTTTCCGCTGGGATTCGCGCTCGAGTTGGCAACCAACTCTCCTGCCGTAATCGAATGTGCGCGATCCAGTTGGGAAGAGTATCCCCAGCTTTTCGACGAGCGCCCCCTGCGAATGCGAGTTATTGTCGAACCGGGTGAGCCGCTGGTGGAGCCTCTCGTGCCCGCCGTGTATCGCGCTCAGGGGCATCTCTTCACGGTCGTCTGTGACCGTGCGAATCAGGCCGTGTGCGATCTGGAGCGCGGTATAGGAGCGGCGTGGCTCAACGAGAACACGACATCGGATCCGGGCTACCTTCGCTTCTACGTCCTGGAGGCGATGGCTTACGCCACGCTAACCAGCCTGCATCTGACGGCCATTCACGCGGCGTGTGTGGCAATCGACGGGCGAGGAATCCTGTTATGCGGACGGAGCGGAGCCGGTAAGACATCGCTTGCCTATGCGTGTGCGCGACGCGGCTTTGCCTATGTTACCGACGACGTCGCTTCCCTCGTGCGGAAACGCGGCGACCGGATGGTGCTTGGCAAGCCGTTTCACTTCCGGTTTCGCGAGGACGCTGGAGACCTCTTTCCAGAATTGCGAGGACGGCTGGCTGAGATTGCGCCACACGGGAAGCCAAGTATCGAAGTGAAGTCGCCAGAGCTCGGCGTTCAGGCGTGCTTGCAATGTCGCGTTGAAGCGATCGCCTTCCTCCAGCGCGGCGAAGCCAATGCGGTCTGCCTCAAGCCCATAGGCCAAGAGGAAGCCAGGCAGCGGCTCGCAGCCGAACTGCCGATTCTCACGCCACAGTCGCACGAAGAGCAGCTTCGCTCGCTCGACGTCCTGATGGCCGCCGGCGCTTTTGAGTTGCACTATCAGGACCTCAACGAGGTGGTGGAGCGGTTGCGCGCGCTCATCGAAGAGAGAGCCTGACAGTGGCTGGACCACCAGTCGACTGGGAAGATCATCGGATTCTCCCCATCGGCGCCGCCGCCGTCCTCTCCTCACTGAGGCTTCATGGTTCACCCGGCGAGTCCGTTCTCAAGGAGTTGGACAGCGGCGAATGGGAGCGAACGCTTTCTTTCTGCGACCGCGCGCAGTTGACGCTGCTGCTGGGAGCCACCCGCCGCGAGTTGCTGCCGCCCGCGATCGCAGCTCGAATCGACCAAGACCGCCAGCGAAGCGACGAGCGAAACCGCCGCCTCATGGGAGAGTTGCTGGGTATCGCGGAGCGGTTGTCGGCCCGGGATGTGGAGTATTTGTTGCTTAAAGGCTTTGCCCATGACTTCGCTTGGGCGCCCGACCCCGGGGTCCGTCCCCAATACGACGTGGACCTGTTCGCACCCAAGGAATCGCTGGAGACCGCCAGGCAAGAAATCCTGGCGCTTGGGTTTGAGCCCGTCTCCGGACTGGAAGGTTTTCCGACCGACCACCTGCCCGTGATGGTGCGAAAAACGGGATGGCAGTGGCGCGGCGATTTCTACGACCCCAACATTCCACCGTCGGTCGATTTGCACTTCCGCTTCTGGGACGAGTCGACCGAGCGGGTCGCGGCGCCGGGCACGGAAAAGTTCTGGGAGCGCCGTGTTTCCAAATCGATTGGCGGCACGGACGTCTCTGTCCTTTGCCCCGCCGATGACTTGGGCTACTGCGCGTTGCACCT
>CAYPUQ010000248.1:0-1371 GCA_964413655.1 uncultured Solibacteraceae bacterium | reverse complement strand
CTGGATGACGCGGTTCGCGGCGTCGCCGGTAGAGGGGATGTTCCGCCCCAACAAGTCCGAACTGTGGCTTCATTTGCCGCTGCTCCAATCCGCCGTGGACAGACTCTCGATCTTACGAAGGCGCCTGTTGCCGCTCCGCCCGCCGGGGCCCGTGGATGCGGTCTTTGTCCCAGACCACCAGATCACACTGGCGATGCGCCTCAAGTGGAGGGGACGCTATCTGTCGCATACGGCCGGCCGCGCGGTTCATCATGTCAGAGCGTTGGCGCCGGCGATGACGGAGGGCCTTGGCTGGGCGATGGAGCGCGCCGGGCTGCGGCAAGGCTTTCTGGCGTTGCTGGCATCGGCCAATCTCTACAACCTCGGGATCTTCATCTTCTTCCTGCTTTACAACCTCTATCTGCTCGATCTTGGCTTCGGCGAGGACACGCTCGGTCAGGTAACGGGCGCGATGACGATCGGGACGATTGCAGGTTCGCTGCCGGCGGCGACGCTGGTACACCGGTTCGGACTTCGGGCCGGTCTGAGCACAGGTTGCGTGGCGGCGGCGCTTTTGAGCGCGACCCGCGTTCTCGTTGTGAGTAAACCCGCGCTGCTGGCCGGTGCTTTTGTGGGCGGGCTCGCCGCTTCGATCTGGTTTGTATCCATGACCGCGGCTATCGCACGGCTCTCCGGAGAGAAGAAGAGACCGTTGGGATTCAGCCTTTGGATTGGGACCGGAATCGCGACCGGAATCCTGGGAGGGCTTTTCGGAGGCTGGCTGCCCGGCAAACTGATTGGGCTGGGGTTGGCGTTGACGACGGTCTCGGCGAAGAGCGGGGCCGTTCTCACCGGCTGCGCGGTCACGCTCCTGGCTCTGGCGCCGCTGACCAGACTTCGACTAGCCGAGGCAACGGTGACCGAACCCAAAATCTATCCCACGAGCCCACCGGTGATCCGCTATCTGGCCGTGTTTGCCGTTTGGCAACTGGCCATCGGTTCGTTCAACCCGTTCTTCAACGCCTACTTCTCCAGCCGGCTCGCGATGCCGCTCGAACAGATTGGAGTTCTCTTCGCCGGTTCGCAGTTCGCGCAAGCGGCGGGCGTGCTGTTGATGCCGTTGCTGCTGCGGAAAGCGGGCACAGCCGCCGGAGTAAGCGGATTGCAGGCGGCAACCGCAATGATGCTGCTAACGCTGGCCCTCGGCCCCATTGCGCCCTGGGCCGCCACGGCCTACATCGTCTACATGAGCTGCCAGGTAATGACCGAGCCAGGGCTGTTCAGCGCTTTGATGAACAAGGTTCGTCCGTTCGAGCAGAGCGGCGCGTCCGGCCTATTGTTCTTCGTGATATCGGCCAGTCACGCCGTGGCGGCGGTGGCCGCTGGATACGT
>CAYPUQ010000247.1:7717-9778 GCA_964413655.1 uncultured Solibacteraceae bacterium | reverse complement strand
GCGCGCGCCAGCGCGACGCGCTGCTGCTCGCCGCCCGACAACTCGCCACTCCGGTGATGTCCGCGCCCGGCCAAGCCAACCTCATCGAGCCGCTTCGCCGCCTTCCCGGCCGCTTCACCCGGAACCGCGCCCCTGATCAGCAGCGGCATCATCACGTTCTCCACCGCCGTGAACTCCGGCAGCAGGGATTGTTGCTGCCACACGAAACCGATGTGCTCGTTCCGGAAAGCTGCCAACTCGGCCGGTTGCATCGAGAAAAGATCCTTGCCACCGTAAGAGACCCTCCCTGAACTTGGATGATCCAGCGCTCCCATGAGATGCAGCAGCGTCGATTTGCCCGACCCGCTTTCACCGACAATGGCAAGCTGCTCACCGCGAAGCAGGTCGAAGCTCAAGTCCTCAAAGACAGTCAGTACCGTGTTCCCGGACGGATACCGTTTCGTCAGTCCCTCGACACGAATCGCCGCCGCTTCCCCCTGCGCCAAAACGTCTCCTTCCTTGCAGTGTACGCCACGGCTACGGCCGCCCGATTCGATACAAATGTGAAGCCGTGCGCAGAATCAGGCTCCCCCGGGCGATCGCCGGCGTCGCCATCGAGAATTCACCGAGCGAGTTCTTCCCTAACAGTTCGTAATCCGGACCGGCGCGAATGACGTACGTATCGCCGTCTTCGCTCAGGGCAAAAATCTTGCCGCCGTACGCCCATGGCGAAGCCGTGAAGCCCACCGGAGCGTCGCCAATCCGCACCTTCCCGTAGACCTCCCGACCGCTTTCGGCATCGTGGCAGGTGAGGAAGCCGCGGTCGTAGAGCGTGTAGTAGTAGCCGCCGTAAACCAGCGGCGAGGGCATGTAGGGGCCGCCTTGCGGTAGGCTCCAGGCGACGAAGTCGTTCGACGTTTTATCCGGCGCGGGAGTGATATCACCCTTAGCGCCCGGCCGGATGGCGTAGGCCGGCCGGACCTGGTCGCCGACATAGCCGGATGAAACGTAGAGGAGTCCGTCGCCGGCGAACGGCGTCGGCACGGCGAGCGATGACATGCCGCTCAGTTCCCAGAGCTGTTTGCCATCGAGGTCATAAGAACGGATGCGGCGCGCGCCGGCCGTCACGATCTCGATGCGCCGCGCGTGCTTCCAGACGTAAGGTGTCGCCCAAGTGGTTCGTTCGTCCCGCTTCGCGCGCCAGATCTCCTTGCCGGTGCGCTTATTCAGCGCCGCCAGGAACGACTCCTCTTCGTTGTCGTTCTGCACATAAAGGCGCTCCCCATCCAGCACCGGCGAAGCGGCCGTGCCCCATCCGTTGTACGTTTTGTATGGCCCCCAGGAACGCGACCACACAACCTTGCCCGCCATGTCCAGACAGAACAGCCCCACGTTGCCGAAGTAGGCGTACACGTGCTCGCCGTCGGTCACCGGCGTCTCCGAGGCGAACGTGTTCTTCAAATGATGTGAGAAGCCAGGAACCCCGCGGTGGACCTCCGTTTGCCACAACACGCGGCCCAAATCGAAATCGATCGCCCAAACGACCCACCGGTGCTCGGCGTCCGGCGCTGGACGCTCTCCGCCGAAATACAAACCCGGCTTCGGCGCCTCCTTGGACTTCGCGCTGATGACCGAGGTCACGAAGATGCGGCCCCCCGCCACGACTGGCGACGACCATCCATCGCCGGCAATCGGCGTCCGCCACGCGACGTTGCGGTCCGGGCCCCAGGAATCGGGCAGGCCCTGTTGTTCGGCCACCCCCGTCGCGCCCGGTCCACGGAACTGTGGCCAGAGGTCGCTCGCATCAGCGCACAGACGAATGAGGACGAGCAGCAGAGCGATTTTCACGGTGGATTTCCTGCCATGCTACCACCTCCCCTCGCTCGCGGTTCCTGGTCATGTTGCTCGTGGCCGGTCGCGAAGGCACGGCGGGTCCCTCGGCCGGCGTGCCTTGATTCTCCGGCAAACTCCTTCCTGGCTGGAAGCCGCGGGAAGATTGTATGCCAACTCAGTTCCGGCGCATTCGCGCACCAGACAAGGGGTCAGAAGGCCCTGTTCATGCAGCTTTGAAGCGATTTTGGC